>NZ_CP136946.1:1581898-1898278 GCF_050916355.1 Jeongeupia wiesaeckerbachi
CGGGTTGATGTTTCAGATCTGAAACATGTCCTCCGGGTATCGTCGTCGTCTGCTGCGCGCGATTGTTGTAAAAATTCCTTTTTAATTCAATTGGTTGAATTGTTTTTGTTGGGCTGGCACGGCTGTTGCAATGTCAAGACTGTGCCCGACGGATCGGGCGCACTCTTCCCGTAAGGGATCACGTGTCTGAGGAGATAATGTGATGAAAAAGCTAGCAATCATCGCTGGACTGACAATGGCCTTTGGTGCTGCAGGTGCCTGGGCGTTCCCGAGTGGCAATGACAATTCGAACAACACGGCGCAGATTCCGGTGTTCGGTAGCGCTGCAGCGGACGACGGTAGTGTTGCGGTCTCGAACGATTCGCACGACATGACCAAGACGACCAAGACCACCGATTCGTACAACAAGACCAGTACGAAGACCGATTCTCACAACAAGACCAGCACCAAGACCTACACGAAGAACACCACCAAGACCGATATCGACGTGAAGACCAAAGTCGATAGCCATGACGAGTCCAACAGCTCGGCGAAGAACGGTAGCGTTTCGGCCAACAACGGCGCGACGGCTGCATCGTGGAAGGACGTCGGCAATACGTCGAACAAGACGATCGATTCGTTCAACACCACCACTACCACCATCAGCAAGACAACGAGCACCAACAAGCTCAATGCCGATCAGTATGGTGCGTCGCTGGCCTTCCCGGTAATGGGATCGAGCAATAAGAGCGGTGGCGGTGATGCAGGTAGCGGTGCTGGCGGCGGTGGCGGCGGTGCTGGTGTGGGTGTGGGCCTTGGCGCACTGCTGGGTCTGGGCTTGGGCGCAGGTCTTGGCGGTGACGGTGGCGGTGCTGGCAGCAATGCATCCGGTGGTGCCGGTGCTGGCCTGTCGGTCGTGTCGCTGACCTCCGGTGCAGCCAATCTGCAGGGCGTCGCGATCAACGGTATCGGCGCATTGCAAAACAACGCCGGTCTGGGTTCGCTGCAACAGCAACAAAACAACGTGCAAATCAACGCCAGCATTCTGCCGTAATCGGGGACTGTTGAGTTGAATTGAGCTGGCCGGGGTTCGCAGTCGGAACCCCGGTTACTCCAACCAGGCCGCGCATCGGCTTGCGCCGGGGCCCGGTCAATACGGACAGGAGGGGGCAATGCTCAGAATTGCACTTGGTCTTGCCTTGGTGTCGGCCTTGGCGATGGCCGAACAACCGGCTGGCAAGGTGGAAAACAACCGGATCGATATCAACACCAGCTCGAACGCAATCAACATCAATCAGCTGGGGACCGTCAGCGCATCGGGCGGGGCGCCGGGACAGCATCTGGCAGTGCCGGTGATGACGTCGGGCAATACCGACATCAGTGGTGTGAACGTCAACGGTTTCGGGGTGGTGTCGGCCAATACCGGCAACAACGCACTGATCCAGCAGTCGATCAGTGTCGGCGCCAACGTGCAGTCGCTGCGTTAGCAGCGAGGGCTCTGGCCCGATCATCCGATATGCACGCAAGGGTGGAACGAACCTGCGGCGATTTTCGCCTTTGCCATGTGGGGGTTGTGATGAAAGCAATGAATGCAATCGCAGTACTGTGGGCGCTGGCTGCCGCAAGCGGCGCATTTGCCGCAGGATTGCCGGGCGGCGAGACGCAGAAGGACGGTGGCGATCGTCTGATTCTGCCGACGACCTACGCCGTGGTGACTTCAGACGATCTGGCCACCTTGCAGGGCACGGCTGGCGTGGCTGGGGTCCAACTGAAAGATTCGATGACGTCGGCCAATATTGCGGCCCAAACCGGCAGCGTCGTCAGTGCGCTGGAAAACGTGGCTTCAGGGGCCAATACCCTGGGCGCGGGTGCGCTGGCGGGCATGAACGGTATCGGCACCGTGATCCAGAACACCGGTAATTCGGTGATGATCCAGAATTCGACCATCCTGAATGTCGCAGTGCAGTAAGACCTGAAGGACCGTGCGGGGAGAGGGTGTATGCGCTACGTGGGAAGGATGATCGCGGCCGGGGTGCTGGGCAGTATCGCGATGGCTGCCGGAGCCGCGCCGATGGAGGTGGTGGCCGGGCCGTTCGACAGCTTCAGCGTCAACGTCACGACGTTCAAGGAGCGGGCCTTTATCAATACAGTCCGCCAGAAATACGATTTCAGCTGCGGTTCGGCCGCGCTGGCCACGCTGTTGCACTACCACTATGGGGTTCCGACCGATGAAACCCAGGTGTTCAAGGGCATGTACGAGCACGGCAATCAGGATCTGATCCAGAAGTACGGCTTCTCGATGGCCGACATGAAAGCTTATCTGGAGGCCAAGGGCTTCGAGGCCAACGGCTTCAAGATGTCCCTCAGCGATTTGGCCAGCGTGGGTGTACCGGCAATCGTTGTGCTGGACTTGGGCGGTTACCGGCACTTTGTCGTGATCAAGGGTATTTCGGATGAGTGGGTCTTGGTCGGGGACCCGGCGGTGGGCGTCAAGTCGTATACGCGACCGGCATTTGAAAGGATGTGGGGACAGATTGCGTTTCTGATCCTCGATAGCAAGAGCGTCGGACAGAAAGGTTTCAATACTGTGGCCGATTGGAGCGCGGTCACCAAAGGGCCGGCAGCGTCCGGCGTCTTTGCGCCCAATCTCGCCAATTTCAGCCTGCACCTACCCGGCCCCAACGATTTCCGCTTCTAGTCTCTGGGCGGTGTCCGAGGGCGTGGCAGCGCAGCGACCCACAATGGGGTGACTCATGAAACGTGTACCTACCCGGACCCATGCCGCGACGCTGTGCCTGATTACGCTGGTGGCACACAGCGGTTGGGCCGACGATGCGTTGCCATCGCCCTCAGGTGATGCAGCCATTGTCCAGACGGCATTCCCGCAGTATCAGCCGGTCGCTGATGCACCGGCCTTGCAGGTCGACCAGCAGCTTTCGCTCGAAACGCAGCCGGTCCCGGTGGCGACGAATACCGCGCCGGATGCCGACCGGATCGTCTTGGCCGACGCCAGCCGGATCGACGCCAGCCAGTTGACCGAAATCCGTGCGGGTGCCGACGTCGGCAGCAGTTTGTCGGTGTCGTTCGCCATTGAGCGGACGGTGTCGATCGATGGGCAAATCCTGGCGGCCACGACGCTGAAATGGAGCAATCTCGGCAACAACATTGCCGCGTCGGTGACCAACTCACTGGCCGGGGCGGGCTTGATTGCCGGCCAGCCAGGCAATGCGCCGGTTCAGATCGTCGTCCCGGTGCCGACGGCCGCAGGCACGCTGACGTTGACGCCGAGCGGTGCGATGAGCGGCGCCACTAACGGTGCCACCAATGTGACGCTGATCAGCGTTCCCAACAACGTGCTGCCGGTGCAGGTGATTCAGAACAGTGTCGACAATCGCATCATCCAGGCCAGCACCGTGCTGAGCGTGTCGACGAGCTCCTTCTCGCAAGCGCTGAGCAATCGCGTGATGGAGTCGCTGAATGCCGGTCTGGTGCGCGGAAGCCGTTGATTCTGCATAACGTTGGAAGAAAAACAGGGTGGGCCAATAGGGCCCACCCTGTTTTATTTCGGGATCGCTAGAAGGTGATCGGCAGCCGGAAGGTCAGCTGTACATCGGGCGCGTAATCGGTGGTGCCAACGCCAAGGGTCAGGTTGGCGGTCATGGTGGGGCTGAGCCGGTACGACCAGCCGAGCTGCAGGATGCCGACCTGGACGTTGGTCGAACCGGTCGGAATCTCGCCGTTGACCTTGGTCTTGGTGATGAGGCTGTGGTCGTAGGCCAGGCTGAACGAGCTGCGTTCGTTGATGCCGAAGCCCATACCGAAGGCGATCTCGTATACATCGCCCGGGTCGACTTCGCCGATATGCTCCTCCTTGATCGTGAACTGGTTCGGCAACAAGGAGGTGGTGTCCGGTACGCGATAGGCAATCAGCTTGTCGACATCGCGTTTGATGTTCCACATGTAGCTGAAGCTGCCGAAGAACACCGCCGGATCGGACGGCACGATCGCCGACAGCGTGCCCTGCAGCCCCCAGAAGCCGGAGCCGGTGGGGAGTTCGGTCGCCAGGCCGGTCTTGATGTCGTACGGCACGTCGAAGGTGCCCTTGCCGGTATCGGATTTGGCCCGCAGCGCAGCAACGTAATACGGACTGCCAGCAGGGGGCTGGTTCAACTGGTAACGCAACGCCATTTCCACGTCGCTGATGCCTTTGCCTTCGGTATTGAAGACCTCCGGATCGATCGAGCCGCTCAGGAAAGGCCGATCCTGCGATTCGTCCGACGAGTAGACATAAGGGACGCGAATTTCGATCTCGGTCCGGTTGGTCAAGCCATAGCGGCCGGTGAGTGCGGCGGTCCAGCTTGAGCGGTTTTCCTGGCGGATATCGATCAGCCCGACCGTGACCGCGGGAATGACCGTGTAGCCCACCAGTGCGACGCGACTGCCGTTGGTGTACGAGTACTGGATCGAGGGGTCCAGCACGAAGGTACCCTTCGGTGTCAGCACGCCGGGGGCGAGGATCTCGGCGGCTTCTTGCAAGGTCATCGTCGGTTGCTGCGACGGTTTGGTGGTCGGCGGCTCGCTCGGTGGCGCGCTGGCGTCCGCCTGCGGGGGCGTTGCCACAGGGACATCCTGCGCCGTTGCTTCAGCATTCTGGGGCGCTTCGGTCGCAGCCTGTGGCGCTTGCGGGGCTGGCTCGGCGGCGCCCGTTGGCTCAGCGGCGGACTCGGCGACCATCGCGGCAGCCGGCGCATCGGCGGGTGTTTCAGCCTGAACCTGCTGTGGCACCGCCGCTTCGGCCAATTGCTCGGTAGCCGGAGTCGCCGCGTCGACGACCGGGGTCGCCTCGATCACCGGTGCCGCGACCAGCGGCGTCGACGTGACGGCGGCCTCGTTGGGCAAGGCGCTTTCGGGTTCCGGCTCGGCGGCGTAGGCGGCGCCCGCCAGTGACAGGCCGACGGACAGGCCCGCCAGCGCGATGGGTTTGAGTCGATGACGCATCGTGTTCTCCTCTCCAAGGATCGAAGCGGCTAGACCCAGCCCCCGCACCGGGAGCATTGCCGGCCGGCTACTGTTTGAGTTCTAGTTTGTTGATCAAACGGTAAAGTGTTGAGCGGGACAGGCCGAGCTGTCGGGCGGTTTCGGTGATGTTTTGTTTGTTGACCTGCAGCGTGTGTTCGATCAGGTCGCGTTCGACCTGGTCGCGTGCCTGACCGAGCGAGGCACCGCTGGTGGCCTCCAGAATCGGCCCGTCCAGCAGCAGGTCCTCGGCGGTGATCAGGCGGTTTTCGCTCATGACCATGGCGCGCCGCACGCGGTTGATCAGCTCGCGGACATTGCCGGGCCAGCCATAGCGCGACATGGCCTGCTTGGCGCGCAGGCTGAAGCCTTGCACGTGTGCGTTTTTCTCGCTCGAGAAGACTTCGAAGCACCAGTCGGCCAGCAGATCGACGTCGTCGAGCCGTTCGCGTAGCGGCGGCACGGTAACGCGCAAGACGTTGAGGCGATAGAAAAGGTCTTCGCGGAAGCTGCGTGCCGCCACGGCCAGTTCAAGGTTGACGTGTGTCGCGGCAATAACGCGGACGTCGACGTTGATCGGCGTGTGTCCGCCCACCCGCTCGATGCAGTGTTCCTGCAAGAAGCGCAGCAGCATGACCTGTGATTCGAACGGCAGATCGCCGATCTCGTCGAGGAAAACCGTGCCGCCGTTGGCCGATTCGATCAGGCCGATCTTGCGTTGGTTGGCACCGGTAAACGCGCCTTTCTCGTAGCCGAACAGCTCGGACTGGATCAGATTGACCGGAATGGCGCCGCAATTGACGGCAATGTAGGGCTGCTGCGCTCTCGCCGAATGGCGATGGATTGCCCGCGCGACGAGTTCCTTGCCGGTGCCGCTTTCGCCCTGCACCAGTACCGGGGCATCGCTATTGCTGATTTTTTCCAGGTTGGCGTACAGCCGCTGCATCGGCAGTGATTCGCCGACCATGCCGAACTGCCCGGGGCGGGTGGTGTCCCGGCAACGCTCGCGCATTTGCGCACGCCCCCAGGCATGCCCCAGGGTCAGGGCCAGCCGATCAAGGTCGGCGGGCAGGGTGTGGTAGTCAAAGCAGGTGTGGGCAATGAATCGGCCCACGTCGATCGAAGTCAGGACATCCGCCGGTGCGGCGACGACCCATTCGATTTGTGGATGGCTGGCGGTCAGGGTTTCGAGCTGTTCGAACGGCACCGGCATGTCGGACGCCAGATGGATCACACCAACCTGAATATTGTGGTGGTGAATCTGATGGTGGGCGCTGACCGATGTCGTGGCAATGGCCCATTGCCAGCCAGGGATGACGTCGGGCAGCGGTGCCGGATGCGAGCGGTCCGGCTCGCTGCTGTAAAGCAGCAGGGCGCGCGAGTTCACCGTGATCTCCCTAGTCCTGTAGTCCGTACGCAGTCCGTAAGCAAAATGCAGCTTGCTCAGGGCAAGGCGCATCGCCGTGCCGGGAAGGCGGCGTGGCGATACACCGTCATTCTCGGTCTGGACTGCAGTGCGACTTCAGGTACTTATTACTAACTGGATGTTCCCAAAGAATGGGTGAGCCCCCCTGCTAAATCAAGGAAATAGCCGTGCCGGGTCCTGCATTCTCGCGGTGGAACGACGAGCGGCATGGGCAGGGCCGGTCTGCCTGCCGCACGTCAGACGGTTTGTGAAAAACCTGAATTGAGGCAAGGGCGAATGGCTAAAAAGTACGCCCTATTCAGTAAGTGATTTGCTTTCTTTTCTAGAAAGAATTTGCGACAGATTGCCGACGAACACCAATCCAGACCAATGCCAGCAGGGTCAACACCCAGATCAGCAGAATCGGCGTGTTTTGCCAGCGGCCGTAAGGTGTCAGGCCGGTTTGGTTGACAGCCTGACCTTCCAGCACCGCGCGTTCCCGTTGCGGCAGACGCGCCCGAACCTGGCCACGCTCATCGACAATGGCGGTCGCACCGGTATTGGTCGAGCGCAGCATGTAACGGCCGGTCTCGAGTGCGCGCGCCTGCGACATCTGCAGTTGCTGCTCGGCGGCCCACGAACCGTCAAACCACGCCAGATTGCTGAAGTTCACCAGCATCGTGGCCTCGGGCAGCGCCTGGGCGATTTCGCTGCCGAAGACGTCCTCGTAGCAGATGTTTGCGGCCAGCCGGGTCGGACCGATGACGAACGGCGGTTGCTTGACCGCGCCGCGCGAGAAGCCCGATAACGGCATGTCGAGGAAGCGGTACATCCAGCCGAACAGCCAGGGTGCCGGAACGAATTCGCCGAACGGCACCAGATGCTGTTTTTTGTAAACCGGCTGGCTTGGGTCGGTCAGCACCATGGCGCCGTTGTAGTACGCATTGGCCGCCTTGCCTTGCAGCGGCACGCCGAGCACCAGCGCGCGGCCACCGGCCGCGTCACGCAGCGTGTCCAGATACCAGGGTGGCACGTCGGCGAGGAAGGCCGGAATCGCCGTTTCCGGCAGCACGACGATGTCGCCGCGGGCCTGCCGAACCTGCTGAAGATTGACGCGCAGGTTGTTGATGTAATGCGTGGCATCCCATTTCATGTCCTGGGCGATATTGCTTTGCGCCAGGCTCACCTTGACCGGCTGGCCGACCGGTGTGGTCCAACTGACGTTCAGTAGCCCCCAGCCGGCCAGCCACAGTGCCGCGACAGCGCCCCAGCGCTGCGGCGAGCGCCATTGCGCCACCAGTACGCCGGTGCCGACCAGCAAGAGCCAGCCGACGCCATAGGTGCCCAGTACCGGCGCGTAGCCAGCCAGCGGCCAGGACGGAATTTGCGAGGTGCCGATCTCGGCCCACGGGAAACCGGTGAACAGTGTGCCGCGCAGCCATTCGCTGGCGCAGAACAGCGTCGGCAGCAGCAGCGGCAGGCGTAGCGCTTCGGGGCAGGGCAGGCGTCGGCCCAGCCCGGCCGCCAGCGCCGGGAACAGCGCCAGATAGGCGCCGAACAGCAGCGTGCAGCCTGCTGCCATCCAGCCGGGCATGCCGCCGAAGGTGTGCAGGCTGATGTAGATCCAGTAGACGTTGGCGACGAAATAACCCAGTCCCCAGGCAAAGCCGGCCAGGGCCGCGGCGCGTGGCGAACCGGCGCGCGATGCGCCATACAGCCAGCCGGCCAGCGACAGCGGCATCAGCAAGCCGAGATAGAGCGGCGCGAACGAAAACACGCTGGCCGCCCCGCAGGCGGCCAGTGCAAGCAGACCGGCGAGTCTGTTCTTGAGCATCAGCTGGATTCTTCCTCGGCCACGGCTTCGCGTTTCTCGATCAGCACCGAATGCACGCGACGGCTGTCGGCGCGGACGATCTGGAAGCGGAAACCGTCGAATTCGACCGCTTCACCGCGTTTGGGTACGTGGCCGAAATGTTGGGTGACGAGGCCGGCGACGGTGTCGAATTCGGCATCCGAGAACGTGCTGCCGATTTCCTCGTTGAGGTCGGCGATCTCGGTCAGGCCCTTGACGCGCCAGTAGCCGCGCCGGTCGACGATGATGTTGTCTTCGGTTTCGTCGTAGTCGTATTCGTCTTCGATATCGCCGACGATCTGCTCCATCACGTCCTCGATCGTCACGAGGCCGGCGACGCCGCCGTATTCGTCGACAACGATGGCCATGTGGTTGCGGTTGTTGCGGAAATCCTTGAGCAGCACGTTCAGCCGCTTGGCCTCGGGAATGAACACCGCCGGGCGCAGCATGTCGCGGACGTCGAAGTCCTCGTCATTGGCGTAGTAGCGCAGCAGATCCTTGGCGAGCAGGATGCCGAGGACGTGATCCTTGTTGCCGTCGATGACCGGGAAGCGCGAGTGCGCGGTTTCGATGACAAAGGGAATGAAGGCCGACGGCGGCTGGCTGATGTCGATCACATCCATCTGGCTGCGCGGCACCATCACGTCGCGCACCTGCATGTCGCCGACGTTGAGCACGCCTTCGATCATGCCGAGCGCATCGGCGTCGAGCAGGTGACGCTCGAAGGCCGAGTGGAGAATTTCTACGAGTTCGCCGCGGTTTTCAGGTTCCCGCAGCAGGAAATGGGTCAGTCGTTCCAGCCAAGAGGGTTTATGACTGGGGGACGAGGGGTCGTCCATATGTGCTACTACTCCGTGTCGGTACGATACGGGTCATCATACCCGAGCGTTGTGACGATTTGCGTCTCGAGGGCTTCCATTTCGTCGGCTTCCTCGTCGTCGATGTGATCGTAACCCTGCAGGTGCAGCGTGCCGTGGACGATCAGGTGGCAGTAGTGCGCGGCCAGCGTTTTTCCCTGTTCCTGCGCCTCGCGCTCGACCACCGGCGCGCACAGCACCAGGTCGCCGAACAGCGGCAGGCCTTCGATCGCCGGCATGTCGTCGTCGAAGGTGAAGGTCAGCACATTGGTCGCGTAATCCTTGCCGCGGTAGTCGCGATTCAGCTGCTGGCCCTCGTCGGCATCGACGATGCGCACGGTGATTTCGGCGGTTTTGACCGCGGGGCGCAGCGCGGCGTCCATCCAGGTTTTCAGCTGGGCCTTGCCGGGCAGGCCGGTGGCGTCGGTGACGACCTGCAGGGCGAGTTTCAGCCGGCGGCTCATGCTTGCCCCTCATTGCGCTGATCGGCCGCCCGGGCGGCCTCGCGCTCGGCTTTCTTCTGCGCGGCTTCCTGCTCGCGCTGCTTGCCGACGCGCTCGTAGGCGTCGACGATTTTCTGCACCAGCGGATGGCGGACGACGTCGGCGCTGGTGAAGTGATGGATGCCGATACCGCGCACGCCCTTGAGCACTTCCTGCGCATCGACCAGACCGGATTTCTGGTTTTTCGGCAAGTCGGTCTGCGTCGGGTCGCCGGTGATGACGGCCTTGGAGCCGAAGCCGATCCGGGTCAGGAACATCTTCATCTGTTCGGGCGAGCTGTTCTGCGCCTCGTCGAGGATCACGAACGAATGGTTCAGCGTGCGGCCGCGCATAAAGGCCAGCGGCGCGATCTCGATCACGCCTTTTTCGAACATCCGCGTCACCTTGTCGAAGCCCATCAGATCGTACAGCGCGTCGTACAGCGGCCGCAGATACGGGTCGACCTTCTGCACCAGATCACCGGGCAGGAAGCCGAGCTTCTCGCCGGCCTCGACCGCCGGACGTACCAGCACCAGCCGCTTGACCGCATCGCGTTCGAGCGCGTCGACGGCGCTGGCGACCGCGAGATAGGTCTTGCCGGTGCCGGCCGGGCCGATGCCGAAGGTGATGTCGTGTTCCTGGATCGCTTTTAGGTACAGGTTCTGTCCCGGCGTGCGGCCCTTGAGGTCGGCGCGGCGGGTTTTCAGCTGCGGCGCGTCCGGGTCGACCGGGAAATCGGCCGGCGTACGGCTCATTTCGATCAGGCCGAGCTGGACGGTGTCGATGTCGAGCGGCTCGGTGGCCTGGAAGTAGAAATACTCGAGCGCGTCGAGCGCGGTACGCACCTGCGGCGCCTCGCCCGAGACGCGGAAGTGCGCGTCGCGGCGGGCGATGTTGACGTCGAGCGCGGTCTCGATCTGCTTGAGGTTCTCGTCGAGTACGCCGCACAGATTGGCGAGGCGGGCGTTGTCGACGGGCTGGAAAGAAATCTTGTCGCTGTGCAAGTCAGTATCGCTTTGTGTGGCGGGCGTGGCCTGGATTATTCCAGAAACCGCGCCGTGCGCCGGTGGGGGTATTCATTATTGTACCGCCGCATCGCCCCGCAGGCGGGCATCGCTGCGGGCCAGCGCGACCGGATCGAGCCGACCGGCGCCGTGGTCCGCCAGCAGCGCCGTCATCAACGGGTAGTAGAGCGCGGGGTCCCAGGACACCAGCAGGATATCCACGCCGGCATTGAGTGCTCGCCTGACCGCGGCGTCCAGACCGCCGGCCTGGTCGCGGGCTGCGCCCATGCTGAGGTCGTCGGTCATCAGCACGCCGTTGTAGCCCCATTGCTGGCGGATCAGAGTCTGCACCACCGCGGGCGAGCTGGAGGCCGGGTAGCTATCGTCAACGGCCGCCAGCCGCGCGTGCGCCAGCATGGTGACCGAATGCCCGTTGCGCATCAGTTGCCGGAAGGGTTGCAGATCATGCTGAAGCAGCGTGGCCAGCGGCGTGGTGATCCGGGCGCCATCGGCATGGGTGTCTTCGTAGACCGGGCCCAGTCCCGGGAAATGCTTGAACGTGCATTGCACATGACGCTGCGCGAGCCCGGCGCAATAGGCCGCGGCGGCGGTACCGACCAGCGCGGGGCTGCTGGCGAGCGCCCGGCTGCTGATCTTCGAGTACCGATCGTCCGGATTGCGCACGCCGTGATCCAGATCGACGACCGGCGCCAGGTTGAGCGTGATGCCGAGCCGCGCCAGCCCTTCGCCCTGCTGGCGACCGTAATCCATGGCGATGCGCGCCGGCGCGTCACTTCCGGACAGCAGCGTGCCGAGCGCGGGCTGGCTCGGTAGCGGTGGCGACATGCGGGCGACGATGCCGCCTTCATGATCGGTGGCAATCAGCAGCCGGGCAAAGCCGTGCTGCCGGCTCAGCGTCTGCCAGCCGGCGATCATCCGCTGCAGGCTTTCCGCGTCATGGCCTTGCAGATTGCGCCGGGTGACGAACACGCCGCCGATCAGGCCGCGACGGATCAGCTCGCGCAGCTCGGATTCGTCGGTATAGCCGATGATGAAATGACGACCAAGGGCTTGGGCCAGCGCCGGTGGCGCATCAAAAAGCTGCTGTTTTTGCCAGGCGTGGCGCATGAGCCAGCTGCCGCTGAGCACGCTGGCCGCGACACACAGCGCCAAGGTCAGCGGCCACAACGGCGATCGCCGCTGCCAGACGCGCAATGCGAGCAGGACGCCGCTGGCGCATACCAGCGCCAGTCCGGACTCCCGCCAGGCCACTATCCAGCTTGCGTCGCGACAGCCGGCCAGCGCCAGCAGCATCGCAGCAAGGCCTGCTTGCAGCAGGCCGGAGAATCGGCGCTTCGGCATCGGCAAGGTGCATCCTCGATGGGGCAGACCGCGGGCAGGACGTCACGGTCAGCGCCTGCTGGGGGCATTCATCAGCCCAAGCCCCCGTGCGCTGCCCCTAACCGATCAGTGGCGGCGACGCGCCGTGCGCGGCGCGGCGGCTTCGAGTCGCGCCAGCCAGAATGCGCGCAATATCGGCACGATATCCGGCAGGGCGGCCGCCAGTTCGTGCTCGAACTCGGCCAGGTTTTCACCGTCGGCCACCATGGCTTCGCGCGCTTCGTCGTCGGCGCAGTCGAAGATCGGCGCCAGCAACTGGGCGATTTCCTCGTCGTCCATCGCCGGCTGCCAGGCTTCGGGCGACATCGCCGTGCCGAGCATGAAGCCATAGCACCATTGCTGGACGATGTCGGTGCCCGCCGTTTCGTCGACGTAGACCAGTGGCGTGAAGCCCGGCGTTTCGCCGACCAGTTCGTCGCCAAGCTGGTTGTAGTAGCGCAGGATCAGGTCCTCGATCCGGGTCTGCTGCGCTGCGGATGCGAACTTCGGCGCCTGGCCGTCTTCGCCCCAGACCTGGGCCAGCCACGCAGCCGGCTCGGGTTCGCGCGGGCCGACGCGGATCGCGGTCAGGAAGCCGTGCAGCATCGACAGATCCATGCACTCATCGCCGGTCGCGTCCGATTCGAGAAAGTCGGCGAGTTCGTCGAGTTCGACCTCGGACAGCGGCGGTTCAGGTTTGAATTTCATGCGGAAGGGGGCTCGCTAGGGATTTCGCTAGGGATTGG
The DNA here is from genome assembly GCF_050916355.1 of Jeongeupia wiesaeckerbachi. GTDB lineage: Bacteria > Pseudomonadota > Gammaproteobacteria > Burkholderiales > Chitinibacteraceae > Jeongeupia > Jeongeupia wiesaeckerbachi. The sequence goes on from NZ_CP136946.1 coordinate 1,594,620, forward strand.
GGTCCGAGGTGTTGCTGAGCTTTTCGACCAGCAGCTTCTCGCACAGCTTGAAAACGATATACAGCAGCAGCGCCAGCACGCCGTGCACGACCAGCTCGATCAGTTGCTCGAGTGCGCCGTTCATCACGGCCAGCCAGCCATGCTGCCACAGCAGCTGGAAATTGGCCGACAGCAGCATGGCCAGGTTGACCGAAACCAAGCCCAGGCCAATGAAGCTGACGGCCATCAGCGCCAGCGTCGCCAGCGGGTGACGCTTGAGGAAACGCACCGTGCGCAGCCGGACCTGCATGACGATACTCCTGGCAGGAGACAGTTTGCAGCATAGCCTGCGCCGGTGCCGACTTCGATCGGCGGATCGATCAGTGGGTGGCCGACTCGTGCGTGACGATCTCGCCCTTGAGGCTGTGCGAGAACGACTGGGTGACGTAGACCTCGGCGAACTGGCCGATCAGCCGTGGCTGGCCGACGAAGTTGACGATGCGGTTGTTGTCGGTGCGCCCGGCCAGCTCGTTCGGGTCTTTCTTGGAAATCCCCTCGACCAGTACCCGCTGCACGGTGCCGACCATGCTCTGGTTCACTTCCTGCGCCAGTTCCTCGATCCGTGCCTGCAAGCGCATCAAGCGCTTGGTTTTCACGTCCTGCGGCACGTCGTCGGGCAGGTCGGCCGCCGGCGTGCCCGGGCGCATGCTGTAGATGAAGCTGAAGCTGGCGTCGAAACGCACATCTTCGATCAACTTCATCGTGCGCTCGAAATCGTCGTCGGTTTCGCCGGGGAAGCCGACGATGAAGTCGCTCGACAGGCAGATGTCCGGCCGGGCTTCGCGCAGCTTGCGCACGAGACTCTTGTATTCGAGCGTGGTGTAGCCGCGCTTCATGTTCACCAGCGTGCGGTCCGAACCGGCCTGCACCGGCAGATGCAGGTGCGACACCAGCTTGGGCAGCGTGCGGTAGCAATCGACGATGCGCTGGGTCATTTCGCGCGGATGGCTGGTGGTGTAGCGCAGCCGTTCGATGCCGGGAATCTCGTGTACGTATTCGAGCAAGGTGGCGAAGTCGGCGATCTCGTCGTCGTCACCATCAAGGACCTTGCCGCGGTAGGCGTTGACGTTCTGGCCGAGCAGGGTGATTTCTTTCACGCCTTGCTGCGCGAGGCCGGCGACCTCGGCGAGCACGTCCTCGAACGGCCGGCTGACTTCCTGGCCGCGCGTGTACGGGACGATGCAGAACGAACAGAACTTCGAACAGCCTTCCATGATCGACACGAAGGCCGTGGCGCCGTCGACGCGGCTGGGCGGCAGGTGATCGAACTTTTCGATTTCCGGGAAGCTGATGTCAACCTGGCTAGTGCCGGTGGCGCGTTTCTGCGCGATCAGCTCGGGCAGCCGGTGCAGCGTCTGCGGGCCGAACACGACGTCGACGTAGGGCGCGCGCTTGATGATCTCGTCGCCTTCCTGCGAGGCGACACAGCCGCCGACGCCGATGACGAGATTCGGGTTTTTCTGCTTCAGCTCCTTGATCCGGCCGAGGTCGGAAAACACCTTCTCCTGCGCCTTTTCGCGCACGCTACAGGTGTTGAACAGGATGACGTCGGCGTCTTCGGGCTTGTCGGTCTTGGTCAGGCCTTCGGTGGCATTGAGGAGATCGACCATCTTGTCCGAGTCGTACTCGTTCATCTGGCAGCCGAAGGTCTTGATGAATACTTTCTTGCTCATTCTTGCGTTCTTAACTGGGGCTCGGTGGCGACCACGAAGCTGGGTTGTTCGTCGCGTTGCTTGAGGTTGGCGTATTCCTCGTCGCCGAGGAACCAGATGCGCCAGGCGAAGCCGGTACTGCGTTCGATCTGGTACCAGATCTTCGCGTCCTTGGGCATCTGCACGATTTGCTGCGGTGTCAGCAGCGCGCCGGTGGCGTTGTAGATGCGCAGACCCGGCGCGGTCCGATAGACCTCACCATCGATCTTGACGCTCCGCATCGGCGAATAGGCTTCGAGTTCGCCAAGCTGGCCACTCGGGGGCAGGATGCGCTGGGCAAAGGCCGAACCGGCAACGGCGACGAGCAGCAGGGCAGCGAGGCGCATGGGCTAACCAGACGGGATGTAAACCGGGTATGGTATCAAGTAAGTGCTTGATCTGAAAGCAGGTCGGGCCCTGGAGGCCCGAAATCCGCCTTCGGCCGGCGACCACCGGTATCAGCCGTGTTCGACGACGCGGACCTTGCAGGTAAACACCGATTCGTCGTCGGCGTAGTGCGCGTCGACGAAAGCCAGCGTGTAGTCCAGATCGGTCAGCTCGTCCTCAAGCGCCGCGGCGTCTTGCGACGCGGTGAGTTCAAGTTCGATCGTGATCTGGACCTTGAGCCGGTGACGCGGCTCGTGTCCGGGGAAAGGCAGCACATCACTCATTGCTGGCTTCGTCTGGCGGGCTGCCGGCGCTTACTTGAAGAAGCCGACCAGCTTGAGCACCCAGATCAGGACGACCGCGCCGAGGATGCCGAATGCCAGCCCGGCGAGCGAGAAGCCGCCGGCTGCTTGGGCCGCGCCGATGCCGAGCAGATCGCCAAACACCCACCGCCCCAGCGACGAACCGACGATGCCGACGATGATGTTGGCGATCGACCCCTGTTGTGAATCGGTACCCATGACCTTGCTGGCCAGCCAACCGATCAGCGCGCCAACAATGATTGCAATGATCCAGCCCATGATCTGCTCCGTGTGATTTCGTGAGTCGCGTTTTCAGCCTACACCGTGACGGGCTGCTCCCCCAAGGACGATGACGACTCGGCGCGGGCGATGGTGCCGTCGATCTTGTGCTGCCCGGCCATTGATGCCCGATGAATTGCATTGGGTCAGTATTGACCCGGATATGTGATTTCAATAAATGCAATGAGGATATTTGTGCATTGAGCTGTCGCGGATTGTGCCGTTTTTTTAATGAAGCAAAGCTTGATCGCCGTCAATGCGAATTTCAATTCGATATGGCTTGAGTGCGATGGAGATAATGCGGTAGTGTCCATACCAATCAGTTGGTCCGTATTCCGGATTGTTGGCGAAATGAAAGGAATTGGATGTGATTAGCAGCTAATTGCCGGCGTGGATTGGCGTAATAAAAAAGCATTGCAGCTGTGGTGTTGCAGTGAAATTGAAATGACTGTTTTGAAGTAACTGCTTGTTTCCCGATAAAGATTGAAACGAAGGAAAATCATGCACAAGACGACAGTTGCCGCGTGTGGCGCCATGGCGATGGCGCTGCTGAACGGTGTGGCTTCGGCCGCCAGCAATGGCACGGTCAGCTTTACCGGCGAGGTGGTGGCCAATACCTGCACGATCGCCAATGGCGGCGCGGTGACCGTGGCCCTGCCCAAGGTGTCGACCGATGTGTTCAGCGGCGATGGCAGCAAGGCGGGGCAGACGCGTTTCAATATCGATCTGACCGCGTGCACCCCGGCTTCGGGGCAGGTCGGTGTCCGGTTCACCGGCATCGGCAGCCAGGTCGACATGACCCGCGGCCTGTTTGTGAATACCGGCACAGCCACCAATGTGGCGGTCGGCGTCTTCGACGACACCGCCTTGCAGTTGAAGCCGGCGGCGGATTCGGGCGGCTTCGTCAATGTCGATACCAGCTCCGGTGCCGCATCGATCCCGCTGGATGCCTACTACGTGGCGACCAATGCCACCGTGGGCGCCGGTACGGTCGCCGCGACCGGCAATTTCGAGCTGGTCTACAAGTAAGTCCCACGCCGGCCCGGCTGCTACGCCGGCGCCGGCCGGCCGGTCGAACGATCGTCGTCCGGCACGCCAGCGCCGGCACCACGCTACGTGGCTGGCCCGCGGGCGTGTACTGCGATCAAGCCTTTCTTGCCCCTGATTCCATTTCGATGCGAAGGAGCTGTCTATGTTCGGCGCACTTGGGCGTCTCGGCCTGGCATTGATGCTGGCGGCGGCTGCCTGGCCGGCTTGCGCCAATGTGGTGGTCACCGGCACCCGGGTCATTTACCCGGCCGGTCTGCGCGAGCAGACGGTACGCCTGACGAATCGAGGTGATGCACCGGTGCTGGTGCAGGCCTGGATAGACGAAGACGAGCGTAACGATATTCCCGCCAAGGCGCGCTCGCCCTTTCTGCTGACGCCGGCGGTATTCAGGCTGGACCCGGAAAAAGGCCAGAGCCTGCGAATCAGGCTGATCCAGGAGCATTTGCCGACCGATCGCGAATCGGTGTACTGGCTGAATGTGCTGGAGGTGCCGGTCAAGCCCCAATTTACCAATTACCTGCAAATGTCGATCCGGACGCGCTTGAAGCTGTTTTATCGGCCCGGCGGCTTGCTGGTCCAGCCGGATGAATTGGGAAATAAATTGATCTGGCATGTGAAGAAAGAAAATGGCAAGACTTATATCGAGTGCCGTAATCCGACAGCGCTGAATGCATCGCTGACCGAATTGGACGTCCTTGCCGGTGCGCAGCGAGTGCGCGTTGATGCCGATATGGTGGCGCCGTTTTCTTCGCGCCGCTGGCCGCTGGAGACGCAGTCGGCCCCGACCTTGCTGAAGTTCGGCCTGGTCAACGATTTCGGCGCGGTCGTCGGGCTAGAGGCTGTGATCGGGCAATGAAGGCGGGGCGGCGGCGTGACGATGCTGGTGCAGCGTCCGCGGGGTGTAGCGCGGGCGAGCACGGGGCGTCGCATCGGCGGCATGGTTCGCTCGCGCTGGGTGCCTTGCTGGCGATGATAGCCGCATATTCGGCTGTAGCGCGCGCCGCACCGGCGGCGGTGGTGTTCAACGCCGCGCTGGTCAGTCCGGGCATCGACCCGTTGCGTTTTGCCGATGGCAACCCGGTCGATCCGGGGCGCTACTCGGTCGATGTGTTCGTCAACGGCCGGATGCTGCGGCGCAGCGAAATGCAGGTCGCACTGCGCGAGCAGGCTGGCGTGCAGCGCACGGTGATTCTGGTACCCGTCGGCTTGCTGCGCGCCGCGCGGGTCGAGCCAGAGCGGATCGAGGCGGCGGTGCAGGCCACCGGCGCGGCCGCGCCGGCCCCGATCACCGACGACACGCTGGTGCAGGTCGATCTGCTCGACGACGCCGCCAGCGCGGTTTTCGACGTCAATGAATACCGGCTCAATCTGAGCCTGCCGCAAATCGTGCAGCAGCAGGCGCCGCGCGGCTATGTCGATCCGGCGCAATGGGATCCGGGCACCAGTGGGCTGCTGCTCAATTATGTGTCCAGCTTCTACCACGGTACCGGTCGGGGGCAGTCGTCCGACAGTGCATATGTCGGGCTGCGCGCCGGTTTCAATCTGGGGCTCTGGCAGTATCGCAATACCTCGTCGCTCAGCTGGCGCGACGGCGAGCAGCCGCGTTTCGATTCCACCAGCAATTACCTGCAGCGCGTGTTGCCCGGCCTGATGTCGGTGCTGCGCCTGGGTGACACGCAGAGCAGCGCGCGATTCTTCTCGTCGATGGCCATGACCGGCGCGGTGCTGGCCAGCGACGACCGCATGCTACCCGATTCGCAGCGCGGCTATGCGCCGGTGGTGCGCGGCGTGGCGCGCAGCAATGCAAGGGTGACGGTGCGCCAGCGCGACAGCATTCTCTACCAGACCACGGTGGCGCCCGGCGCCTTCGAGATCAACGATCTGTATCCGACCGGCTATGGTGGCGATCTGCAGGTCACGATCGACGAGGCCGACGGCAGCCAGCAGCGCTTTCGGGTGCCGTATGCAGCCCTGCCCGAGCTGATCCGACCCGGCCAGTCGAGGTTCGAGCTGGCGGCGGGACGCTTGAAGGACGAGTGGCTGATCGATCCGCCGCTGTTCGGCGAGGCCGTGTACCAGCGCGGGATCAGCAATGCGCTGACGGCCAGCGTCGGAGCGCAGGCGGGCGAGGGCGGTTATCTGTCCGGGGTGACGGGGCTGGCCTACAACACCGGCTGGGGGGCGTTGAGCTCGGATGTCACCGTCTCGCACATGCTGCTCGACGGCGAAGCGCGCGATGGCTGGAGCTGGCGCGTGGCATTCAGCAAGTACCTGCAGCAGACCGGCACCAACCTCAGCCTGGCGGCCTACCGATATTCGAGCAGCGGTTTCTCATCGCTGCGTGACGCCGCCTATCTGCAGCAGGCCAGCCAGACCGGTCGCACGGCGCGCCCGGCGGGCGAGGCCAGCACCGTCAATCAGCGACACAGCCTGCAGCTGTATCTGAATCAGACGATCGGCAAGAACGGCAGCCTGTACGCCAGCGGCAGCCTCAGTGATTACTGGGGCGCGTCCGGCACCGGGGGTAGCGTGCAAATCGGCTACAGCGAGACCATTGGCGGAATCAATTACAGCGTCAACCTGTCGCGCAGCTATGACGTCGCGCTCGGTGAGTCGGTCAACCAGGTGTATGTCGGCCTCAGCATCCCGCTGGGGAGCGCGGCTTCCGCCGTGCCGCTACTGAACACCGCGGTGACCCACGACGACCGCGGCAATACCGGCGTGCAGGCGAATCTGTCGGGCATGATGCCCAGCGACACCAGCCTGTCGTATTCGGCCTTTGCCACGGCGAACGCGTCGGACGGCGGCGAGCGCAACAGCAGCGTCGGCGGCAGCCTGTCCAGGACCACCCGTGCCGGGCTGCTGCAGGCGTCGGCCTCCTACGGCGGCGGCTACACCCAGGCGTCGGTCGGCATGAGTGGTTCAATGCTGGCGCACAGCGGCGGGCTGACCTTTGGGCAGTACACCGGCGATACCGTCGGGCTGATCGAGGCCGAAGGCGCCGAGGGCGCGACGGTCGACAGCCGCAGCCAGGTCGTGGTGGATGGCAACGGCTATGCGATCGTGCCGTCCTTGTCACCATATCGCGAGAACGAGATTGCGCTGAATCCGCGCAACGCCTCCGACGAGGTCGAGCTGCTGGACGCATCGCGCCGCGTCGTGCCCTACGATGGCGCCGTGGTCAAACTGCAGTACGCGACGCAGGTGGGCAAACCCACGCTGCTGGTGCTGCTGCTCGACGATACGCGCGTGCCGCTGGGCGCGCTGGCGCGCGATGCCGCGGGCCGGATGCTGGGCATCGTCGGCGGCGAAGGCCGGCTGCTGCTGCGGGATCTGCCCGCGACCGGCACGGTGTCGCTGCATTGGGGCGAGCGGGGCGAGCAGCAGTGCCGCTTTGAACTGGCCACGCTGCGCCAGCCCGGCGCGGCCCCGGCCGACAGCGGCGGCATGCCGATCCATGCCGTACGCTGCACGTCGCCATCAACGGCGTCTTCCCTTCCCGTCCTTCCTGAGCAGGTTGCGCCCGATGTCTGAATCCGCCCGTCCGATGCACTTGCCGCGACCGCAGCTTCTGGCCGCGCTTCTGGCGGGTCTGGCGGCGCTGCTGAGCGCTGCACCGGCGCTGGCCGGCTGCGGCAAGCTCTCGCCGTATGACAACTACCCACTGTCGTTCAATTTCGGCGGCAGCATCGTGGTCGACCAGAACACGCCGCTGGGGACGCCGATCGCCCAGGCGACGGTCAGTGGTGCACAGCTGTGGGGCGTGAACGGCGGCTGGTTCGGCAAGTGCGACAACGCCAGTAACACCGTGCGTTACTGGTGGCTGGAGCAGCACTGGTCGCGCAGCGCCAATCAGGGGCCCATTGCCGGCGTTGTCGCGCCGACCAAGGACGGCAAGATGTACGTGATGCAGGACAGCGGCAGCGGCAACCCCTATGGCGACGGCAGTGGTAGCGGCAGCGTGGGTTATACGGTCGAGCTGCTCAGCGCCGGCCAGACGGACGAGCCCTTTGCCTGGGTGTCCACCGAGCCGCGCAAAAATCTGCCGCCGCTGCCCGCCGATGTGCCGGGCATTCCGTGCGCCGACGCCAAGGCGGGAACCGGCGCCGCTGCGGGCTACCCGCTGTTCACCGGCAGCTGCGGCAGCAACGAGCGGCTGTTCAACTGGCGGCAGCTGCCGCAGTTTTCCTTCCGCGCCAGCCTGTACCGGCTGGCCGGCACGCTGCCGGCAAACGGCGTGCAGCTGCAGAACAACAGCGGCGCCGGCTTCAGCCTGTTTTCGGTGATGAACAATGAATCGACGCCGCCGGCGAACAACACGCAATTATTCAATCTGGTGCGCTTTCAGCTGCAGCAGAACACCCTCGTCCGCACCAGCCCCTGCGGCAATTTCGGTCAGGTCAACGTGGACATGGGCCGAGTGTCGGCGTCGTCGTTCACCGCGATCGGCCAGCCGGCGCGCGGCGAAGCCGACAAGAACGTCGCCGTCGCCGCGCGCTGCGCCGCCAACACCAGCATCCAGTGGGCCGTCGTCGCGCAGCCGGATGCGTACGACGCCACCGGCGGCCTGGGCGTGATCGGGCTCGATGCCAGTGCGACGCCGGCATCGGGCGTGGCGGTGCAACTGCTGCAACTGGGCGGCGCACCGCTGCCGCTGACGCTGCCGGGCAGCAACCAGTACAACTGGGTGGGCAACGGTGCCACCGCCGACGCCGGCGGCAATGTGCAGCTGAACTTCAGGGCGCGCTATATCCAGGTGCGCTCGCCGGTGATGCCCGGCACCGCCAATGCGCATGCCACGCTGGTGATCGCGCCGAAGTAAGCGGGCGGAGCACCCGTTGATCGGCGTGATCGCGGCATGCGCACGGCTGCTTTCGCAAAGCGAACGCAAAAAAGCCGTTGATTCCGAACTTTCGTTCACAATCAACGGCTTTTTCGCAGCGCTTTCGCGCAGATCTGGTGGCTATGGCGGGACTCGAACCTGCGACCCCAGCATTATGAGTGCTGTGCTCTAACCGACTGAGCTACATAGCCAAGAGGACGGCATATTGTCGGTATTCCGTCCCGCTGTCAAGCGTTATAGCTTGTGTGAATCATCCCTGCCGCCGAAGCCGGGCAGCAGGGCGCTTAGTGCAAGGCCCTTGCTGAAGGCGATGGCCTTGAACAGATCGCCCATTTCGGCCGGGCTGGTGAGCTTCTGTACCGCGGCGATCTGGGCCAGATACGCCGGATGATCGGCGCCGAGTCCGGCGAGCTTGTCCAAGAGGCCCGCGTCGAGCAGGTATTGCGCCTGCGGAGCATAGCCTTCGAGCGCCAGTCCGGCGGCGTCGGCTTCGCGGTAGACGGCCGAGAAATCGACGTGGCAGGTCAGGTCGGTCAGGCCGGGCCAGAAGAACGGGTCGTGCACCGTGTGGTGGCGGTAGTGGCCGATCAGCGTGCCCATATGCCGTTCCGGGTGGTAGTACTCGGCGTGGGCGAAGCCGTAGTCGAGCCACAGCGCGGCGCCGTGCTGAAGCAGCGTGGCGACGCTGGCGACATAGGCGTGCATATCGGGCTGGATTTCGGTGGTGTAGCCGTTCGGCAAGTCGAGCGCGGCGGCGAGCGCGTGCAGCGGGCCGGCGTGCAGCGGCCGATCCTGCCAGCCCAGCGCGCCGCTTTGCCAGACCACGCCGCGCTCGTGCAGCTGACCGGCAGCGTCGCGATGGACCAGCGCGCACGGCATCGCGTCGAGTACTTCGTTGCCGACGATAAAGCCGCTGAACGCATCGGGCAGTGTGTCGAGCCAGACGACGTGGTCGAGCAGGTGTGGCGCGGCGGCGGCGATCGTCGCACGCTGGCGTTCACGCAGCTCGCCCGACAGGTCGACGATGCAGTAGCGTGTCGGCAATTGGCCCAGGCGTTCGAGGCCGAGCAGTAGTTGCGCTGCAAGCCGGCCGGTGCCGGCGCCGAATTCGAGCACGTCGCGGCGCTGGCCTTGCGCCGCCAGCGCCGCGAGCACCGCAGCGGCGGTCTCGGCGATGCAGGCGCCAAACAGCGGAGAGAGTTCGGGTGCGGTGGTGAAGTCGCCGTGGGCGCCGAACTTTGCGGCGCCGCCCGAGTAATAGCCAAGGCCGGGACTGTACAGCGCCAGCCGCATATAGTCGGCAAACGACAGCCAGCCATCGGCGGCGTCGATGGCGGCGCGGATGCGTTCGACCAGCGCCGCGCTGGCGCTGGCGGCGTCCGCGCCGGGCGCGGGCAGTTGCGGTGTAGTCATGGCGACAGCAGAATTCCGGACGAAACGCAGATTGTAATGGCTGCGGCCACGATGCCGCACGCAGCGGAATAACAACAAAGGGGAGAGGGATGAATCACGACAAGGTGGTGTTGATCACCGGTGCAGCCAGACGCGTAGGCGCCGGCCTGGCGCGCGATCTGCACGCGCGCGGCTGGCGGGTGGTGATCCATTACCGCAGCAATGGCGACGCGGCCAGCGCGCTTGCGCTTGCGCTGAACGCCATCCGGCCGGCATCGGCGACAACCGTCCAGCTTGATCTGCTCGACACCGCCCGCTTGCCCGAACTCGTTGCCGCGGCGCTGACGGCATTCGGTCGGCTCGACGCGCTGATCAACAACGCGTCGGCGTTCTACCCGACGCCGGTCGGCGAATTCACCGAGGCGGCGTGGGACGAACTGGTTGGTTCCAACCTGAAGGCGCCGCTGTTCCTGGCGCAGGCGGCGGTGCCGGCGCTGGCCGAAACCGGCGGCTGCATCGTCAGCATCGCCGACATTCACGCCGACCGGCCGTACCCGGGGCTGATGCTGTACACGGTGGCCAAGGCCGGCCTGGTGGCGATGACGCGCGGGCTGGCGCGCGAGCTGGCGCCCAAGGTGCGCGTCAACGCCGTCGCACCCGGCGCCAATCTCTGGCCCGACGGCGCCGATGTGTTCGATGCCGCCGAGCGCGAGCGCATCTTGGCGACGATTCCGCTGGGCCGCACCGGCACGCCGGACGATCTGGCACAGGCGATCGCCTTCCTGCTCGACGCGCCGTATCTGACCGGGGTGGTGCTGCCGGTCGACGGCGGTCGCAGCGTGGTGTTGTAAGTCATGAGCGGCGAAGTCGAACTACTCAGTGGCGAAGCACACCGGCAGGCCGTTGCGGACGAAATCGCGACCACCTTGCGTGCGTTCAACGAAGCGGTGCTCGGCCCTTATTCGTTTACACCGGCCAGCGCGACGATCCGCGACGGCGAGGGACGGCTGATTGCCGGCGCGACGGGTTACTACGGGCTCGATTGCCTGAGCATCGAAAACGTCTGGGTCGACGATGTCCGGCGTCAGCAGGGGCTGGGCGGCCGGGTGATGCAGGCGCTGGAGGACCACGCCCGTGCCGCCGGCATTCGTCTGGCCCGGCTGGAGACCGCGAGTTTTCAGGCGCGCGGTTTCTACGAAAAGCAGGGCTACACGGTGTTCGGCGAACTCGACGACTATCCGCCCGGGCATCGCTATTTTTTCATGCGCAAGTCTTTGCTGACCGGTTGAGTCGACCGGGCCGCATCATCGCGCGGCGCACCCGCTCGCAGCAGGCGGCGGAGTGCGGTAAAATCGCCGTCAATTCAATCATCTACGACGGGGCGCGGCGCGCCCCGTCGGCATTCGGATCATGACCCAGCACACCAGTACCGAAGCCACCGCGGTGGCCGACGCCGAGAAGAAAGCCCAGCTCAACCTGAACAAGCTGACCAAGTGGCTGCGCCACGCCGTCGGCGATGCGATCAACGATTTCAACATGATCGAGCCCGGCGACAAGATCATGGTCTGTCTTTCGGGTGGCAAGGACAGCTACACCATGCTCGACATCCTGCTCGGGCTGCAGAAATCGGCGCCGATCGATTTCTCCATCGTCGCGGTCAATCTCGACCAGAAGCAGCCGGGCTTCCCCGAGCACGTGCTGCCGGAGTATCTGGCTGCGCTGGGCGTCGAGTACCGCATCATCGAGGAAGACACCTACAGCATCGTCAAGAAGCTGGTGCCCGAGGGCAAGACGACCTGTAGCCTGTGTTCGCGGCTGCGTCGCGGCATTCTTTACCGCGTCGCCGACGAGATCGGCGCGACCAAGATCGCGCTCGGCCACCATCGCGAGGACATCCTCGAAACGCTGTTCCTGAACATGTTCTACGGCGGCAAGCTCAAGGCGATGCCGCCGAAGCTGGTGTCCGACGACGGCAAGCACGTGGTGATCCGGCCGCTGGCCTACTGCCGCGAAAAAGACATCGTCCGCTACTCGGAAGCCAAGGGCTTCCCGATCATTCCGTGCAATCTGTGCGGCTCGCAGCCCAATCTGCAGCGCGCGGTGGTCGGCGAGATGATCGCCGACTGGGACAAGCGTTTCCCGGGCCGGATCGAATCGATGTTCCGTGCGCTGCGCAATGTCGTCCCCAGCCATCTGGCCGACCCCACGTTGTATGACTTCGTGAGCGCCCGCGCCGACGGCGTCGCGCGCGCCGACGGCGACAAGGCCTTCGACCGCGATACTTTCAGCGAACCGAACACGATCAACATCCTCGCCAGCAAACCGGCCGAGACCGGCGGCTGCGGGGAGCACTGATGCTGTTCCGCTCCAAGCGTTTTTCCAGTCGGCCCGACGACGATATCGCCATCGATATTTCCGAGGAGTTCGGCATCCGCAAGCTGCATTTCGGCCACGACGATACCCAGAGCGCGATGCGCATCAGCGATCCGCTTGAGCTGGTGCTGGCGTATTCGCGCTGCGTGTTCGGCGCACTGCTGTTCGTGCCGGTGCCCAGCACGATGTTGCTGATCGGTCTCGGTGGCGGCTCGATCGCCAAGTGGGCGCACGCGAAACTGCCCGAAACGCAGATCACCTGCGTCGAGCTGCACCCGCAGGTGATTGCCGTTGCCCGTTCGATGTTCGGCCTGCCCGATGACGACGAACGGCTCGCGGTGATCGCCGGTGACGGCGCGGCACATCTCGTCGGCATGGATGAAGCCAGCTGCGACTTCATCGTCATGGACGCGTATTCGGCGACCGGCATCGCGCCGCCGCTGGCGACGACCGAGTTCTTCGCCGCCTGCCGCGACCGGCTGAGCGACAACGGCGTGCTGGCGGTCAATCTCTGGGGCTCGGACAAGCGCTTCCAGCAGTATTGCGAGCGGCTCTCCGGCGTCTTCGACGGCCACCTCGTGCTGCTGCCGGCCCGGCAGAAGGGCAATGTGATCGCCTTCGCCTTTCGCAAGGGGCAGGGCGAGCCGCGCTGGGACGAGCTGTCCCGTCGCGCCACCGAGCTCGAAGCCGCGCATGGACTCGAATTCGGCGAATTCGTCTCCGATCTCGCCAGGCTGAATCCGCACAACGACCGCAAGCTTTTCATCTGATACTGGCATTGACGCAAGTGCTGTTTTCCACGGCCGACAGCGGGCAGGCGCAGAGTTTGCTTGGCGGATGATCGCCTTGCAGCGTCGAGGGCGTTCCCAAGGAACGCCGGATGTGGAAAAATCGGTGGTAACAGAAGTTTAAAAGGTAAGACTATGCTCGACCGTGACGGCTATCGCCCGAACGTCGGCATCATCATCATCAACCGTCAAAACCAGGTGTTCTGGGGCAAGCGCGTGCGCGAGCATTCCTGGCAGTTTCCGCAGGGCGGTATCAAACAGGGCGAATCCCCGGAAGAAGCCATGTTCCGCGAACTGATGGAGGAAACGGGACTTGCGCCCGAGCATGTGCAAATCCTCGGCCGCACCCGCGACTGGTTGAAATACGATGTGCCGACCCACTGGGTTCGACGCGAATGGCGTGGAACCTACAAGGGCCAGAAGCAGATCTGGTTCCTGCTGCGGCTGGTGGGCCGCGATTCCGACGTGTGCCTGCGCAAGACCACGCATCCGGAGTTCGATGCATGGCGCTGGAGCGACTACTGGTCGCCGCTGGAGGCCGTGATCGACTTCAAACGTGGCGTCTACGAGGCTGCGTTGTCCGAGCTGGTGCGCTTTATCGGCAGCAGTGAATCGACCCGGCGGATGTCCCATTGATCGTGGGCCAGACACGATGCCGGCTGACGCCGCGGACCGCATGAGCGGCCGCGGCGTTTTTCCGTCCGAAGCCCACTGGCGTTCGCTGGCGCTGTTCAACGTCTTCCGGCTGCTGGCGGCGATGGCGCTGTTCTTCAGCATCAGCTGGCGCGTGTGGCTGACGCGTTCGGGCGAAGCCTACGATGCCTTCATCACGCTGGCGCTGATCGACGTGGCCTTGTCGGTGCTGTTTGCGATCGGCATCCATCGGCGGCGCCCGGCGTTCCAGATCCAGCTGTCGGTACAGGCGGTGACCGACATCGTCTTCCTCGTCACGCTGATGCATCTGCTGGGCGGTATCAAGAGCGGCCTCGGCATCCTGCTGCTGCCGTATCTGGCGGCGGCCGGGCTGATTTCGCGCGGTCGGATGACGCTGTTCCACGCCGCCGTCGCCAGCCTGGCGCTGCTCGGCGAACAGTTGATGCAGATGTGGCTCGGGTTGGCCGGCACCGATGAATTCTTCGTTCCGGCGCTGCTGTGCATGGCGTGTTTCGCCGTGGCCTGGCTGGCGCACCGGCTGGCCGGTTTCGCCAGCGAAAGCGAGGCGCTGGCGTACGCGCGCGGCGTCGACCTCGAAAACCTCGGCCAGCTCAATGCCCGCATCCTGCAGGACGTCTCCGACGGCGTTATCGTCATCGACGCTCACGACCAGCTGCGTCAGTCCAACGCGCAGGCACAGCGACTGATCGACGCGCCGCTGCTGGCCGGGCAGCGGATCGATGCCTTGCCGGCGCTGGCGCGGGCGCTGAAGGCCTGGCGTCGCGATCCTGCGGCGCCGGCGGCGCTGCTGCAGCTCGAAGGCGCCTACAAGACGCTGCGGCCGCGCTTTGTCCCGCTCGGCCCGGATCCGGATGGCAGCGTGCTGGTTTATCTCGAAGACATGGACCGGCTGCGGCGCGAGGCACAGCAGCTCAAGCTCGCCGCGCTGGGCCGGCTGACGGCGAATCTGGCGCACGAAATCCGCAATCCGCTCGGCGCGATCAGCCATGCCGGCCAGTTGCTGCGAGAAGAGGCCGGCGACAATCTGCTGATGCAGAAGCTGACGCGGATCATCGGCGACAACACCCGGCGGCTCGAACGGATGGTCAAGGATGTGCTCGAACTGAACCGGCGTGACCGTGTCGAGATGCGGCCGATCGTGCTCGGACCGTGGCTGGCGACGTTTGTCGACGAGTTCTGCCAGAGCGAGCAGATCCAGACGCCCATCATTGTCGCCTGCCCTGATGACGTGATGGTCCGTTTCGATCCGGGGCATCTGCATCAGGTGTTGTGGAACCTGCTGCGCAACGGCTGGCGTTACTGCAGCAAGCGGCCCGACAGTCTGGTCGTGAGCGTTGCCTGCAACGACGGGTGCTGGCAGCTCAACGTCGACAACGACGGCCCGCCGGTCGCGCGCGATGCGCTGACGCAACTGTTCGAGCCGTTTTTCACCACCGAGTCCAAGGGGACCGGGCTCGGGCTGTATATTGCCCGCGAGATCTGCGCCGCCAATGCGGCCCGGTTGGAGTATGTGTCGCAGCCGGCCGAAGCCGGTGTGCGTTTTCGGATTGTGTTCGGAATGAACGATGGCCAGGAAACCCCGTAACCACCGCCGCGTCCTCGTCGTCGACGACGAGGTCGACCTCGCCGACCTGCTCGAGCTGACGCTGGTCAAGCTCGGCCTCGACGTCGACAAGGCCAACAACGTCGCCTCGGCCCGGGCCTTGCTCGATACGCGCAATTACGATCTGGTGCTCACCGATATGCGTATGCCCGACGGCGAGGGACTGGAGCTGATCCGGCATATCCAGTCGGCCCGGCTCGACGTACCGGCGGCGGTGATCACCGCCTACGGCAGCACCGACAATGCCGTCGCCGCGCTCAAGGCCGGCGCCTTCGATTACCTCGCCAAGCCGGTCTCGCTTGAGCAACTGCGGACGCTGGTCAAATCGGCATTGCGGCTGGATGACGAGGTGGCCGAACCGGCTCCGGCCAGCGGCGAGCGACCCTTGCTCGGCGAATCGGCGGCAATCCGCCAGGTGCTCGATCTCGTTGCCAAGCTGGCGCGCAGTCAGGCGCCGGTCTACGTGACCGGTGAATCGGGGAGCGGCAAGGAGCGCGCGGCAAGGATGATCCACGCGCAATCGGCGCGGGCCGACAAGCCTTTCATCGCGGTCAACTGCGGCGCGATTCCGGAGAATCTGGTCGAGAGCGAGTTCTTCGGCTATCGCAAGGGCGCGTTCACCGGCGCCGACAGCGACCGCGACGGCTTCTTTCAGGCCGCGAGCGGCGGCACCTTGTTTCTCGACGAAGTCGCCGATCTGCCGCTGGCGATGCAGGTCAAACTGCTGCGGGTGATTCAGGAGCGCAAGGTGCGCAAGGTCGGCAGCACCGTCGAGGAGCCGGTCGACGTGCGGCTGATTTCGGCGACGCACCAGAATCTGACCGACTGCGTCGACGCCGGGCGCTTCCGCCTCGACCTGTATTACCGGCTCAATGTGATCGAGCTGAAAATGCCGCCCTTGCGCGAAATGAGCGACGACATCGTGCTGCTGGCGCGGCACATTCTGGCCCGGCTGGCGGCCAACAATGGTGTCGATGCGCCCGCGTTTGCGCCGGAGGCGCTGAACGCGCTGGCGCGTTACCACTTCCCCGGCAATGTGCGCGAGCTCGAAAACATGCTCGAACGCGCGCTGGCGCTGTCCGACGGCGCCATCGTCACGCCTTGCGATCTGCAGCTCGATCGCGAGGATGTCGAGCTGGCCGATGCCACGGACGGTGGATTGCAGGGGTATCTGGACCGGCTTGAAAAACAGGCAATCCTCGAAACGATCGAGAAGACCAATGGCAACCGCACCCAGGCGGCGCGGCTGCTGGGCGTGACCTTCCGCAGCCTGCGCTACCGGATGGACCGCTTGGGCCTCGCCGGCAAGGGCGAGGCATGAGCTGGCAGATCGACGCCGCCGGCTGGTGCGACGCGGCGATCGCCGTGCCGAGCCCGAATTGTGACGCGCGCCCGGATGGCGTCGAGGTCGATCTGCTGGTGGTGCACAACATCAGCCTGCCCGCCGGCCGCTTTGGCGGCGACCACGTGCTGCGGCTGTTCACCAACCGGATCGATCCGCAGGCTGCGCCTGGCTACGAGACGCTGGCGCAACTGCGGGTGTCGGCACACTTTTTCATCCGCCGCGATGGCAGCGTACTGCAGTTCGTGCCGACAACGGCGCGGGCGTGGCACGCCGGTGTCTCGACGTGGCGTGAGCGCTCCGGCTGCAATGACGTGTCGATCGGCATCGAGCTGGAAGGCAGCGATCTCGTGCCGTATGAAGACATCCAGTACGATGCGCTGATCCGGCTGGCTTCGGCCCTGCTGCTGCGCCATCCTGTGAAGGAGGCGGTTGGCCATTGCGATATCGCGCCGTTGCGCAAAACCGACCCGGGCCCGTATTTCGATTGGCAGCGAATTTATACCACCTTGCCGCAGCTCAGGCCCGAGCCGCTTGCCGAGTAAAACGGCGGCGCTATAATCGGCGGCCAATTTCCAGGGGTTTTCCATGGGTAGTGCAACACACGAGTCGTCGAAGCACAGTGGTCTGATGCTTGCGGCGCTCGGCGTCGTTTACGGCGACATCGGCACCAGTCCGCTCTACACGCTACGCGAATGCCTGAACGGCCACATTCCGCTGCCGATCAATACCGAGAACGTCCTCGGCATGCTGTCGCTGATTTTCTGGGGACTGATGCTGGTGGTGTCGCTTAAGTACGTAATCATCGTGCTGCGCGCCGACAACCGTGGCGAGGGCGGGATTCTCGCGCTGCTGGCGCTGGCCTTGCGGCAGATGAAGACCGGTAGTCGCCGCGCGCTGGTACTGACCGCGCTGGGTATTTTCGGCGCCGCACTGTTCTATGGCGACAGCATGATCACGCCGGCGATTTCGGTGCTTTCGGCACTCGAAGGCATCGGCATCGTTTCGCACACCTTCGACCCCTACATCATTCCGATCACCATTGCCGTGCTGGTTGGCCTGTTCGCCATGCAGCGCCATGGCACCGCCTCGGTCGGCAAGCTGTTCGGCCCGGTGATGCTGCTGTGGTTCTCGGTACTTGCCGTGCTCGGCGGCTGGCAGATCATTCAGAACCCGACGGTGCTGCATGCGCTGAATCCGGCCTATGGCCTGCAGTTTGTCGTCGACAATCCGAAGCAGGCCTTCGTGCTGCTCGGTGCCGTCGTGCTGGCGCTGACCGGCGCCGAGGCGCTGTACGCCGACATGGGCCACTTCGGCCGGCCGGCGATCAGCCGCGCGTGGTTCTCGCTGGTGCTGCCGGCGCTGACGCTCAACTACTTCGGTCAGGGCGCGCTGCTGCTCGCCGATCCGACCGCGATCAAGAACCCGTTCTTCCTGCTCGCGCCGGGCTGGGGCCTGGTGCCGCTGGTCGTACTGGCGACGATTGCGACGGTGATCGCGTCGCAGGCGGTGATTTCGGGCGCGTACTCGATGACCAACCAGGCGGTCCACCTCGGCTTCAGTCCGCGCATGGACATCCAGCACACATCGGAAACCGAGAAGGGCCAGATTTACATGCCGGGGATCAACTGGTTCCTGCTTGTTTCGGTGATCCTGCTGGTGCTCGGTTTCCGCTCGTCGGGCGCGCTGGCGTCGGCGTACGGCTTTGCCGTGGTCTGCACGATGCTGATCACGACGATCCTGGCGTTTGCCGTGTTCGGTCACATCTTTACCGGTGTGCGCAAATGGCTGGTCTGCGGCGCGCTGGGCGTCCTTCTGGTGATCGATTCGCTGCTGTTCTCGGCCAATGTGCTGAAAATCGCCGAGGGCGGCTGGTTCCCGCTGTTGATCGGTCTCGTCGCCTTCACGCTGATGATGACGTGGAAGCGCGGCCGCGCGCTGCTGTACGAGCGCCTGCTCGCCGGCGAGCTGCCGCTCGAAGGCTTTGTCGAAAGCCTCGAATCGTCGCCGCCGACCCGGGTCGAAGGCGTTGCGGTGTTCATGACCGCGAGTACCGATTCGGTGCCGCACGCGCTGCTGCACAACCTCAAGCACAACAAGGTGCTGCACGAGCAGGTGGTCTTCCTCAGCGTCAAGACGGCCGACATCCCCTTCGTTTCGAAGCGTGAACGCGTGATTGTCCGCCGCCTTGGCGACAGTTTCTTCCAGATCATCGCCACCTACGGCTTCAAGGAAGAGCAAAGCGTGCCCGAGGTGCTGGCGCAGGTTGAATCGCTGCAAGCGGATCTGCGCTTTGACACGATGCAGACGTCGTTCTTCCTGTCGCGCGAGACCATCGTCGAAGCGAGGTACCCGGCAATGAGCTTCTGGCGTCGGAAGATCTTCTCGCTGATGAACCGCAATGCGACGCGGGCGACGCAGTTCTTCAAGATCCCGCCGAACCGCGTGGTCGAGATGGGGACGCAGGTCGAACTTTAAACCTGCTCCATTCGGCGGCTGCGCCTGCGTAGGTCGTTTCCGTCCGCTGCTCAGGGGCCTCTCATGGACCGTCCATTCCGGTTCCAGTGCTTCGGGCGAAAACGAACGGCCTTGGCTCGCTCGCCGACTGCGGCAGGTTTTGAGCTGTGATTCACGAACAACAACGGCGACCCTCGGGTCGCCGTTGTTGTTTCAGCGCTGGCGCGACCAGCGTTCGGCCAGCGCCGCGAGGTGGGGAATCTGCCAGTCGGCCCAGGGATTGCGCTGCGGCCCCTTGCGGATCAGCACCGTCTTGATGCCGAGCCGGCGTGCCGGCTTGAGGTTGACGGCCGAGTCCTCGACCAGCACGCAGCGGTGCGGCGCCAGCCGCCATTGCCGCAGCAGGGCCCGATAGCCGCGCAGCTGCGGTTTCGGTGCGTAGCCGGCCGAGTCGATCGCGAACACACCGTCAAAACAACCGGCAATGCCCAGCGCGGCAAGCATGGCTTCGGCGTAGTCGTGCGGGCCATTAGTGAACAGGTATTTGCGGCCGGGCAGCCGGGCCAGCGTGCGCTTGAGGCCGGGCATCGGATGCAGCTGCCGGGTCAGTTCGTCGAGTGGATGGCTGTGGGCGAGAAAATGCCGTGGATCGACGTGCGGATGATGGCGGATCAGCCCGAGCAGCGTCGCGCCGTAGCGGTGCCAGTAAGCCACGCGCAGCGCCGACGCATCGGCTTCGGACAGCCGCAAGGCATCGGCGATGAAACCGGTCATCGCCGTGTCGATGGTCGGAAACGCATGCCGGTTGGCATCGTGCAGCGTGTTGTCGAGATCGAATAGCCAGATCGGCTTGCGGGGTAGGGGCATCGGCGGGGCCCGGCCACCGCCGGGCAGGTCATCGGTGGATGTAATAGACCAGCTGATCGATCGTGAACTGCTGGTCGGCAATGGTCTCGCGCACCAGATCGCCGATCGACAGTACGCCCAGAACCTTGTCGTTCTCGAGCACCGGCAGGTGGCGGATGCGTTTTTCGGTGATCAGCGCCAGACATTCGTCGACGCTCGCGGTCGGCGGCACACAGATCAGCTTGCGCGTCATGATTTCGGACACCGGCGTTCCGGCCGACGTCTTGCCCATCAGCACGACCTTGCGTGCGTAGTCGCGCTCGGAAAACAGGCCGACGAGATTGTCGCCGTCCATGACCAGCAAGGCGCCGATATTCATTTCGGCCAGCAGTTGCAGGGCCTGGTAGACGGTGGCATCCGGTGCGATCGACAGCGTACCGGAAATTTGTTTTTCGGCGAGTAGGTGGCGGGCGTTTTTCATCGTGGCTCCTGAGTTCGAGTCAACCGCTGTTGCCGCGGTCAATTCCAATCTAGTCAGCCATCGTCCACATGCAAGCCGTCCGACCATGCAAAACGGCCCCGGCATACCGGGGCCGCGGGCCGTTTAGCTGGCGCGGATCATCGTGCCGACGCCCTGGCTGGTCAGTACTTCGAGCAGCAGTGCGTGTTTCACGCGGCCATCGATGATGTGCACCGAGTTGACGCCGTTCTTGGCGGCGTCGAGCGCCGACGAAATCTTCGGCAGCATGCCGCCCGAAATCGTACCGTCGGCGAACAATGCATCGATTTTTTGCGCGGTCAGCCCGGTCAAGAGCTGGCCCTGCTTGTCGAGCACGCCCGGTGTATTGGTCATCAGGATCAGCTTCTCGGCCTTCAGCGTTTCGGCGAGTTTGCCGGCGACGAGGTCGGCGTTGATGTTGTAGCTCTCGCCGTTGTTGTCGACGCCGATCGGTGCGATCACCGGGATGAAATCGGCGGCGTCGAGGTGCGAGACGATGGTCGCGTCGATGCTCTCGATCTCGCCAACCTGGCCGATGTCGACGGTTTCTGCGCCGGCATCGTCCTTGAGGAAGAGCTTGTGCGCCTTGATGAAGTGGCCGTCCTGACCGGTCAGGCCGACGGCCTTGCCGCCATGCTTGTTGATCAGCGAGACGATTTCCTTGTTGACGTGGCCGCCGAGCACCATTTCGACGACATCCATGGTCTCGGCGTCGGTGACGCGCATGCCCTGGATGAATTCGCCCTTCTTGCCGATCCGGTCGAGCAGTTCATTGATCTGCGGGCCGCCGCCGTGGACGACGACCGGGTTCATCCCGACAAGCTTGAGCAACACGACGTCGGAAGCGAAGCCTTCCTTCAGCTCCTCGTCGATCATGGCGTTGCCGCCGTATTTGATGACGATGGTCTTGTCGAAAAAGGCCTGGATGTAGGGGAGGGCTTCCGAGAGGATCTCGGCCTTTTCCAGCGGGGAAATCGTGGGCATGACGGCTCCTGGCAACGACGTGCAATAACGCCGGCGATTCTAGCAAAAATGCCGGTCGCACCGGGGCTTCGTCTGCGCAACAACATGTATCGCGACGGGATTGACCATTACCCGAATGGCATTCAATAATTAAATGAATATTCATTTATTACTAACGCCATGAGCCTCTGCCCCAAGCGCTGGTCGCGTCGCAAGGAAGCCAGGCCGCACGAAATCCTCGAAGCGGCGCTCGAACTGTTTGCCGAAAAGGGCTATGCGGCGACACGGATCGACGAGATCGCCAAGCGTGCCGGCGTCACCCGCGGTACGCCGTACCTGTATTTCGCCGGCAAGGAAGACATCTTCAAGGCGCTGATCAATGAGCTGCTGCTGCCGGCGCTCGACGAGGCCGAGGCGGTGCTCGACGACGTCGAAGGCGATGCGTCCGAGCGGCTGCGCTGCGTCGTCCACCTCTGGTGGAAGAGCATGGGCGAGACGCGGCTGTCGGCGCTGCCCAAGCTGATGGTTGCCGAGGCCGGCAACTTTCCCGAGGTCGCGCAGTTGTACAACGACCAGTTCGTTGCGCGCGGCGAAGCCATCTTTCGTCAGGTGATCGAGGCCGGTATCGCCAGTGGTGAATTCCGGCCGATCGACGTCGAATACGTATTGCACGTGCTGTGCGCGCCGGTGGTGATGGCGATGCTGTCGCGCTATATGCCGAGTAGCCATGCCCAGCTCGACCCGATCCGCTATCTCGACACCCTGCTCGATCTGGTGCTGCACGGCCTGTACCCGCATCCCGACTCAACCCGTTCCGAGGTTTCCGACCATGCTTGATCGCATCGCCCCCGCGCCGCGTCCACTCAGACTGGCGAGTGCGCTGATCGTTTTCGCCCTGCTGGCGGCGTGCAAGGACGGCGCCAAGCCGCAGGAGGAAGTCCGGCCGGTACGCGTCGTCACCGCTGGTGCCGATGCGGCCTTGCCCGGCGCCGAGCTGACCGGTACCGTGCGCGCCCACGTTGAAACGCCGCTGGGTTTCCGGATCGGCGGCAAGCTGATCGAGCGGCGCGTCGACATCGGTGCGGTGGTGAGGAAGGGCGACGTGATCGCGCGCATCGACCCGCAGGATGCAGCGCTGAACGCCGCTGCGGCCGAGGCGCAGGCGGCGTCGGCGCGGGCACAGCTCGCCAAGGTGAAGATGGACTACGAGCGCAGCAAGGCGCTGTTCGCGCAGAAGTTCGTCAGCCAGGCCGAGGTCGATACGCGCAAGACCGCACTCGACGCCGCCAGCGAATCGCTGCGGCAGGCCGAGGCGCAGCAGCAGCTCGCGCGCAATCAGGCCGGCTATGCGACCTTGCTCGCCGACGCCGATGGTGCCGTGACCCGCGTCAGCGCTGAACCGGGGCAGGTGGTGTCGGCCGGCACGCCGGTGGTGACGCTGGCGCGCGACGGTGTGCGCGAAGTCGGCCTCGACGTGCCGGAAAACCTGCATGGCAAGGTCAAGCTCGGTGACAAGGTGAAGATCCGGCTGTGGGCGATGCAGGGGAAGGAGTTCGCCGGCCATGTCAGCGAGATCTCGGCCGCGGCTGATCCGGCTTCGCGTACCTATGCGTCACGGGTGGTGTTCGACGAAACGGTGCCGCAGCTTGGCCTTGGCATGACCGCGAGCGTGAGGCTGGCCGCACCCGATACGGCCGCGGCCGGTGGGCAGGTGAGGCTGCCGCTGACGGCGCTGTTCGGCGAAACCGGCAAGCAGCAGGTCTGGCGTCTCGACACCAAGGCGGGGCGCGTCCATGCACAGCCGGTCAAGGTGCTGACGATCACCGATACCGCGGTGCTGGTGTCGGGGGTCAAGGCGGGCGAGCAGATCGTCACCGCTGGCGTACATCTGCTGCGCGAAGGCCAGCCGGTGAAAGCGCTGGCGGCGACGCCGGCCAAGTCGGTGGCAGGAGCCGGCGCATGAACGAACAGGATTTCGACCCGGCGACGCACGCCGGCCGCTTCAATCTGTCGGCGTGGGCGCTCAAGCACCAGTCGCTGGTGCTCTACCTGATGATCGTGCTGTCGCTGGCCGGCGTGCTGGCGTACACCAAGCTCGGCCAGAAGGAAGACCCGGAGTTCACCTTCAAGGCGATGGTCGTCCGCGGTTTCTGGCCCGGTGCATCGGCGTCCGAGGTCGAAAAGCAGCTGACCGATCCGCTCGAGAAAGCGCTGCAGGGCATCGGCGCAATCGACTTCACCAGGAGCTACTCGCGCGCCGGTGAGGCGCTGATCATCGTCAGCCTGCAGGAGACGATCCGCGGCAAGGCGGTCGACGATGCGTGGTATCAGGTCAGGAAGCGCATCGGCGACATCCAGCGCACCCTGCCGCAGGGCACCGTCGGGCCGTTCTTCAACGACGAGTTCGGCGAGACCTACGGCAATCTGTATGCGTTCACCAGCGACGGCTTCTCGATGCCGGAGCTGAAGGACTATGTCGAGGACGTACGCACCGAACTGCTGCGGATCAAGGACGTCAACAAGGTCACGCTGGTCGGCGAACAGGACCAGAAGATCTATGTCGAATATTCGGCGGCCAAGCTCGCCGCGCTTGGCGTCTCGCCGTTCCAGATCAATCAGGTGCTGGCGGCGACCAATGCGCTGACGCCGGCCGGTGTGGTCGAAGGGCGCGAGGAGCGCGTTTTCGTCCGCGTCACCGGCAATTACGACGCCGTGGCGCGCATCCGCGACACCGTGGTCGACGTTCAGGGCAAGCGCTTCCGGCTCGGCGATATCGCCAACGTCTACCGGGCGACGATCGATCCGCCGACGCTGAAAATGCGCTACCAGGGCCAGCCGGCGATCGGTCTTGGCGTGTCGATGCGCCACGGCGGCAACGTGCTGAGCATGGGCGAGCAGATCGACGCGACGCTGGCCAAGGCCAAAGCCAGCCTGCCGGTCGGCATCGAATTCCACGCGGTGTCGGACCAGCCGGCGGTGGTGAAGGGTGCAGTCAAAATCTTCATGCACTCGCTCGGCGAGGCGGTGCTGATCGTGCTGGCGGTGAGCTTCCTCAGCCTCGGCTGGCGCACCGGCATTGTCGTCGCGCTGTCGATTCCGCTGGTGCTGGCGCTTACTTTTCTGGGCATGTTCGCCGCCGGCATCGACCTGCAGCGGATCTCGCTCGGCGCGCTGGTCATCGCGCTCGGCCTGCTGGTCGACGACGCGATCATCGCGGTCGAGATGATGGCGCTCAAGCTCGAGCAGGGCTGGGATCGCTTCCGGGCGGCGACGTTCGCGTATTCGAGCACGGCGATGCCGATGCTGACCGGGACGCTGATCACCGCGGCCGGCTTCCTGCCGGTCGGCCTTGCCAAGTCGAATGCCGGCGAATACACATTCTCGATCTTCGCCGTCGTCGGCATTGCGCTGATGCTGTCGTGGATAGTCGCGGTGGTGTTCACGCCGTATATCGGCTTCAAGCTGCTGCCGGAAACGCCGAAGCACGAGGAGCACGACGTTTACCAGGGCCGGTTCTACCGCAGCTTCCGCGCGCTGCTGACCTGGTGCATCACCTGGCGCAAGACGACGATCGCCGCGACCGCGCTGGCCTTTGTTGCTGCGATCGTCGTGTTCGCGACGCTGATCCCGAAGCAGTTCTTCCCGGCATCGAGCCGGCCCGAGCTGATGGTCGATCTGTGGCTGCCGTACGCGGCGTCGTATCAGGCGACCGAGGCGGAGGCGAAAAAGCTCGAAGCCATTTTGATGAAGGATCCGGACGTCGAAAGTGTCACCGCCTATGTCGGCGTTGGCTCGCCGCGCTATTACCTGCCGCTCGACGAGCAGATGCCCAACCTGAACTTCGCCCAGCTGACGGTGATGACCAAGGGCGAAAAAGTGCGTGAGAACGTGCTCAAACGCATCCATGTGCTGTTCGCCAATGATTTCGCCCAGGTGCGCGGCCGGGTGGTGCGGCTGGAAAACGGCCCGCCGGTGGGTTACCCCTTGCAGTTCCGCGTGTCCGGCGAGGACGTCGGCGAATTGCGCCGGATCGGCGAGCAGGTCGCCCATGCCATGCGCGCCAATCCGCACGCCCGCGAGGTGCATTTCGACTGGGGCGAGCAGGTCAAGGTGCTGCGCATCCACGCCGACCAGGACAAGCTGCGCGAAGTCGGGCTGACGACGCAGCAGCTGGCGCAATATCTGCAACTGGCGGTGTCCGGCGTCACCGCAACGCAGTATCGCGAGAACAACGAGCTGATCGATGTCGTTGCCCGGCTGCTGCCGACCGAGCGCACCTCGCTGACGGCGATCCGCGATCTGCCGGTCAAGCTGGCCAATGGCCGCAGCGTGCCGCTGTCGCAACTCGGCGATGTGGCGCTTGAGGCCGAGGAAAGCCTGATCTGGCGCCGCAACCGTGTGCCGACGCTGTCGGTGCGGGCCGACGTCAGCGGCGCGCAGGCGCCCGATATCGCCAAGGCGCTGCAGCCGGCCATTGCCGCGATCGAGGCCAAACTGCCGGCGGGTTATCACATCGAGGTTGGCGGCACGCTCGAAGCGTCGAAGATCGGCGAGGATTCGATCTCGGCGGTGATGCCCTTGATGCTGATCGTCGTGATGACCTTGCTGATGATCCAGCTGCAAAGCATCCAGCGGATGATCATGGTGCTGCTGACCGCGCCGCTCGGACTGATCGGCGTGGCGATCGCCTTGCTGTTGTTCCGGGCGCCGTTCGGCTTCGTCGCAACCTTGGGCGTGATCGCGCTGTCTGGCATGATCATGCGCAATTCGGTGATCCTGATGGACCAGATTGAGCAGGACATCCGTCACGGCCACCCGGCGTGGACCGCGGTGATCGAGTCGGCAGTGCGGCGCTTCCGCCCGATCATGCTGACCGCCGCTGCGGCGATCCTGGCGATGATTCCGCTGACGCGCGACACCTTCTGGGGGCCGATGGCCATCGCGATCATGGGCGGGCTGCTCGTCGCGACCGTGCTGACGCTGCTCTTCCTGCCGGCGCTGTATGCCGCGTGGTTCCGGATCAAGCCGCCCGTGCCTGAACACGCGGTGACACAACAATGAGAACAACGATGAAACGATCATGGATGGCGCTGGTATTGGCCGGCGCGATGCCGCTGGCCGGCGCGACCGACCTGATGGATGCCTGGCGCGCCGCGCGCGGCTACGACGCGGCGTTTGCCGCATCGCGCGCCGGCCTGACCGCAGGGCGCGAGAAAACCAACCAGGGCAATGCCTTGCTGCTGCCGCAGGTGACGCTGAGCGGCAACGCCGGCGTGGCGTCGAGTGATTACCGCGCCGGGCAGGCGACGCTGCTGAATCCGAATTACGACAACAGCGGCGGCCAGTACGGGCTCAAGGTCACCGCGGCGCAGCCGATCTACCGCGCCGATGCCTTCGTCGGCAGCGACCAGCTGAAGAAACAGGCCGATCAGGCCGAGGTGCAATATCGCGCCGCCGAGCAGGACCTGATCCTGCGCGTCGCCAAGGCCTATTTCGAGGTGATTGCCGCCGAAGAAGCGGTGCGCTTTTCCGCTGCGCAAAAAGCCGCTGTCGGCCAGCAGCTGGCGCAGGCCAAGAAATCGTTCGAGGTTGGCACCGCGACGATCACCGACACGCACGAGGCGCAGGCGCGTTACGACTCGATCGTCGCGACCGAGATCAACGCGCAGAACGATCTCGAGGTCAAACGCAACGCCTTTACCCAACTGACCAACCAGGACCCGACGGTGCTGGCGAAGATATCGACCCAGCTCGAACCATCGCCGCCGCAGCCGAACGCGATGGCCGACTGGCTGATGCGCGCCGACACCGGCAGCCTGGCGATCGCCGGGCAAAAGCTGGGCCTCGATATCGCCACCCGCCAGATCGACCGCTACCGTCTCTCGACGCTGCCGACGCTCGATCTGGTCGCCAGCTACGGCAGCGATTGGGCCGCCGACGGCTTGGCACGCGCCGGTGGCACCGACCGGACGAGCAACGGGCTGATCGGCCTGCAGTTGTCGATTCCGCTGTTCACCGGCGGCAACCGCAGCTCGCAGTACCGCGAGGCGATCGCGCTCGAAGAGCAACAGCGCCAGACACTCGAAGCGACGCGCCGCGACGCGGCGCAATCGACCAAGCAGGCCTTCCTCGGCGTACAGAATGGCGCGGCGCAGGTCCGGGCGCTCGAGCAGGCCGAAGTCTCGGCGCGCTCGTCGCTCGAATCGACCAAGCTCGGCCGCGATGTGGGTGTCCGGACAACGGTCGACGTGCTCAATGCCGAACAGAATTATTACCAAACGCGTTTCAATCTGGTCGTGACCCGCTACCAGTACCTCTTCGCCAGACTGCAGCTGGCTGCGGCAGTTGGCGCGCTGGACGAGGCACAATTGCAGGATATCAACCGGTGGCTTGATTCGAATCCAGCCTTGCGAAGCGGATAGTTACTTTATCAATAAGCATCTTCTTATTGATGGAGTAATTGGAATTGGATTTGCGCTTTACTTGAAATGGCTGGAATGGCTGTGCATAATTGATCGGGAAATGTGACGCATCGTCATTACATCCCCGAACAAGGAGCGACCAATGGAACTGTCCGGCTTCAGCCTGCCGCAGCTGTATGAACTGCAAAAGAAGATCGCTGTCGAAATCGAAAACCGCAAGGTGACCGACAAGCACGATCTGCTGGTCGAAATCCAAAACCTGGCTGCCGCCAAGGGTTTCTCGCTGAACGAAGTGCTTGGCGTTGAAGCTGCCAAAAAGCTCGGCAAGAAAGTTGCTGTTGCTGGCAAGCCGCAGTTTGCCAACCCGAATGACCCGAGCCAAACCTGGTCGGGCCGCGGCCGCAAGCCGCAATGGGCAATCGATTGGCTGGCCACCGGCAAATCGCTGGACGATCTGCGCGTTTGATTCGCAGGATGTCCATCAAAAAGGCAGCGTAACGCTGCCTTTTTTCATGCCTGCTGCGTTCGAGCGTCGCGGGCAGAACCGGTACAATCGCCGTTTTGCCCGGGCTGTATTCTCATGGCGCATCCGCTGACCGAGTCCCTCAATCCTGAACAGGCCGCCGCGGTCGAGCTGCCGATGGCGCATGCGCTGATCCTCGCCGGCGCCGGCAGCGGCAAGACCAGGGTGCTGACAACGCGCATCGCCTGGCTCCTGTCGACGGGCCAGCTCAGCCCGGCCGGCGTGCTGGCGGTGACGTTCACGAACAAGGCCGCCAAGGAAATGCTGGCGCGGCTGACGGCCATGCTGCCGCTGAACCCGCGCGGACTGTGGATCGGCACCTTCCACGGCCTGTGCAACCGCATGTTGCGATTGCACCATCGCGACGCCGGCCTGCCGGCAACGTTTGCGATTCTCGATTCGACCGATCAACTGGCCGCGATCAAGCGCGTGCTCAAGGCGCTGACCATCGACGACGAGCGCTTTCCGCCCAAAACGGTGCAGCAGTACATCAACGGCCAGAAGGAAAACGGCCTGCGCGCGGCAGCGGCCGAAGCCTGGGATGACTTCTCCCGCACCTTGCGGGCGATCTACGCCGAATACGAAACCCAGTGCCGCCGCGAGGGTGTGGTCGACTTCGCCGAATTGCTGCTGGCCAGCTTCGAACTGCTCGATCGCAATGCCTCGCTGCGTGAGCATTACCGCTCGCGATTCCGGCAGATTCTGGTCGACGAATTCCAGGATACCAACCGGCTGCAATACGCCTGGCTGAAGCTGCTGGCCGGGCCCGATAACGCGATTTTCGCCGTCGGCGACGACGACCAGTCGATCTATGCATTCCGGGGCGCCAATGTCGGCAATATGTTCGACTTTCAGAAAGATTACGCCGTCCAGCATGTGATCCGGCTCGAGCAGAATTACCGCTCGCACGCCAATATCCTTGATGCGGCCAATGCGGTGATCGCCAATAATCGCGAGCGTCTGGGCAAGACCCTATGGACGTCGGAAGCCGGCGGCGAGCAGATCCGGGTATTCGAGGCCGCGTCCGATTTCGAGGAAGCCGATTTCATCGTCGATGAAGTCGGCCAGTTGTGCCGTGACGGCGTCGATGCCAACGACATTGCCGTGCTGTATCGCTCGAACGCGCAATCGCGCGCGATCGAGCATGCGCTGGTTCAGGCCGGAATTCCGTATCGCGTCTATGGCGGCCTGCGCTTTTACGAGCGGCAGGAAGTCAAACACGCGCTGGCGTATTTGCGGCTGATTGCCAATGCCGACGACGACAATGCCTTGCTGCGCATCATCAATTTCCCGACCCGTGGCATCGGTAACCGTACGATCGAAACGCTGCAGGACACAGCACGGGTGACCGGTACCAGCCTGTGGCTGGCCGCGTGCGCGGGGGGGGCCGGTCGCAGCGCGGCAGCGGTGGGGCGCTTTGTCCATCTGGTCGAGGCGATGCGCCAGGCCAGCGAGGGGCTGGCGCTGCCCGAGCTGGTATCGCTGGTCATCGAGCAATCGGGGCTGGGCGAGCACTACCGCAACGACAAGGAGGGCGAGGAACGGCTCGCCAACCTCGGCGAACTCGTCAGCGCCGCAGCGGCCTTCGTCACCGAAGACGAGAACGATATCGCGGCCTTTCTCGCCAACGCCAGTCTCGAGGGCGGCGAGCGCGAGGCCGGTGCTGGCGAGGCGGCAGTACAGCTGATGACGGTGCACTCGGCCAAGGGGCTCGAGTTCCATTCGGTGTTCCTGACCGGAATCGAGGAAGGACTGTTTCCGCACGACAACAGTGCCGGCGACCCGAAGGGCCTCGAAGAAGAGCGCCGGCTGATGTACGTGGCGATCACCCGCGCGCGGCGACGGCTGTATCTGACGCTGGCGCAGAGCCGCATGCTGCATGGTCAGACGCGCTACGCGGTGGCCAGCCGGTTCCTCAATGAAATCCCGCAGGACCTGTTGCATTTCCTCAATCGCGGCTATGCGCCGCAGGCCGCGGCTGCGCCGTCGCGCGCGTCTGCGCGCAAGAGCACGCCGGATCACGGCCTGTCGATCGGCATGAGCGTGAAGCATCCGAAGTTCGGCATTGGCGTCGTCACCGACCACGAGGGCGGCGCGACCGGCAATGTGCAAGTCAACTTCCGCGATCACGGCAGCAAGTGGCTGGCCGTCGCGTATGCCAAACTCGAACCATTGACCGACTGAGCCGTTCGCCCATGAGCCAAACCAGCCGTGCCCTGATCATCGAGCCTGCTTCCGAAGTCAGGGCGATGCTCGCGCGCGGACTGCTCGAGGCCGGCGTCGGCGAAGTCGATTACGCGGCGCGGACCGGCGACGCCTACGGCAAGCTCAAGCAGACGCCGTACGACATCGTGCTGTGCGAGTACGACCTCGGTCAGTCCTTCGACGGCCTGCATTTTTTCGAGGCCTGCCAGACGCAGCATCTGCTCAAACCCTCGTGCGTGTTCATGATCGTCACCGGCGAGCGCCGGCTGTCACAGGTGATGAGCGCGGCCGAGCTGACACCGGACGCCTACCTGCTCAAGCCGTTTTCGGGCAGCGAGCTGCTCGAGCGGCTGGCGCGGGCCATTGCGCGCAAGCGCCAGTTGCGGGCGATCGACGACGCCAGCCGTGCCGGCGACTATCTGGCGGCGATTGCCGCTTGCAATACCGAGCTGTCGGGCGCGACGCCGGCCGAGCGCCCGGACCTGTTGCGGCACAAGGGGCGCTTGCTGGGCCTGCTTGGCGAACACGCACTGGCGCGGGATTTCTACCGTGAACAACTGGCCGACGGCGACTGGCCGTGGGCGCAGATGGGTCTGGCGCGTTCGCTGTTCGAACTTAAACAGTATGACGAGGCCAAGCTGTTGTTCGAGCGGGTCAAGACCGAACACGAACTGGTCATGGACGCCTACGACGGGCTGGCAAGAACGCTGGCGGCGCAGGGCGATGGCGAAGCGGCGCAGGCGGTACTCGAGCAGGCGGTGACGCGCTCGCCGCTGGTGGCGCGACGTCAGCGCGCCCGTGGCCGGCTGGCGCAGCGTAACGGCGCGCTCGATGTCGCGCAGGCGGCGCTGAGTCAGGCGGTGCAACTGAATCGCGGTTCGTTCTGGCGCGATCCGGCGCTGTACGGCGAGCTGGCGCGGGTGCAGCTGGCGCAGGGCGACATTGGCGCCGCACGGCGTACCGCGGCGCAGCTGATGCACGATTTCCGCGGCGACGAAGTCGGTCAGGCGGTCGCCGAGATGATCGAAGGCGCGAGCTTCATGCAGTCCGGTGAAAAGGACAAGGCGCGCAAGCTGATCACCGGCGCGGCCACCCGGCTGGCGGCGCGCGACGATGCGCCGGCCGGTGCGCTGCTCGAAGCCGCGCAGGCGTGCGTCACGCTCGGTGACGGTGGCGACGCCGAGAAACTGGTCCGCCGCGCGCTGAGCAACCGCCACGACGACGCCGAAATCGTCGCCGGCGTCGAAGCCTTGTATGCCGGCATGGGCCGGCCGGAGGCGGGTGCCGCACTGATCCAGGAGGCGGCGCGCGACATCATCGAGCTCAACAACGAGGCGGTGCGTGCCGCGCAGGAAGGCGATCTGCGCGGCGCGGCCGAGCGCTTCATCGTGGCGCTCGACCGGCTGCCGGGCAACGTCGGAGTATTGCTCAACGCAGCCAACGCGCTGCTGAGTTGCGTCAACCGGATGGGCTGGGACGCCAATTACATGCAGATCGCCCAGACCTGCGTGCAGCGCGCGCTGCGGATCGAACCCGGCAACGGCCGGGCGCGGCAGCTGCAGGATGTCTGGCTGCGGACGCAACGCCGCTTCGGCATCGACGCCGTACACGGCGGCGAGCCCTGAGGCGGGTCAGAGTTCGATCCGGCCCTCGCCAACGATCCAGATCCGCCCGCCGACGGCTATGGCGCGATCGGCGCCAATCTGCAGGTGCAGTACCGACAGCCGCGTGTTCGGCCGATGGATCGTGTGCCCTTGCTCGACCTTGAGCCGGCACGGCAAGTCGCAACCGGTGGCGAGCAGCCAGCCGCCGAGGTTGGCGACGGCGCTGCCGGAACCGAAATCCTCATAGACATTGAACGAGTCGCTGCTGAAAAAGCGCAGCATCGCGATATCGCCGTCACGGTGCCAGAGCGCCAGCTGGGCGATGTGCTGGCCGTTGCTGGCAAGCTGCGCCAGCAGCGCCGGGTGAGGCGCAGCCTGCAGCACGGCCTGGCGCGAACGCAGCTGCACCATCAGTTGCGCGAGGCCGGTGTCGATCATTAGCGCCGGCGCGGCGATGTCGCGGGCGTCGACGCCCAAGGCGCTGGCGATCTCCATCGTGCCGGCCGCCGCCGGTTGCGTGCGGTTGGCCCAGGCGCGGAACCAGTAAGCATGTTCGTCGCGCGATAGCTGGATCGGCCCGTAGCGCCCCGGCAGGCGCTCGGGGCAGCGGCCGGTTTCCTGGTGCAGCACCGCGGCGGCAGCCAACTGGGCCAGCCCGGAGAACGGCAGCGTGAATTGCGGTGCGATGCAGCGAATGGCATCGGCGTTGCGGGTGACGAAAACCGACTCGGGCTGGTTCAACTGGTAGGCCAGTTGGCGCATCACCGCATCGTCGGGCAAGGCGTCGACCAAGAAGACCGCGAGCGGCGATCCGGAGGTACGCCGCTCGGCAAATCCATTGATCAGGAAAAAAGGGTATTGCAAGGAAGGCGCTCCGAAGGGGCCAGGCATTGGTGAAGGGCTTCAGTTACGACGACTTGTTGCTACAATGGGGAACATTTTGCCTATAAATCAGCCGCTGCCGAGCCGCCCATGTCCGTACTAGAACCGATTGCCGAGAAAGACCTGCCGCTTGCGCGTGATCTGGACCTTCTGTCCCGCGTATTGGCCGAAACCATCCGTGAACAATCCGGCAGCGCCGCTGCCGAGCAGATTGAAGCGATTCGCGAGCTTGCGCTCAAATACGTGCAAGGGCATGACCCGGCAGCCGGTCAGGCGCTGGCGAGAGCACTGTCGGCACTGGACCTGGCCGATGCAATGGCCCTGGTTCGTGGCTTCAGTTCTTTCTCTCACCTTTCGAATATAGCAGAGGATCTGCACCACAATCGTCGCCGTCGCGCGCACAAGATCGCTGGTTCGGCGCCGCAACGCGGCAGTATCGCCGCAGCGATCGAGAGCCTCGATGCCCGTGGCGTCAAACCTTCCGAGATGCTGGCGCTGCTGAACGAAACGCTGATCGTGCCAGTGCTGACGGCGCATCCGACCGAAGTCAAACGCAAGACCATCCTCGAGTGCCACCGTGCCGTCGGCGAGCTGCTGGCCGAACGCGACCACAGCCACCTGACACCGGAAGAGCTGCAAGCCAATCAGGAAGCGCTCGAGCGCGTGCTGATCACGCTGTGGCAGACGCGCGAAATTCGTACCGTCAAACTGCGCGTGCAGGACGAGATCGAGAACGGCACCACGTATTTCCGCAATTCCTTCCTGCATGAAGTGCCGCGGCTGATGCTCGATCTCGAGGACAAGCTGGCGGCGCTTTCGGGCAAGAAGGTCGAATTGCCGAACTTCCTGCAGGTTGGCAGCTGGATCGGCGGTGACCGCGACGGCAACCCGTTCGTGACCGCTGAAGTGATGCGCTATGCAGTGTCGCGCCAGTCGGGCGTGGCGCTCGATTACTACTATCAGCAATGCCAGAAGCTCGAAGGCGAGCTGTCGATGTCGACCCGCTTGGTTCAGGTCGATTCGACGCTGCAACAGCTGGCCGAGAAGGCCAGCCCGGAAGAGCGTGCGCATAAGGGCGAAGAGCCGTACCGGCTCGCCGTCGCGCATGTCGGCGCGCGGATTTTCGCGACCGCAGTCAAGATCGGTACCTTCCATCAGACCCTGCACGACGTCGTCCGCGCCGAGCCGTACAAGAGCGCGCAGGAACTGGCAGCCGATCTGGCGGTGATCAGCAACTCGCTCAAGGCACACAGCGCCACCAAGCTCAGCCAGGGACGTTTGCGCCGCTTGCAGCGCGCCGTCAGCGTGTTCGGCTTCCATCTGGCGCCGGTCGACATGCGCCAGAATTCGGGCATTCACGACAAGGTGATCGCCGAGCTGTTTGAAAAGGCCGGCCTTGAGGACTATCTGAAGCTCGACGAGGCCAGCCGCCGCGTCGTGCTGCTGCGCGAGCTCGCCAGCCCGCGCCCGCTGATCTGCCCGTACGTCGATTACACCGCCGAGACGCAGAAGGAAATCGACATCTACCGCGCCGCCGAGGAAATCCAGTCGCGTTACGGCGAAGCGGTACTGCCGAACTACATCATCTCCAACTGCGAATCGGTATCGGACATCCTCGAAGTCGCGGTGCTGCTGAATGAAGTCGGCCTGGTGCAGCTGGCGCCGACGACGGTCGCCAAGATCAATATCATCCCGTTGTTCGAAACGATTCCCGACCTGCGCATCTGCGGCGAGATCATGACCGAGCTGTTCGCGATTCCGCAGTGGCGCCAGCTGCTTGGCTGCCGCAGCGGCGTGCAGGAAGTGATGCTCGGCTATTCGGACTCGAATAAGGACGGCGGCTATCTGACGTCGAACTGGGAGCTGTACAAGGCCGAGCAGACGCTGGTCAAGGTCTTCGATGCCGCCGGTTTCAAGATGCGGCTGTTCCACGGTCGTGGCGGCACCGTCGGCCGCGGTGGCGGCCCGGCGTACGACGCAATCCTGGCGCAGCCGGCCGGTTCGGTCGCGGGCCAGATCCGCATCACCGAGCAGGGCGAAGTGATTGCCGCCAAGTACGCCGACCGCGAAGTCGGCCGCCGCAACCTGGAAATCCTTGTGTCGGCGACGCTGGAGGCCAGCCTGCCGAAGCACAACGGCGAGCAGACCGACGACCCGGCCTCGCTGGCGCTGATGGATGATCTGTCGGCGCACGCCTACCGCGCCTACCGCGATCTGGTGTTCGCAACGCCGGACTTCGTGACCTACTTCCGTGAAGCCACGCCGATCGGCGAGATCCCGAGCCTGAACATCGGTTCACGCCCGGCCGCCCGCAAGGCGACCAATTCGATCGGCGACCTGCGCGCGATTCCGTGGGTGTTCTCGTGGTCGCAGTGCCGGCTGATGCTGCCGGGCTGGTATGGCTTCGGTACCGCCGTGACCGAATACCTCGACACCGCCGGTGATCAGGGCCTGGACACGCTGCGCCGGCTGTACCGCGATTGGCCGTTCTTCACCTCGACGATTTCCAATATGGAGATGGTGCTGGCGAAGTCGGACATCGCGATTGCCGCGCGTTATTCGGAGCTGGTCAACGATCAGGATCTGGCACGGCGCATTTTTGGCCGGATCAAGGCCGAGTGGCAACGCGCCGTCGACGTGGTCAAGGCGATCACCGAACACGACGAGCTGCTGGCCGACAATCCGATGCTGTCGCGCAGCCTCGACAACCGCCTGCCTTACCTCGATCCGCTCAACCATCTGCAGGTCGAGCTGCTCAAGCGCTTGCGTGCCGGTGACGAGAGCGAGGACGTGCAGCACGCGGTCCATCTGACCATCAACGGTATTGCCGCCGGCCTGCGTAACAGCGGCTGATCCGGCTTTGCCCGAACGAACCGCCATGACACGGCTTGCGCGTTTTGTCGCTCCGCTGTGCATGGCGGTTTTTTCATGTCTGCCGGCGCTGGCGGCCAAGGGCGCGGCCTTGCCCTCGCATTTCGGTGACCGGCTCGAAGCGGCGCTGTCATGCCGCGGCGAATGGTCGACCGATTACTGGCAGACTTATCTGCGCCGCCATCTCGGCAAGCCCTTGCGCACCTGGGGCGGGGCCGACTGGTTCGACGCGCAGAATGCCGATCTGGCCGGCGTGCTGGCCAAGGAAGTCTTCACCAATCCGCCGCAAAGCGGCACCTTGATTGTCGGCGCGCTGATCGCCCAGCCGGTCGAAGCGGTTCGCAGCAGGCTCGAAGAGCGACTGGGGATGCGCTTCCAGCCCTTGCCCGGCCCGTATCCGCGCTACCTTTCTGCGACGGGCAGCGTGCTCGTCGGTCTCGCCAACAAGCAGACCAAGTGGTACTGCGCGCGCTGGGATCTGGGCAATCGTCCTTAGCGCCTGTTCAATGTCTTTCGCGACTGCGCCTGGCAGGAAAAAGCACAGGCGCCTCGTCGGATGAAATCGCCCGAAGCCGTCATTCATCGCGTGTTAATAAGCAAGGCGCACAGCGATCGCATTTTTTCTGCCCGACCCCTTGGTATTGCCGGCGAGGCGGCGTTGCAAACCGCTTGCGGTATTTGCGCCGTGGGGTAGTTCACGCCTACCCGCCATCCGGAACGACCCAGAACGCCGGCGTGAACAGGCATCGAACAGATTCTTGGGTGTGCAATGCCATTGCGTTCAAACCCCTAATACCACTTTCAACCGCTTGTCCGTCAGATAAAACCGTCCGGAATCGCGGAGGTTTTTCTGCTCTTGCGCATTTTCTTACTCATTTGTTTTTTAGTTGTACGTGATAAGAAAGTTGGTGGCACCCGCACACAGGTGCACCGTTTCGAATTCGATACGGACGAACAGCTGTTCCGGCCACAGTGTTCGTAGTTTGTAGCCATGCAACTACATGCAGTTTGCTCGTAAATCTACATCAGATAAATTTAATATTGCGATGCAGCATTGGTGGTTACGAGATTATTGCGCTGATTTACATGGTTTTGATGTGTTTTGTTGCAGTGCAGTATGAGGGCGCGCATCGGTTTCGGTAGCGAACGACTATCGGTCGTAAATGACGTTTATCCGGCCGATAAACGGCCCCCGCCTAGCTTATTGACTTTGAACCGGCACTCCCCGCTAATGAACCTCATCGCAGGCGACTACACCCAAAGGTGAGCGTTTGCAGCATGGTGATATCGAGGTGTCTGACAATTAGCTGACACAATAAAGACAGTCGATATGACCAGTGGATGCGCGTGAATAACGCCAAATATAAAGAGGATGGAGACGTTTCTATATGTCGCAATTCAATCGTTTTGCCCTTGCAGCCATTCCGGCCGCGCTGTTCGCTGTCCAGGCTCATGCTGCTTATCCGGCTTGGGCGGAAGGCCAGACCTACACCGCCGGTACCTATGTGTCGTACAGCGGCAGTGACTATCAGGCGCTGGTAACCCACACCGCCTACGTCGGTGCCAACTGGAACCCGGCTGCGAGCCCGACACTGTGGAAACTGATTGGTGCCAGCACCGGTACGCCGACCCCGGCACCGACTGCCGCGCCGACGCCTGCACCGACCCCGGCTCCGACGCCGACCGCAACACCTGCGCCGACTCCGGCGCCGACGCCTACCCCGACCGCAACGCCGACCCCGGCGCCGACGCCGAGCGGTTGCGCCGCTTGGTCGAACAGTGCGGTCTATAACGCCGGCCAGTGCGTGAGCTACAACGGCGCGACCTACAAGGCCAAGTGGTGGACGCAGAACAATATCCCGGGCGCTGACCAGTACGGCCCGTGGGAACTGCAAGGCACGGCACCGACGCCTGCTCCGACGCCTGCGCCGACCCCGGCACCGACCCCGACGCCTGCTCCGACCCCGGCACCGACGCCTGCTCCGACCCCGGCGCCGACGCCTGCTCCGACCCCGGCGCCGACGCCTGCTCCGACCCCGGCGCCGACCCCAGCACCGACCCCGGCGCCGACGCCTGCTCCGACCCCGGCACCGACCCCAGCACCGACCCCAGCACCGACCCCAGCACCGACGCCGAGCGGCAGCAAGCAAGTGGGTTCGTACTTTGCTGAATGGTCGATCTACGGTCGCGCTTTCTTCCTGAAGAATGTCCAGACCAGCGGCCAGGCTGCCAAGCTGACCTTCCTGAACTACTCGTTCGGCAACATCTTCAAGCAAGCAGACGGTACCTATAAGTGCGATGCCAGCATCACCAAGACCGAATCGGGTAATGGCGATGGCGGCGACTCGTGGGCCGCATACAACAAGGGCTTCTCGGCCGCTGAATCGGTCGACGGCGTTGCAGATGCCTGGGGTGCCGACGGTACCGGCAGCCTGAAGGGTAACTTCAACCAGTTGAAGAAGCTGAAGGCCAAGAACCCGCAACTGAAGACGTTGATTTCGCTGGGCGGCTGGACGTGGTCGAAGTGGTTCTCGGCCGCAGCTGCAACCGACGCTGGCCGCAAGGCACTGGTGTCGTCGTGCATCGACCAGTACATCAAGGGCAACCTGAAGTACGACTCGGGTTCGAACTCGGGTGGTGCGGGTACCGGCGCAGGCGTGTTCGACGGTATCGACATCGACTGGGAATTCCCGGGCGTGCAGGGCGTGGGTACCAACACCGTGTCCGATGCCGACAAGCAGAACTTCAGCTTGCTGCTCAAGGAATTCCGCGAACAGCTCGACGCCTACGGCACGACCACCGGCAAGAAGTATCTGCTGACCGTGGCCATCGGCGCGGGTAGCGACAAGATCGCGATGACCGAACCGGCCGAGTACAGCAAGTACCTCGACTGGATCAACATCATGTCGTACGACTACAACGGCGCATGGGCAGCACAAGGTCCGACCGACTTCCAGGCGCATCTGTACGCTGATCCGGCCAGCCCGAACTACCTCGATCCGAAGACCGGCAAGCCGGGCCTGGGTTCGACGTACAACACCGACAGCGCTGTGACCGCGCTGCTGGCTGCGGGCGCACCGGCTACCAAGCTCCACCTCGGCATCCCGTTCTACGGTCGTGGCTGGACTGGCGTGAAGGCCGGCCCGAATGGTGATGGTCTGTACCAGACCGCCACCGGCGCCGCCAAGGGCACGTACGAAGCCGGCATCGAGGACTACAAGGTCCTGAAGAACGCCGCCGGCACGCTGCGTTACCACCCGGTGACCAAGCAGTCGTACAAGTACGACGGCACCACCTGGTGGAGCTACGACACCCCGACCGACATCCAGAACAAGGTCGACTATGCCAAGGCCAAGGGTCTGGGCGGCGTCTTCGCCTGGGAATCGGACGGCGATACCGCCGACGGTGAACTGACCTCGGCCATGGCGAAGATTCGTCAGTAAGGCGAGAAATGATCCGGCTCGAATGAGTGCGTGATCCCTGGGCCCTCCCGGTTTTCGGGGGGGCCTTTTCACAGGCGCCACGATACGGTGCCAAACAAAAAGCAGTGAGGAGAGATGTCAATGTTCAATCGCTTTGCGCTGGCTGCCATTCCGGCAGCGCTCTTCGCCGTACACGCCTACGCGGCGTATCCGGCCTGGCAAGAAGGCCAGACCTATACCGCCGGCACCTACGTGTCGTACAGCGGTAGCGACTACCAGGCGCTGGTGACCCATACCGCCTACGTTGGTGCCAACTGGAACCCGGCGTCGAGCCCGACGCTGTGGAAGCTGGTCGGTGCGAGCACCGGCACACCGAGCCCGGCGCCGACGCCTGCGCCGACCCCGGCCCCCACTCCGGTGCCGACGCCCGCACCGACGCCGGCTCCCACGCCCGCACCGACCCCGTCGGCCGGTTGCACCGCAGCGGCCTGGTCGTCGACGGCGGCCTACAACGGTGGCGCAACCGTCAGCTACAACGGCCATACCTACTCGGCCAAGTGGTGGACGCAGGGCGATGTGCCGTCGAGCAATGTCGGTGATGGCAAGCCGTGGAACGATCTGGGTGTTTGCGGCCCGGTAAGCCCGACGCCGGCTCCGACGCCAGCACCTACGCCTGCTCCGACCCCGACGCCAGCGCCGACCCCGGCGCCGACACCTGTTCCGACACCTGTTCCGACGCCGACGCCAGCACCGACCCCCGCGCCGACCCCCGCGCCGACCCCTGTTCCGACGCCGACCCCAGCACCGACTCCGGCGCCGCCCCCTGTTCCGACGCCGACCCCGTCGGGTGCGGGCCTGCCCAAGCATGCGCTGATCGGTTACTGGCACAACTTCACCAACGGTGCCGGTGATGCGATTCCGCTGCGCAACGTCTCGGACGACTGGGACGTCATCATGATTTCCTTCGCCGACGATGCGGGTGCCGGCAAGGTGGCATTCAACCTCGACAAGAACGCAGGTACCGAGGCTGAATTCATCGCCGACGTCGCCGCCAAGCGCGCCAAGGGCAAGAAGGTCATTCTGTCGCTCGGCGGCCAGGAAGGCCGGATGACCCTGTCGACCGCCGCCGACGTGAAGAACTTCGTCGATTCGCTGTACGCCATCATCACCAAGTACGGTTTCGACGGTATCGACCTCGACCTCGAAAGCGGTGCCGGGGTGGTGCAAGGCACGCCGATCATCGGCAACCTGATCAGTGCGGTGCAGCAGCTCAAGGCCAAGGTCGGCCCGACCTTCTACCTGTCGATGGCGCCGGAGCATCCGTATGTCCAGGGCGGCTATGTGGCGTACTCGGGGATCTGGGGTGCTTACCTCGGGATCATCGACGGCCTGCGTAACGATCTGAACATGATCCACGTTCAGTACTACAACAACGGTGGCTTTACCTACACCGATGGCCGTACGCTGAACGAAGGCACCGTCGATGCACTGGTCGGTGGCTCGCTGATGCTGATCGAAGGCTTCAAGGTCAACTACGGCGCCGGTTGGGAGTTCAAGGGCCTGCGTCCTGACCAGGTGGCGTTCGGCGTGCCGAGCGGCCCGTCGTCGGCAGGTCGTGGCTTCGTGACCGCGGCGACCGTCAAGAACGCGCTCACTTGCCTGACCCAGCTGGTGGGTTGCGATACCGTGAAGCCGAAGCAGGCTTACCCGGACTATCGCGGCGTGATGACCTGGTCGATCAACTGGGACAAGCACGACGGCTACAACTTCTCGGTGCCGGCCAAGGCCGCGCTGAAAGCGCTGCCGTAAGCGTCAACCAAACCGGCCGCACAGTGTGTGGCCGGTTTTTTTTGGCCCGGAGGATCCGTGTGCCGACACGGGCGGCCGCTGCGGTCGCAAGCGCCGGAGCGGGTGCGCGTGCGCGTGTCCGAACGGCATCAAGCTGTCGCATCCGGGCGCTGTACCGCCCCCGGCTCGCGGTATCCGACGGTGCTTTTGTTTTTCTGTTCGCATGGCGGCCGTTCGGCCGTTCATCTTGCATGGCCGTTCTGGCTCCGCCGGCGCGCGCAAGCGCCGCCGCGACGATGTCGTGCGGCCTGTCCACGCAAAAAAAGGATGGTGAACACGATGTTACGTATCAACCGTTTTGCATTGGCGGCAATGCCGGCTGCACTGGCGATGGTGCAGGTTTACGCCGCTTATCCGACCTGGGTCGAGGGCAATACCTATACCGCCGGTACCATCGTTTCCTACCAGGGGCATGACTACAAGGCGCTGACCACGCACACCGCCTATGTCGGTGCGGGCTGGACGCCGTCGACGACGCCGACGTTGTGGCAAGACCTTGGCGTTGACACTGGTGCGACGCCAACGCCAACGCCAACGCCAACGCCGACCCCGACCCCGACCCCGACCCCGACCCCGACTCCGGCTCCGACTCCGACTCCGACTCCGACTCCGACTCCGACCCCCGCTCCGACGTCGTGCTACCCGGCTTGGCAGGGACAGAGCAGCGGCAAGGTGTCCTACAAGGGCCGGAATTGGGAGGCCAAATGGTGGGCCAGTGCGAATGACGTTCCCGGCGCCGATCAATGGGGCCCGTGGAAAGACCTCGGTCCTTGTGGTTCGGTGACGCCGACGCCGACGCCGACGCCGACGCCGACGCCGACCCCGACCCCGACCCCGGTATCGGGCAAGTTCAGGTTTGCGCCGTATGTCGACGTCAGTGGCGCTTTCGATCCGATCGGCTGGTCGCAGGCCACCGGGCAGAAGTACATCACGCTGGCGTTCTACAACTCGAACGGCGGCTGCGCCGGTACCTGGCCGTCCGACGAGGGCACGATCCTGTCCAAGGTGCAGGGGCTGCGCGCACTCGGCGGCGATGTGATCATTTCGAGCGGCGGCTGGAACGCGAACGATCTGGCGCGCCGCTGCAGCGATGCCGCCAGTCTTGCCGCGGTCTATCAGGCGCAGCTCGACAAGTTCGGCGTCGACCACCTCGACCTCGATCCGGAAGCGGGCGACATCTACAACAACCTCGAACCGGCGATCGTCGACCGCCGCAGCGCCGCGTTGAAGATCCTCCAGGACAACTTCAAGGCCAAGGGCAAGACGCTGACCGTGTCGTTCACGCTGGGCGTTCATCCGGTCACCGGCTTCGCTTCGGCCGACCTGTACGTGCTGCAGTCGGCCAAGAATGCTGGCGTCGAGGTCAGCATCGTCAATCCGATGATCATGGACTACTACGACGGCGTCTCGGGCAACCAGATGGGCGCGCGTTCGGTGTCGGCACTGCAGGGCGTGTTCTCGCAGCTCAAGACGCTGTGGCCGGGCAAGACCGATGCGCAGTACTGGGCGATGATCGGTGCGACGGCGATGATCGGTCAGAACGACAACCCGACCGAGGTCTTCACGCTGGCCGATGCACAGCTGGTGCGCGACTTCGCCGCTCAGCAGGGTATGGGACGGCTGGCGTTCTGGTCGCTCGGTCGCGACAACGGCAATTGCGCCGGCAATACCGCCGCCAACTGGCAGTGCAGCGGCATCGCGCAGCAGCTGTGGGACTTCAGCAAGATCTTCGGCAACTTCTGATTCCTGCACTGGCGAGCCAACCGGGGCCTGCGGGCCCCGGTTTTTTTTATCTGTTGGCGCCGTCCGCGCATCGGCGATAATTGCGCTTTCGCGGAGTGATCATGGCCATTTCCAATCCCGGCGTCCGGACCGACGTCGACCTCAGTCCGTTCAACACGCTGCGCCTGCCGGCCCGCGCCAGCCGTTTGTTGACGATTGCCGACCCGGCGCAACTGGCCGATATGGCCGGCGACGGCACCCTGGCGGCGATGCCCAGGAACGTGCTCGGCGGCGGCAGCAATCTGGTACTGCCCGACGTCGTCGATGGCCTGACCTTGCAGGTCGGGATCATCGGCCGCCGCGTGATTGCCGAGGACGACGATGCGGTTTACGTCGCCGCCGGCGCGGGCGAGGTCTGGCATGATTTCGTGATGTGGACGCTGGCGCAAGGCTGGGGCGGGCTCGAGAATCTGGCCTTGATTCCGGGCTCGGTCGGCGCCGCGCCGGTGCAGAACATCGGCGCCTACGGTGTCGAGGTCAAGGACACGCTGCATTCGTTGACGGCCTACCGGCTGACCGATGGCGTGGGCCGCGAATTCAC
Source organism: Jeongeupia wiesaeckerbachi (assembly GCF_050916355.1). GTDB lineage: Bacteria > Pseudomonadota > Gammaproteobacteria > Burkholderiales > Chitinibacteraceae > Jeongeupia > Jeongeupia wiesaeckerbachi. The sequence continues at coordinate 1,638,249 of NZ_CP136946.1, forward strand.
GAACGCCGACTGCCGCTTTGCCTACCGCGACAGCGTGTTCAAGCAGGAGGAGGCCGGCCGCTGGCTGATCGCCGAGGTGGTGTTCAAACTGAGCAAGACCGGGGCACTGCAGACCGGCTACGGCGACATCGAGGCCGAGCTGAACACCGCCGGCCTGCCACGCACGCCGGCCGGTGTTGCCCAGGCGGTGATCAACGTGCGCCAGCGCAAGCTGCCCGATCCGGCGCTGATCGGCAACGCCGGCAGCTTCTTCAAGAACCCGATCGTGCCGGCCGCGCAGCGCGACGCCTTGCTGGCCGAATACCCGAAGCTGGTGTCTTACCCGATGCCCGGTGGCGCGTACAAGCTGGCCGCCGGCTGGCTGATCGAACAGGCCGGCTGGAAAGGGCGCCGTCTTGGCCCGGTTGGCATGTACGAGAAGCAGGCGCTGGTGCTGGTCAACCACGGCGGTGCGCAGCGCGCCGACGTCGCCGCGCTGACCGAGGCGGTGCAGGCCGATGTGCTCGCCCGGTTCGGCGTGATGATCGAGTCCGAACCGGTCTGGTGGTAAGCGTCTGGCGCTAACCGATCAGCGCTGTGGCGTTGCCGAGCGCAGCGCGCCGTTGTCGTACCAGTAGTCGGCCGAACGGACCCGGCCCGAGCGCCGGTCAAGCTGGCACTGGTAGCGCAGATCTCGCTCGTCGTTGCGGTTGCGTGCCTCGCCGCTGCCGAACACGCGCAGCTCGTTGCCATTACGATCGATCTGCGGCTGGCCGCGGAAACGCAGCTTGCCGTCGCCGTAGTTGCGGCGGGCGAATTCGTCCTGCACAGCGTTCTGGCAACGGCGGACCGTATTGTCGCGGTCGTCGTTGCCGTTGTCGGACCAGCGATCGTCGCGCCAGCGGATGTCGACAACGTAGAGCGCGTTGCCCGAACGCGGATCGAACAGCTCGATCTGTGCCGGCCGCCGGCCGTTCGGTGCGTCGGCGCGGGTCAGGTGGCCGCGGCCGCTGCGCAGCTCGACCCGGAAATCCTTCGGATTGTCCGGCAACGGCCCGGAGCAGCGCACCTGGCCGAGCGGAAAGTGCTCGCCGCCGAGCGTGCGGACACGGACGTCGTTGCCGCGCAGTTCCAGCACGACCCGATCGTCGACGCGCTGGCTGATCTCGCAATAGCCTTCACCGCGGCCGCCGCTGCTCCAGTAGCGGGCGCCGTCGTCATCGGCGGCGGCGAACGGGCTGGCGATCAGGCCGAGCAGCGCCACCGGTGCGAGCCATCGTTTCATGCGTGTTTCTCCAGATCATCGAATCGACCGAGCTTATGCGGCCCGGTCCGGCGATGACAAGAGAAGCCGTTCACACTCCGGCCAGCGCCGCGAGCAGCTTGCCGTGGACGCCGCCGAAGCCGCCGTTGCTCATCACCAGCACCTGATCACCCGGACGCGCCAGTTGCACCACCGCCGCGACCAGCGCGTCGAGGTCGGTGAACGTTTGCGCCTTGGCACCAAGCGGCGTCAGCGCTTCGGCCGGGTCCCAGCCGAGGTTGGCGTTGTAGCAGAACACCGCGTCGGCGCCGGCCAGCGAAGCGGGCAGGGCGGCCTTCATCGTGCCGAGCTTCATCGTGTTCGAACGCGGTTCGAGCACCGCCAGGATCCGCGCACTGCCGACCTTGTGGCGCAGGCCGGCGACGGTGGTCGCGATCGCCGTCGGGTGATGGGCAAAATCGTCGTAGACGGTGACGCCGTTGGCTTCACCCCTGATTTCCATCCGGCGCTTGACGTTCTGGAAGCGCGACAGCGCGTCGATGGCGACGTCGGGCGTGACACCGACGTGACGAGCCGCGGCGATTGCGGCCAGCGCGTTCAGCGCGTTGTGTTCGCCGAGCAGCGACCAGACCAGCCGGCCTTGCGATTCGCCGTTCAGCCTCACCTCGAAGCCGTCGGCGTAAACGGCGCCGATGGCCCAGCCGGTGTCGGCGCCGAAACGCTCGGCCGGTGTCCAGCAACCGCGTTCGAGTACACGGTCGAGACTGGCTTCACGACCGTTGACGACCAGTCGGCCGTTGCCGGGTACGGTCCGCACCAGATGGTGGAATTGGGTTTCGATCGCCGCCAGATCGGCGAAGATGTCCGCGTGGTCGAACTCGAGGTTGTTGAGGATCGCCGTGCGCGGCCGGTAGTGGACGAACTTGCTGCGCTTGTCGAAAAACGCCGTGTCATATTCATCTGCTTCAATGACGAAGAACGGCGAGGTACTGGCCGGATCCTGCGCCGGTTTGCCCGGCAGCCGTGCCGAGATGCCGAAGTTCTCCGGCACGCCGCCGACGAGGAAGCCCGGTGCGAGCCCGGCGTCTTCGAGTATCCATGCCAGCATGCCGCTGGTCGTGGTCTTGCCGTGCGTGCCGGCGACGGCGAGCACCCATTTATCCGCAAGGATATGGTCGCGCAGCCATTCCGGGCCGCTGGTATAGGGCAGGCCGGCGTCGAGGATGGCTTCCATCAGCGGATTGCCGCGTTTGACGACGTTGCCGACGACGTAGAGGTCGGCGCCGAGTTGCAGTTGCGACGCGTCCCAGCCTTCGATCAGCTCGATGCCCAGCGCTTCGAGCTGGGTCGACATCGGCGGGTAAACACCGGCATCGCAACCGGTGACGGTGTGGCCGGCGGCACGCGCGAGCGCGGCGACGCCGCCCATGAAGGTGCCGCAAATGCCCAGAATGTGAATATGCATGGAAAGCCCTTTGGGTGTTGACGGATGGTGCGACTTGATGCAGTTCGCGTACAATTCCGTCGCCCACTTGAACGAGAAAAGCCAAAAAGAACATGAGCATAACGCCGCCGGAGAGCCCGGTCGAAGTCGCCCGAATTGCACTGAAGCGCCTGTCCGAGCGCGGCTTGCCGCCGACGCCGGACAACTATGCGCAATTCTACAACGCGATTGTCACGATCAAGTCGCCACAGACCAAGGCGCCGGAAGAATTACAGCAGGCGTGGCAGGTGTTGTGCCAGGTCGACGAGGCGGTGGGCGAGGCAAGTGAGGCGATGCAGCAGCTGATCGAGACGCTGGACAGCGAGCGCGGCGCGATGCTGGCCAGCCTGGGACAGCTGAAGCATGCACGCGACGCCCATGCGGCGCGGCGGGTCAGCGTCGAGGAAACGCACAGCACGCTCGCCGATCTGCTCGATCGCGTGATTACGTCGACCAACTCGATCCATTCGACCGTGTCGACGTCGCACAGCGATCTGCAGTCGATCCGCGATTCGGTCCGGCATATCGAGCAGGATCTGGCCTTCAATCGCCGGATGCTCGAACAGGATGCGCTGACCGGAACGTTCAACCGCCAGGGGCTCGATCATCATCTGGCGCGCGAGGTGAAGCAGGCATTGCGCAGCGGCAACCAGCTGACCGCGGTGATCTTCGATCTCGACGACTTCAAGCAGATCAACGACGCGCACGGTCATCTGGTCGGCGATCAGGTCCTGGTTCACATGGCCAATCTGACCCGGGTGGTGCTGCGGGAGAATGATCTGCTGGTCCGTTACGGCGGCGAGGAGTTCCTGATCCTGCTGAGCGATACCGACGTCAACGGTGCCAGCTACGTCATTGACCGCTTGCGTACCGTCGCCGGCCGGACGCCATTCCTGCACAAGGGCCAGCGGATCGAGGTGAGCTTCTCGACCGGAATCGCCCAGCTGCGCCCCGACGAAAATGGCCGGGCGCTGCTGCTGCGCGCCGATGAGGCGCTGTACCGCGCCAAGCACAGCGGCAAGAGCCGTACCGAGATTGCGCCCGCCTGAACGCCGGTCGCGTCCACGTTCAGTTGCGGGCTTGGAAGTGGGTCGCGGCAAGCAGGCGTACCGCGTCGTACGATGCGCCGCCGAGTCGCACGCGTGTTTTGGCGATGGCTACAGCAGGGTGCGTGCGCCGTTGCCGAGCACGAGCACCGCGAAATAGAGATAGAGCGCCGCCGAGACGAGGTGGCAGCCCTGGATGAAGCGCGGGCCGAGCGTGCGCCCGCCATGGTGGGCGGTCGTGACGATGAAGCTGCTCCACGCCAGTCCGCCAGCGAAAAAGCCGCAGAGGAAGCGTGCCGCCGAGCCGGCGCTACCGTCGGTGGCGTTGGCGATCAGCGCGCCGCCGACCGCGGCAAACCACAGAATCGACGAGGGCGAAGCCAGTGCCAGCATCAGGCCGCGATTGAACAGCTGGCGCGAATGCGGTCTGGACGTCGTGTCGGTCGATTGTGCCGGCTGCTTGGCCGAGCGCCAGGCCTCGCGCGCCATCTTCGCCGCCAGCCACAGCATCAGCGTGCCGCCGACCAGCCAGGTGATCCACTGCACCGCCTTGAACTGCAGCAGGATGCTCATGCCGACCAGCGACAGGATGGCGTAGACCAGATCGCCGAAGCACGATCCCAGCCCGACGAGCAGGCCCGAGCGCATGCCGTGTTTGAGGCTTGAATCGATCATCGCCACATTGACGATGCCGATGTCCAAGCACAGGGAGAGCGACAGCAGAAAGCCGGTGATGAAGACGTCCATATCGCGAGTATATCGACGTCCCCGGCGTTGCAGGAAGGGGTCAGCGGTTGCTGCTGCCCGCATTGCTGCCGCCACCGCCCGCATTGCTGCCGGGGCCGGCCTGCTTCTGCAGCCAGTTGCTTTGGGCCAGACCGCCCGAGTGATCCGTGTCGTCGGCCGCCCAGGCGATCGTGCCAAGGCCGAGGGCAAGTGCGAGGGTCGCTGCAAGGGTTTTCAGTGTACGCATGATGGTTCTCCGATCGGGATCGCCCTGCTGCGGGTGCTGCATTGCGTCCCTGCTACGACATACGGCCGTCGTCGCGAATCGGATGCACTCAGTTGCGCCAGAAAGCCGGTGTGAACAGCACCAGCACCGAAAAGACCTCGAGCCGGCCAAGCAGCATTGCCAGCGCGCACAGCCACAGTTGCAGATCTTCAAGGACGCCGTAGTTCGAGGCCGGGCCGATGACGCCCAGGCCCGGACCGGCGTTGTTGAGGCAGGCCATCACCGCCGAGAAGCTCGAAACGAAGTCGAGCCCGGTCGCCAGCAGCGCGAAGGTCAGCACCACCGCGCTCATGAAGTACAGGAAGATGAAGCCGAGCACGGCAAAGACGACCGGGTCGGGGATGCCGACGCCGTTGACCCGCAGCGGCCGTACCGCATTCGGATGCAGCAGCGTGGTGAACTGCCGGCTGGCGCCACGGACGAGGATGATGGTCCGGATCATCTTGATCCCGCCGCCGGTGGACCCGGAGCACGCGGCGACGCCGGACAGGAACAGCATCCACAGCGGGACGAAAATCGGCCATTGGCCGAAGTCGGTGCTGGCATAACCGCTGCCGGTCGAGATCGACACCAGGTTGAACAGCACCATGCGCAGGCTGGTCAGGTAATCGTCGTAGGTGTGCTGCCAGACGAGGTAGCCGGCGAGGCCGAGCGCGCTGAACAGCAGCAGCAACAGCATTGCCTTGAATTCGGAGTCGAGCCAGTAACGCTTCAGGCTGCGGTTGGTCAGCGCGAGGTAGTGGGTGGCGAAGTTGGTCGCGGCAATCAGCATGAAGCCGATCAGGATGGCCTCGACCACCGGCGAATTGAACTGGCCGACGCTGTTGTCGTAGGTCGAGAAGCCGCCGAGGCTCATCGCCGACAGTGCATGGCAGACCGCGTCGAACCAGCGCATGCCGCCGACGTAACGCAGCATCAGCGCGCAGGCGAGCGTCAACGCGGCATAGATCAACCACAGATTGCGCGCGGTTTCGCGGATGCGCGGCGTCAGCTTGGCATCCTTGATCGGCCCCGGCGTTTCGGCCTTGACCAGCTGCATGCCGCCGACACCGAGCATCGGCAGGATTGCCACGGCCAGCACGATGATCCCGAGACCGCCGATCCAGTTGAGCTGGTGACGCCACAGATTGATCGACGGCGGCAGATGTTCGAGCCCGGACAGCGCGGTGGCGCCGGTCGTCGTCAACGCTGAAATCGCTTCGAAGTAGGCAACCGAAATGCGGATGTCCGGCATCTGGAACAGCAGCGGCACCATGGCCACCGCCGGCAACAGCGTCCACAGCCCGACGACGAGGATGAAGCCGTCGCGGACCTTGAGTTCACGCCGGAAGCGCCGGGTCAGCACGATCGCGATCAGGCTCAGCGTCGTCAGCCCGGCAAGCGCATCGATGAAGTGCCACAGCGCGGCATCGTCGAAGTAGAGCGCGGTGGCGATGGGCACCAGCATCGTGAACGAGAACAGCAGTGCGACCTTGGCCAGCACGTTCACCACCGGCAGCACCCGCAGCGCCGCCGAAATGCCGGCCGGCAAGGCCATCAGCGCCGGGCCGTTTGCGGTGCGCCGGCGCATCAGAGGAACCCCAGCTTGACCGCGAACAGCTGCTCGACCTCGCGGATGCCGCGCTTCTTGTCGACGAAGACGATGACGTGATCCTCGGCCTCGATCACCGTGTCGTGATGGGCCATCAACACTTCGTCGCCGCGGATCAGCGCCGCAATGTACAGCCCGGCCGGCAGATTCAGCTCCTCGATGCGCCGGCCGACGACGCGCGACGTCGCCCGCTTGCCGTGGGCGATCAGTTCGAGTGCTTCGGCCGCGCCGCGGCGCAGGCTGTGCACGGCGACGATGTCGCCGCGCCGTACGCGCGCCAGCAGCGAGCCGATCGTCGCCTGTGCCGGCGACAGCGCCACGTCGATGCGGCTGCCCTGCAGCAGGCCGACGTAGCGCGAGCGGTTGATGATGGCGATGACCTTGCGCGCGCCCATCTGCTTGGCCAGCAACCCCGACATGATGTTGTCTTCGTCGTCGCTGGTCAGCGCCAGATAGAGGTCGGTGCGATCGATCTGCTCGGCGTCGAACAGCGTTTCGTCGGTCGCATCGCCGCCGAGCACCAGTGTGTTCGGTAGCGCTTCGGCGAGCCAGGCGGCCCGCTCCGGGTTCGATTCGATCAGCTTGACCTGATAGTCGTCCTGCAAGGACTGCGCGAGCCGGAAGCCGACATTGCCGCCGCCGGCGATCATGATCCGGCGGATCTTGCGCTCTTCGCCGTGCAGTTCGCGGATCACCCGGCGCATGTGCTTGCTGGCGGCGAGCACGAAGACCTCGTCGCCGACTTCGAGCACGCTGTCGCCGTCGGGGCGGATGTAGCGATTGCGGCGATAGATGCCGACGACGCGGCTGTCGACGTTCGGCAGTCGCTGGCACAGTCCCGATAGCGTCTTGCCCTGCATCGGCGCGTCGGCCTCGACCCGGACGACGACCATCTGCGCCTTGCCGTCGGCGAAGTCGAGCACTTGCAGCGCTTCGGGCGTTTCAACCAGGCTGACCAGATAGTCGGTGACGATCTGCGCCGGCGTGATCACGTGATCGATGGCGAAGTTGCCGTGGTCGAACAGCTCGGGCCGGGCCAGGATGTCTGGATTGCGGACCCGGCCGAGCCGGGTCGGGACGTTGAAGAGTTCGTGGGCCAGCTTGCACGCGACCATATTGACCTCGTCGCTGGGCGTGACCGCCAGCAGCAGATCGGCGTCGCGCGCGCCGGCCGCTTCGAGCACCGCCGGGCTGGCGGCATTGCCGACCAGCGTGCGCAGATCAAGCCGGTCCTGCAGTCCTTTCAGGTTGGCGGCATGCTCGTCGACGATGGTGACGTGGTAGTGCTCCTGCACCAGCTGTTCGGCGACCGAAGCGCCGACGCGGCCGGCACCGAGAATGAGGATGTTGGACACGTTCTATCCTTGCAGGTAACGCTGAAACGCTGAACGCAGCCGCGAGCGGCTGCGTTCAGTATCGTGCAGTACAACCCCGGTTTCAGCTTTCGCTGGCGGGCCGGTTCTTCTTCGGCATCTGGATGCCGAGCGACTTGAGCTTGCGGTACAGGTGGGTCCGCTCAAGGCCGATTTTCTCGGCAACCCGGCTCATATTGCCGCCGGACAGCTCGATATGGCGTTCGAGGTAGTACTTCTCGAACTGATCGCGTGCTTCGCGCAGCGGCAGTGCAAGATCGAGCATCGGCAGCGGCGGCGGGGCCGCTTGCGGCAGCGCGACGATGCTCTCGCCGCCCGGCGCGAACTGCGACAGGATGCGGGAGACCGGCGTGATGTCGATGTCGCCGTCACGGCTGGTCAGCGCCAGGCTCTTGACGACGTTGGCGAGCTCGTCGAGGTTGCCCGGCCATTCCTGCTGCGCCAGCAGCTGCAAGGCCGCCTGGCTGAAGCGTCGCGGACCGAGCTTGTTGGTGGCGACGGTTTCGGCCAGCAGGTTTTCGGCCAGCCGGGCGATGTCTTCGCGGTGATCCTTGAGGCGCGGTACCGGCACGATCAGTTGTGACAGCGCGTTCAGCAGTTCCGGGTCGAGCTGGCCGGCGAGCTGGTCGAGCGGCTTGCTCGATGCCGAGACCAGCCGGACCTTCTGTTTATCGAGCTTGCCGAGCAAGGTCCGCAGACCGGCTTGAGCACGGCGGTCGAGGTAGGCGATGTCGCGCAGGAACAGCGTGCCGCCGGTTGCCTTGTTGACGAGCTCGAGCGGCGCGACGGCGATGTCTTCGTTCGACAGCGGCGCAACGAAAGGCTGGTTCGGCGCGGCGAGGTAGCGGGCGCAGATTTCGAAACCGACGCCCGGTGCGCCGACCAGCAGCACTGGCGACGCCTGGCCGCGGGCAGTATCGAGCACGCGGTTCAGCTCGCGCACGACTTCGGCTTCGCCAAGGCGGGCCAGCGTCGGCAGCGGCTTGGTGGCTTCGACCGGTTGCGACAGCGCGCGTTTGACCGTGGCGAGCAGTTTTTGCAGGCCGATCGGTTTCTCGAGGAAATCGAGCGCACCGATCCGGGTGGCTTCGACCGCGGTATCGATGGTGGCATGCCCCGACATCATGACGACCGGCATCGTGAGCTGGCCGTTGCGGGCCCATTCCTTCAGCAGCGTCACGCCGTCGGTATCCGGCATCCAGATATCGAGCAGCACCAGCCGCGGTTGTGCCTGATTGCGGAGCTTGCGCGCCGCTTCGGCGTTTTCCGCCACTGCAACGCTATAGCCTTCGTCTTGCAGAATCTCGGACAAGAGTTCGCGAATGCCAACCTCGTCGTCGACGACCAAAATATCCTGACTACCCACTTGTTTCCTCCGTGAGCGGCAGTTCGATCCTGACGAACGCGCCGCCGCTGTCGCGGTTTCCGGCCGTGATCCGGCCGTGATGCTCTTCGATGAGCTTCTTGACGATGGCCAATCCCAGCCCCGTGCCCTTTTGCTTGGTGGTCACGTAGGGCTCGAAAATCCGCGGCAGTAAGTCGCCGGGGAAGCCTGAACCGCTGTCTTCTACTATTAAGCGAACAAATTTATCGGCTTTTTCCGTTTTCACGCAAATTTGCCGGGCTTCGCTGGCCTCGATCGCATCCTGCGCGTTTTGCAGCAAGTTGTGGATGACCTGGCGCAACTGCGTCGCGTCGCCCATGACGAACATCGGCTCGTGGGCGTTGTCGATACGGGTGACTGGCGCCGCCTCGTACAGTACCAGTACTTCGGCCAGCAACTGCTGTAAGTCCAGATTTTTTTTCTTGCCGGTCGGTTTGCGCGCGTAATCGCGGAAGGCGTCGACCATCTGTTTGAGCGCGGCGACCTGCTTGACGATGGTCTGCGTATTCTTTGATAGCAGCTCGGCGCCGGCGGTGTCGAGTTTATCGGCCAGCTTGAACTCCATCCGTTCGGCGGCCAGCTGGATCGGCGTCAGCGGGTTCTTGATCTCGTGCGCCAGTCGGCGGGCGACTTCGCCCCAGGCCGCGTCACGCTGCGCGGACAGCAGATCGGTGATGTCGTCGAAGACGACCAGATAGCCGCTGTCCTCGTCGCCGAGCATCAGATGGGTGCCGCGCAAGTTGAGGACGCGTTTCTGTTCGGCGATCTCGACCTGGCGCTGCCAGTGTTCTTCGTCGCTGGCAAAGCCGCGGGCGACCTCATCGCAAAGGCCGGCCAGCGCCGGATAGCAATCGGGCCATTCGGGCAGCGGCATCGTCTCGACGCGCAGGGGATCGACGCCGAGGATGCGCAAGGCGCTCTGGTTGTTCGACGCCAGCCGCCAGTCGCGGTCGAACGACAGCACGCCGGCCGACAGCGAGCCGAGTATGCCTTCGAGATAGACCTTGCCGGCCGCCTGCGCCGCCTCCTGCTTTTCGAGCGAGGTGCGTGCTTCGGCCAGCTGCCGTGTCATCCGGTTGAACGAATGGGTGAGAATGCCGAGTTCGTCGCGGCTGATCACCGGCTGGCGCCGGCTCAAATCGCCCGAGGCCACCGCGCGCGTCGCCTCCGCCAGCACCGACAGCGGCGCCGAGAGCTTGTCGGACAGATACATGGCCAGCGCCAGGGCGCCGAGCAGCGCCATCAGCAGCGCCAGCGTCAGGGTCAGGCTGAAGATCAGCTTTAGCCCCTGCCGGGCCTGAGACAGTTGCTTGTAGTCGGCGCGGACCTTTTCGACCAGCTCGGCGTCGTCGGCCAGCTGCTTGGGAACGGGCTGCATCAGCTGCAGGATGCGCGCACGTTCGCCGAAGCCGGCGCCGTGCATCGCCACCAGCGTGCGCATCATCAGCCCCTGGTCGGCGGTGGATTCGATCTGCCTGACGGGCTCGCGCAGCGCCCGCCTCAGCAGCGAGCGTTCGGGCAGATTGGGGAAGAGGCCGGCGTTCTCGTTGCCGATATGCGCGACCGTGTTGCCCTGTTCGTCGAACAGCGAGATTTCCTGCACGCCGATCTGTTCGCGCAGCCGGGTCAGCCTGGAAAACAGTTCCGAACCGGTTTCGTCATGGACGTCGAGCGAAATGACCCGTGCCTTGCGGACAAGATCGGTCAGTTGATAGTCGATCGCGTTGTGGCCGAGATTGAGGCCACGATCGAGGGCGTTGTCGACGCGGACGTTGAACCAGTTCTCGATCGAACGGTTGAGAAACTGCACCGACAGGGTGTACACCAGCGTACCCGGCAGCACCGCGACCAAGGAAAACGACAGCACCAGTCGCAGCGTCAAACGCGAGCCGAAAACCTTGGCGCGGACACGCTTGATCAGCTGCCACAGCCGTGCGCCGACGACGATGATCAGTCCGAACAACAGGATGCCGTTCAGCGTCAGCAGCTCGGTGTAGTACTGCGAAAACGCCGAGGTATTGCCCGATGCGGTGGCCAGCAGAAAAATCAGGATCGTCGCGACCGACGCGAGGATCAGCAGCAGCCGCTTCATTCGCGTCCTTCGTCGCGGCCGGGGGCGACATCGACCCAGGGCGATTCAAGCTTCCAGTCGTTCTGGCCGAGCGTCGACAGCTGGAAGGGCTTGGGCATTTGCGACAGGTCGAGGCGTAGCCTGACCTTGCCGGCGAAATCGCTCTTGTCGTCGGCGATGCTGGTGCCGGCGAGCACGCTCCAGCCGCGGACGACGCCGAGCGCGGACAGTGCTTCGTCGAGCGTGGTGAAGCTGCGGTAGAAACTGCCAAGGTGCAGGCGGTACTGGCGCGAGATCGCGTGGTAGGACAGCCGGTAGCCGAGTTCGGCGGTTGGCGAGAACCAGTCGGCAACCTGCCGGTACAGCGCATAGCCGCGTGGCCGCGTCAGCTGGAATTCGTAGACGAAGGGCAGCGACACGCCGTTGGCGAGGGCGTTTTCGAGCGTGGGGTTCAAGGTCACGGCAAACCGGGCCGACAGTTCGACCCGGTTGCTGGCGTAGCTGGCGCCGGCCGACTGCGCGCGGATGCCATCGCCGAAGGCGATGCTGGCCGCGAGCCACAGCAGTAGCGCGAGTACGGCATTAAGGACGTTTGCGGAAAAGCGCGTAGTAGAAGCCATCGTGCTCGGGGGTCGGCAACAGTTGGCCGTCGGGAGGAAGGCCTTCGCTTAGCGGCAATCGCTCGGCATCCGGATGACGAGCGGCAAAGGCTTCGGCCTGTGCGCTGTTCTCGGCCGGGAAAATCGAGCAAGTAGCGTAGACCAGTTTGCCGCCGGGTGCCAAGAGCGGCCAGAGTGCATCGAGCATCTGCCGCTGTTGTTGCGAAAAAGTGACAAAATCGTTGTAGCGGCGCAACCACTTGATGTCAGGGTGGCGACGCGCGACGCCGGTGGCCGAACAGGGTACGTCGGCCAGAATGCGGTCAAAGGGCCGGCCGTCCCACCAGATCTTCGGCACCGCGGCGTCGCCGGCCCTGAGCGTGGCCTTGAGACCGAGGCGTTTGAGGTTGTCGTCGACGCGCGTCATCCGCTGGCCGTCGACGTCGATCGCCAGCAGGTCGAGGTCGGCGAGTTCGAGCAGATGCCCGGTCTTGCCGCCCGGCGCCGCGCAGGCGTCGAGCACGCGCATGCCGGCCTGGACGTCGAGCAGTCGCGCTGCGTGCTGCGCGCCCCAGTCCTGTACCGACACGCGGCCGTCGAAAAAGCCCGGCAGCTTGTCGACGCCGACCGGGTGGGTGAGCAGGATCGCCGTGTCGTCGAGCGCGCGGGCGTCGATGCCAACGGCGGCGAGTTCGGCCAGATAGGCGTCGGTCGTGCCCTGGCGCCGGTTGACGCGCAAGGTCATCGGCGGGTGCTGGTTGGATTGTTCAAGCACGCTGCGCCATGCGCTCGGGTAGGCCTTGCGCATCGCGGCGATCCACCAGTCCGGATGCGACCAGTGGCCGGCATCGGTGCGCCGGGCATCCTTGACCAGTTCGTCGCGGCGACGCAGGAAGTTGCGCAGGATGGCGTTGACGAGGCCCTTGCCCTGGCCGGTGCCGGTATGGGCGGCGACTTTCACCGCGTGGTCGACGACGGTATACGGCGCGGCGCGGGTGAAGTTGAGCTGGTAGATGCCGACGAGCAGCAGCGCGCGCAGCTCGGTTTCGTGCACCGGCTTGGACAGCAGCGTGTCGAGCATGGTGTTGAGCAGGCCGAGCTGGCGCAGCGCGCCGTAGCACACGTCCTGGATGGCGCCGCGCTGTTGCGGCTTGAGCTCGGGGTCGGCGCGCCAGACTTCGGCGAGTGCGTCGGTCAGCGTCTTGCCGGCCATGACGGCGGACAGGATGCGGGTGGCGTATTTCTGGGTGGCGTACATATCGGGTTCCGCTATGGGGGAGCGCCGGGACGCTGGCTGGAAAGCGCCGATCGGTGATCGGCGGCTTGCGTCAGTCGTGCGAACCGGCGGTGTGTATCAATACGGCAGTTGGCCGCGCGCCATCGCGGAGAGGCGCGCGACGCGATCCGCGGTCTGCGGGTGGGTGCGGAACAGGTCGGACAGGCCGCCGCCGGTCAGCGGGTTCATGATCATCATCTGTGCCGTTTCCGGGTGTGCTTCGGCGGCGTGCATCGGAATGCCGCGGGCGTAGGCCTCGATTTTCTGCAGCGCGTCGGCCAGCGCCTGCGGGTCGCCGCTGATGCGCGCACCGCCGGCGTCGGCGGCAAATTCGCGCGAGCGCGAGATCGCCATCTGGATCACGCTGGCCGCGAGGGGCGCGAGGATGGCGAGCAGGATGCCGACAATGGGGTTGATCGAACGACCGTTTTCGTCACGACCGCCGAAGAACATCGCGAAGTTCGCCAGCGCCGAGATCGCACCGGCCATCGTTGCCGAGATCGTCGAGATCAGGATGTCGCGGTGCTGGACGTGGGCGAGTTCGTGCGCCATGACGCCGCGCAGCTCGCGGTACGACAGCACGCGCATGATGCCGGTGGTCGCCGCGACGGCGGCGTTTTCCGGATTGCGGCCGGTGGCGAAGGCGTTCGGCTGGTCTTCGTCGATTACGTAGACCTTGGGCATCGGCAGGCCGGCACGCTGCGCCAGCTCCTGCACCATGCCGTAAAGCTCCGGCGCGGTCCGGGCGTCGACCTGATGGGCGTTGTACATCTTCAGCACCATCTTGTCGGAGTTCCAGTACGCGAACAGATTCATCGCGCCGCCAAACAGCAGTGCCATCAGCATGCCGCTCTTGCCGCCGATGAGGCCGCCGATGAAAACAAACAGCGCCATGATGGCGGCCATCAGGATGGTCGTCTTGAGCCAATTGTTCATATCAGTGAGTCTCGCAAAGGTAAGGGGCGTGGTGACGGGCAGTACGGTGTTGCCGTACTGCCCTACTGCAGATGTGATTGCGGCGCAGCCGGAAAATTCAATCGCCGAGTACGATTCCGGCCGACAGCGGGCGACCGGCAAGGAAGGCCGCGGCGTCGAGCCGCTTGCCGCCGGCGAGTTGCAGCGTGGTCAGCGACAGCGCCCCTGTGCCGCAAGCGACGACGATGCCGTGACGATCGGCGGCCAGCACGGTGCCGGCCTGACCGCTGGCGTCGACCGGCTTCGCCGCCCATATTTTCAACGCTGCGCCGTCGAGCACGGTTTGCGCCGACGGGAACGGGTTGAAGGCGCGGATCATCCGGTCGAGCTCCTGCGCGGGGCGTTGCCAGTCGATGCGCGATTCGTCCTTCTGCAGCTTCTCGGCGTAGGTGACGCCGTCTTGCGGCTGTACCCGACGCGCGGTCTGCAGCGCCGGCAGGCCGGTGAGTGCGGCGACGATGGCGTCTGCGCCCTGAACCGCCAGCTTGTCGTGCAGGCTCTGCGCGTTGTCATCGGCGGTGATCGGCGTGACGTGGATGCTGAGCATGTCGCCGGTATCGAGCCCGGCGTCCATCTGCATGATGGTGATGCCGGTTTCGGTGTCGCCGGCGAGGATGGCGCGCTGGATCGGCGCGGCGCCGCGCCAGCGCGGCAACAGCGATGCGTGGATGTTCAGGCAGCCGAGGCGCGGCAGGTCGAGCACGGCTTGCGGCAGGATCAGCCCGTAGGCCGCGACGACCATCACATCGATGCCGAGGTCCTGCAAAGGCGCCTGCTGCTCCGGTGTGCGCAGTTTTTCCGGTTGGTAAACGGGCAGGCCGTGTTCAAGCGCGACCTGCTTGACCGGCGACGGCGTGAGTTTCATACCGCGCCCGGACGGTCGGTCCGGCTGGGTCAGTACCATCACAACTTCGTGACCGGCGGCGATCAATGCGCGCAGTGCGCTGGCGGCAAAGTCCGGCGTACCGGCAAAAACGATCTTCATTCGGCCCCGTTACAGCGTCTTGCGCTGGTTTTTTTTCAGTTTCTGGATAATGCGGTCGAGCTTGAGGCGGGAAAGCTTTTCGACGAAGACCTTGCCGTTCAGATGATCGAGTTCGTGCTGGACACAAATCGCCAGCAGCTCGTCGGCGTCGAATTCGAATTGCTCGCCATTCACGCGCTGGGCCCGCACCTTGATGCGCTCGGCGCGTTCGACCTCTTCGTAAATGCCCGGTACCGACAGGCAGCCTTCCTCGTAGCGCGTCTTGCCGTCCATCTCGGTGATTTCCGGGTTGATCAGTACGAGCAATTCGTCCTTGGTTTCCGACAGGTCGATGACGACGATGCGCTGGTGCACGTCGACCTGTGTCGCAGCCAGGCCGATGCCCGGTGCGGCATACATGGTCTCCGCCATATCGGCGACGAACTGTTGCAAATGTTCGTCAAAAACCGTGACCGGTTTGGCGACGGTATGCAGTCGTTCATCCGGGTAGTGCAGAATATTCAGAATGGCCATGATTGCTTGCGGCTGAAAAAGTTTGTATGCAGAATCGGAATCGGTTTGGCTTTCAGGGCAATCGCCCGGCATTACATATCGCTTAATAAAGAATCCAGGATTGGATTCAAACTAAACAGAGACGAGCGCCACCATGCGTAAAACGATTATATCGCTTCTTTTGGCCTTGGGCGCCGGCATTGGTTCAGTGCAGGCCGATACACTGGCGCTGCAGCAGGACGCACCGGAGCGTTATGTGGTGGTCAAGGGCGATACGCTGTGGGGCATCTCCGGCCATTTTCTCAAGCAGCCGTGGCGCTGGCCCGAAATCTGGAAGCTGAACAAGGACGAAATCAAGAACCCGCACTGGATCTACCCCGGTGATGTGGTCATCCTCGACCGCTCCGGCGATTCGCCGCGACTGAAGCTGCTCAAGTCCGACAAGGTCGCCAACCGCGGCGTGGTTAAGGTGGGGCCGCGCGTGCGTTCGACGCAGATCGACGAAAACGGCGCGGCGCCGAGCATTCCATATGCGGCGATCGAGCCTTTCCTGAACAAGCCGCTGGTGATCGATCCGGAAAGCTTCAAGGCCGCGCCGCGCGTGGCCGCCGGGCCTGACTCGCGGGTGCTGTTCGCCAATGGCGACCGTATTTACGCGGTCGACCTCAAGGGCGAGCCCGGCGATACCTGGCAGGCATTCCGCCCCGGCCAGCCGCTGACCGACCCGGATGATCCGGACGGCAAGCGCGTGATCGGCTATCAGGTCGACTACCTCGGCGACGTACGCATGGAAAAGGACGGCGACGTTTCAACCTTGCGCGTCGTCAGTACGCGGGAAGAGATCGGCGTCGGCAGCCGCCTGATCCGGGCCACCGATGCGCCGTTCATCAACTACGCGCCGCATGCGCCGCTGCAGCCGCTGAATGGCCGGGTTGTTTCGGCCTACGGCGGTGTGGCCGAAGCGGGCCAGTACACGACGGTCGTGGTCAACCGCGGCAGCGAGGCCGGCGTCGATATCGGCACCGTGCTGAATACCTACAAGCGCGAACGGCTGATCAAGAAGGAAAGCAGCGCCGAGCCGGATCGTTTCACGCCGCCGGAAAAGAGCGGCAATCTGTTCGTCTACCGCGTTTTCCCGAAATTCAGTTACGGCCTGCTGCTCGACAGCACCTTGCCGGTCAATGTCGGCGACGACGTGAAGTCGCCGAGCTGAACGATGGGATGAACCTGACGGCCGCGCATTGCGCGGCCGTTTTATTTCGGAGCCGTCATGGCCGATTCTGATCTCGCCGACTGGCTGCGATTTGCGACCGTGCCCGGCGTCGGGCCGCGCCGGCAGCTGGCGTTGCTGCGGGCCTTCGGCGAGCCTGCCCGGGCCTTGGCGGCCGGCGAAGCCGCACTGCGCGAGCATTTGCCGGATGGATTGCTGGCGGCGTGGGTGTGTGCCGCCGCTGCGCCATCGCCACAGGTCGAGGCGACGTTGGCTTGGCTGGCGACACCGGCGACCGCCGTGGTCACGCTCGGCGACGCGGCCTATCCCGCCCGCTTGCTCGATCTGCCCGATCCGCCGGTACTGCTTTATCTGAAAGGACGCACCGCACTGCTGCAAGGCACGATGCTGGGCGTCGTCGGCAGCCGTGGCGCCACGCCGCAAGGGATCGACAATGCCAAGGCATTTTCCGCGGCATTGTCGGGCGCGGGGCTGGGCATTGTCAGCGGGCTGGCGGCGGGCATCGATGCGGCCGCGCATCTGGGCGGCCTGGACGGGGAAGGGAGGACGGTCGCGATCGTCGGCACCGGGCTCGATCGCGTCTACCCGGCCAGCAACCGCGCGCTGGCGCACCGGATTGCCGAAGACGGGCTGCTGATTTCGGAATTCCCGCTCGGCGCGCCGCCAAAGGCCGAGCATTTCCCGCGCCGCAACCGGCTGATCGCCGCCTTGTCGCACGGTGTGTTGGTGGTCGAGGCCGCGCTCGGCAGCGGTTCGCTGATTACCGCCCGGCAGGCGGTCGAACTGGGGCGCGAGGTGTTCGCGATCCCGGGCTCGATCCATTCACCGCAATCGCGCGGCTGCCATCGGCTGATCAAGGACGGGGCCAAGCTGGTCGAGTCGGCCGATGATGTGCTCGGCGAACTCGATTGGCAGACTCGCCTGCTGCCACCGCGGCGTGTCAGCGAGTCGCTGGTGCTGCCTTTCGAGGCCGGCACCGATGACGCAGTGCTCAGCGCGCTCGGCCACGATCCGGCCGATCTTGATGCGCTGGTGGTACGAAGCGGCTTGACGGTCGAGCGGCTGTGCGCGATTCTGCTCGGCTTGGAATTGACCGGCCGTGTCGCGACGTTACCGGGCGGCCGCTATCAGCGGCTGGCTTGAATCGTGCGGCAACGGCCCCAGATGGATTGCATGCTCGACGTTCTCGCCTACCTTTTTCAGCAGTACTACGACGCCGATGGCGAACCGGACATGCCGCAACTGGCACGCCGTTTGTCTGGCGCCGGTTTTGACGACGACGAGATTCGCGATGCGCTGGCCTGGCTGTCCGAGCTGCCGCAGCTCGATGTCGGCGCCTACGCCGCGCTGTCGATCGACGGCCCGCGCATGCTGCATCCGATCGAAGCTCACAAGCTGAGCGACGAGGCGATTGCCTACTGGCATTCGCTCGAAGCATCGAAGGTGCTGTCGCCCGAAGAGCGCGAACTGGTGCTCGATCGCGTGTTGCGCGACGACGCCGGCGAAGTCGAGGCCGATCGGCTCAAGCTGATCGTGCTGATGGTCGTCTGGCGCAAACGTGATGAACTGTCTAACCTCCTGATCGAGGAGATCCTCTTCGGTCGCGACGGCGCGACGCTGCATTAAGCCTCGCTTGCCTCGCAGGCAGACCGGGTCTAATATCCGCCACTTTTTTGAGCATCGGCCGCCATGCCCGCCAATCTGTTGATCGTAGAATCGCCATCCAAGGCGAAGACGCTGCAAAAGTACCTCGGCAAGGACTTCCAGATCCTTGCCTCCTACGGTCACGTCCGCGGTCTGGTGCGCAAGGACGGTTCGGTCGACACCGAAAACGACTTCAAGATGAAGTATCAGGTGATCGACAAGAACAAGAAGCACGTCGACGCCATCTGTGCTGCGGTGAAAGAAGCCGAACACGTCTATCTGGCATCTGACCCGGACCGCGAAGGCGAGGCGATCTCCTGGCACATCATGGAGATCCTCAAGGGCAAGAAACTGCTGGATCCGGCCAAGACGTTCAAGCGCGTCGTGTTCCACGAAATCACCGAATCGGCGGTCAAGGCCGCGATTGACAACCCGCGCGACATCGACAGCAATCTGGTCAACGCCCAGCAGGCGCGCAGCGCGCTCGATTACCTCGTCGGTTTCAATCTGTCGCCGCTGTTGTGGCGCAAGGTCCGTTCGGGCCTGTCGGCCGGCCGCGTGCAGAGCCCGGCGCTGCGGCTGATCTGCGAGCGCGAGATCGAAATCCGCGCGTTTACCGCGCAGGAATACTGGAGCATCCACCTCGACAGCCACAAGGGCCGGACCAAGTTTGGCGCCCGCTTGTCGCAGTGGCAGGGCAAGAAGCTCGACCAGTTCGACATTCCCGACGAGGCCACGCAGGCCGACATCCTCAAGGCGCTTGATGGCGCCGATGCGCGTGTCGCCAAGGTCGAGAAGAAGAAGAAATCCCGCAGCCCGGCCGCGCCGTTCACCACGTCGACACTGCAACAGGAAGGTGTGCGCAAGCTCGGCATGACCACCGACCGGGTGATGCGCACCGCGCAGCAGCTGTATGAAGGTATCAACCTTGGCGGCGAAACCGTCGGTCTGATCACCTATATGCGTACCGATGCGGTGGCGCTGTCGAACGAAGCGCTGACCGACATCCGCGAATACATCGAAGGTAACTTCGATAAGGACTATCTGCCGAAAGAGGCGGTCGTCTACAAGAACAAGTCCAAGAATGCCCAGGAGGCGCACGAAGCGGTGCGCCCGACGTCGATCGCGCGGACGCCCGACTCGGTCAAGGCCTTCCTCAGCGCCGACCAGTTCAAGCTCTACCAGATGATCTGGAAGCGCACGCTGGCGTGCCAGATGACGCCGGCCAAGTTCGATACCGTCGGCATCGACATCGAAGTCGGCGCGCAGGCCGTGTTCCGTGCTTCGGGCCAGACGCTGGTGTTCCCGGGCTTCATCGCCGTGTATCAGGAAGACCAGGACGATGTCGAGGACGACGAGGACGAAGCCCGTCTGCCGGCGCTCGACGAAGGCGAAGTCCTGCCGGTCGACAAGGTCTTCGGCGAGCAGCACTTTACCCAGCCGCCGCCGCGTTATTCGGAAGCCAGCCTGGTGAAGGCACTGGAAGAGTTCGGCATCGGCCGGCCGTCGACCTACGCGTCGATCATCAAGACGCTGAAAGACCGCGAGTATGTCGACCTCGACAAGAAGCGCTTCATTCCGACCGACACCGGCGAAGTGGTCAACAAGTTCCTGACCGACCATTTCACCCAGTACGTCGACTACAACTTCACCGCCAAGCTCGAAGACCAGCTCGACGAAATCTCCAACGGCTCGCGCGAATGGGTGCCGGTGCTTGATGATTTCTGGAAGCGTTTCCATAGCACGGTCGAAGAAAAGCAAAGCCTGTCGCGCAAGGAAGTAACGCAGGAAGAGCTCGAGGAAGACTGCCCGAAGTGCGGCAACAAGCTGGCGATCCGGCTGGGCAAGCGGGGCCGCTTCATCGGCTGCACCACGTATCCGGAATGCGATTACACCCGCAATCTCGGCGACGACGCCGATGCGGCGCCGGTCGAGCCCGAGGTTGTGCCGGACCGGACCTGCCCGAAATGCGACAGCGCACTGCATATCAAGGTGGGCCGCTACGGCAAGTTCATCGGTTGTTCGGCCTATCCGAAGTGCAAGCATATCGAGCCGCTCGAGCCGCCGAAGGATACCGGCGTCGAATGCCCGTCCTGCCACAAGGGCACGCTGAAAGAGAAGAAGAGCCGCTACGGCAAGTTGTTCTACTCGTGCAGCACCTACCCGGACTGCACCTACGCGACGTGGGATCCGCCGATCGCCGAAGCCTGCCCGCAATGCCAATGGCCGGTGCTGACGATCAAGACGACCAAACGGCGCGGCGTCGAGAAGAAGTGCCCGCAAAAGGAATGCGGCTGGTCCGAAGTGATCGAGCCGCCGGCCCCGAAGGAATGATGACAAACACCCGGCTTCGGCCGGGTGTTTCAATGGAACCCCATGCCCCATTCCTCCGATTGGACGCCTGCCGCGCTCTCCGCTGCTGCGGCACCGTTTGCCCGCCAGCAAGCCTACTTTGACGCGTTCGATCGCGTCGTGGCCCAGTTCGCCGGCTTTGACGCACCTGACCTCGAAGCCCTGGTCGAAGCGCTGGCCGACGCGAGCCTGGCCGATCTCGTTTGCCTGTATCGCAGCGACGGCCCGCGGCTCCGGCTGGAAGCACACTGGTTAACGCCTGACGCCAACGCGTCGCTCTTGCCGATGACCACGCTGCGGCTGAGCGATCATCCGCTGCTGGCCGACACGCTGGCCGTCGGCATGTTGCTGCAGCGCTCGCTGCTCGAGTTGCCGATTCCGGAGCAGATGCTGCTGGCCGGGATCGGTGCGCGCCGCATCGTTACGCTGCCGCTGCTCGATCGCGGCGAGCCGTTCGGCCTGCTGGTGTTCGTCAACGAAGACGAGGCCCGGGTACGCAGCCACGACGAACTGACGCTGCTGACCATGCTCGGTCGGCAGCTGGCGCAAGGCTTGGTGCGGCTCGACGTCGATGCCGCTTTGCGTGCCGAGCGCGACCGCCTGGCCGCGCTCGTCGGTGCGACCGACGACATGGTGTTCGAACTGTCCGCACAAGGCGCCATCGTCCGTGCCTGGTCGGGGCATCCGGTCATGCCGCACGCCGCTGCGCTCGAAGGCCGTCTGCTGACGCAGGCGCTGCCCGCAGAACTGGCAACGCTGCTGGTGGCCAAGCTGCCTTCGGTGCTCGCGGGCGAGGCGGCAACGGTCGAATGCCGCTTGGACGGAGTGCAGGGCCCGGTGTGGTTCGAAGGCCGGATGCGGCCGGCGCAGGATGGCGTGCTGGTACTGCTGCGCGACGTCAGCAGCAGCCGGCTCGAGGCCTTGCAGCAGCAGGCACTCGGCGACACGCTGCAGGTGCTCGGCGAAGCGGTGATCGATCTGTCGCGCCAGGGCTATCTGGTTCGTGCCAGCGCGGCGTGGGCGCGTTTGCGCGGGCTTGATCCACGGCTGATCGGCGCTGATTTCGGCATGCCGCTGCTGCATTGGGTGCACGAACAGGACGTGGCCGCGGTGCAAGCGGTGCTGACGCGGACGGCCGCCGAGCCGGCCACGCTGCGTTTCAGGTTGCATCGAGAAAGCGGTGAGCTGATCTGGGTCGAGGCCTGTTTGCTGCCGTTGCCCGCCGCGGCCGACCGTGCGGCGACGCTGCGCGGGGTGCTGCGCGATGTGACGGAGATGCAGCTGAATCAGCAGCAGATCAGCCGGCTGGCGCTGTACGACGATCTGACGCGCCTGCCGAACCGGCTGATGCTCGACGACGCGCTGGCACGGGCGATCGCCGACGCGCGGCTGTCGCACCGCAAGGTCGCACTCGGCTTCATCGATCTGGATCACTTCAAGCAGATCAACGATGCGTTCGGACATCGCGTCGGCGACCAGTTGCTGGCGAGCATGGCGACGCGGCTGTCGGCGGTACTGCGCGAGCAGGACTTGCTGGCACGCTGGGGTGGCGATGAATTCGTCGTGCTGATGCCGGATCTGGCCGACCCGACGCAGATTCGCGCGATGGCCGAGCTGCTGCGCAATGCCGCGCGCGAAGCGGTGATGCTCGACGGACTTGAGGCACATCCGTCGGTCAGTTGCGGCTTCGCGGTGTTTCCCGACAACGCCGAATCGGGTGAAGAGCTGCTCTCGGCGGCCGATCACACGATGTACCACGCCAAGCATGCGGGCCGGAACAATGTGTGTTTCTACGGCGATATCCTGCACCTGAAAGCGCTGGGGCGCGAGCACGTGGCGCTGCAATCGCGTTTGTCTGCGGCGATCCGCTGCGAGCGTCTGGGCGTGTTTTACCAGCCGGTGGTCTCGGCGCGCGATGGCGGTGTGATTGCGGTCGAGGCGCTGGCACGCTGGCAGGACGAACAGAATGGCTGGATCAGCCCGGAACTGTTCGTGCCGATGGCCGAAAAGGTCGGCCTGATTCAGGAGTTGTCCGAACTGGTGATGCAGCAGGCTTTTCCGCAGCTGCGTGCGTGGCGCGACGCCGGCCTGACGCAGAAGCTGATGCTGAATATCTCGCGCAGCCAGCTGTTTTCACCGGTGTTCGTGTCCTTGCTGGTTGAGCGACTCACTGCGCACCGGCTGCGTCCGCACGATGTGATTATCGAGATCACCGAGTCGGCTGCACTCAATGATTACGCGCGGCAGCTCAAGCATCTGCGCCAACTGGCCAGCGCCGGTTTCCAGATCGCCATCGACGATTTCGGTACCGGTTACTCATCGTTGGCGCAGGTGCACGAGATGCGCGCGCAATGGCTGAAGGTCGACGTGTCGTTCACGCAGCGACTGCATACCGAGGCCGGGCGGCGCGTCATGCAGGCCATCGTCCAGTTTGGCCAGGGCTTGGGGCTGGATCTGGTGGTCGAAGGTGTCGAGAGCCTGGATGCCGCGCGCTATCTGCAGGGGCTGGGCGTCGAGTATTTGCAGGGCTTTCACTTCAGTGAAGCGGTACCTGCCGGCGTCGCCGAACTGTGGATGCGGCTGGGGCTGGCGAACAAGGTCTGATAAAAAACCGGGCGATGCCCGGTTTTTTATCAGCCTGCCATCGAACCCGGGCCGGCGTCCTGATGCAGCCGTTCGAGCTGCTGCAGGCCGCTGTCGGAGTGCTGCTGAGCTTGCGTCACGACATGACTGCTGCGGGCGGGGTGAAGCTCGATGCTCTGCTGCATCGGCATGGCTGCGGCGCTGGCGAACTGGGTGAAAGCAATCAGGCTACCGGCAAGGGCGAGTTTGAACGATGTGCGCATGATGATATCTCCATGTGGGGCGCCTTGGTCGCGATGACTTCGGCATCAGTGAAACCATCATATGCCCGGTTATTTAGATTGTTAACACAACAATTAACAAATTAATCAAATAATGAGGGCGTAGAAAAAGGCCGCAATTGCGGCCTTTGATGATCCGGCGTCAAGACCGGGCTCAGTGCTGGAGAATCTTCGACAGGAAGGTCTGCGCACGCTCGCTGCGCGGGCTGCCGAAGAAGTCGTCCTTGTTGGCATCTTCGACAATGGCGCCCTGATCCATGAAGATCACCCGGTTGGCGACCTTGCGGGCAAAGCCCATTTCGTGGGTGACGCACATCATCGTCATGCCTTCGTGCGCCAGCTGCACCATCACGTCGAGCACTTCGTTGATCATTTCCGGATCGAGTGCCGACGTCGGCTCGTCGAACAGCATCGCGATCGGGTCCATCGCCAGTGCGCGGGCAATCGCGACGCGCTGCTGCTGGCCACCCGAGAGCTGGCCCGGGAATTTGGCAGCGTGCGCCGACAAGCCGACGCGGTCGAGCAGGGCCAGGCCTTTTTTCTTGGCTTCGTCTTCCTTGCGGCCGAGTACCTTGATCTGCGCCAGCGCCAGATTGTCGGTGATCGACAGATGCGGGAACAGTTCGAAGTGCTGGAACACCATGCCGACGCGCGAGCGCAGCTTGGGCAGGTCGGTCTTGGGTGAGCCGACCGAAATGCCGTCGACAATGACGTCGCCGGCCTGGAACGGCTCCAGCCCGTTGACGCACTTGATCAGCGTCGATTTACCCGAGCCCGACGGGCCGCAGACGACGACGACTTCGCCTTTCTGTACTTCGGTAGTGCAATCGGTCAGGACCTGGAAGTCACCGTACCATTTGCTGACGTTCTTGATCGAGATCATACGGTCAACCTCTTTTGCAGGCGCTTCACCAGGGTGGAAGCACCGAAACTGATAATGAAATAGACGAGGCCGGCAAAGAGCAGGAACTGGTGCAGCTCACCGACGATGTCGCCGCCGGAGCGGGCGCTGTTCAGGAAGTCCATCAGGCCGACCGCGTAGACGAGCGAGGTATCCTGGAACAGGATGATCGACTGCTGCAGCAGCAGCGGCGTCATCTTGCGGAAGGCCTGCGGCAGGATCACCAGTCGCATCGTCTGGCTGTAGCTCATGCCGAGCGCGTACGCGGCGTTGACCTGGCCCTTGGAGATCGACTGGATGCCGGCCCGGACGATTTCGCAGTAGTAAGCCGCTTCGAACATCATGAACGCGACCAGGCACGAATAGAACGCGCCGATCGGTTCATTGGTGCCGGTCAGCCAGCCGATGATGAAGGGCACCACGAAGTAGAACCAGGTGATGACCAGCAGCAGCGGAATCGAACGGAAGTAGTTGACGTAGAAGCCAGCCAGATTCGACAGCAGCCTGTTGTGCGACAGCCGTGCCAGCGCCAGCAAGGTACCGAGCGCAACACCGCCGATGATCGCCAGCACCAGGAGCTTCAGCGTCAGCATCATGCCAGAAACCAGGCCGGGCATCGCTGTGATGAGCGAGGAGAAATCCATCTTACTTGCCTCCCAGCGCGATCAGTCCTGGCACGCGCACACGCTTTTCAACCCAGCGCATGAACAGCATCAGGCCCATATTGAGCACGAAGTAGATGATCGTCGCCAGCGTGAATGCCTCGAACAGATTGGCGGTGAATTCGGCGGTCTGCTTGGTTTGCGCCAGCAGTTCCATCAGGCCGATCAGCGACGCCACCGATGAGTTCTTGAAGATGTTCAGGAATTCGCTGGTCAGCGGCGGAATGATGATCCGGAATGCCTGCGGCAGCAGCACTTCTTTGTAGAGCTGCGGCATACGCAAGCCCAGCGCACACGCGGCGTTGGTCTGTCCCTTGGGCAGTGCCTGGATGCCCGTGCGCACCTGCTCGCAAACACGCGCGGCGGTGAACAGCCCCAGACAGACGACGACACTGATGAACGCGCTGGTTGCCGGGTTCAGGTCTTGCTTGAACCAGGTCTGCAGGCCTTCCGGCAGCAGGTCGGGCACGATGAAGTACCAGACGAACAGCTGTACCAGCAGCGGAATATTTCGGAAAATTTCGACATAGATTGCCGCGATCTTGGGCAGGATCTTGCCCGGCAGCGTACGCATCACGCCGAGTACGGTACCCAGCAGCAACGCGATCACCCAGCCGGCCAGCGACAGCGCGATGGTCCACCCGAGGCCCTTGATGAACCAGTCCAGGTAGATTTCGCTGCCGATGCCGGTGGAGTGGAAGAATACGCCCCAATCCCAGTTGTAATGCATCTCGGGGTCCCCCCTATTCAAACAAGAAGCCGGCCGCATTCCGTCGGCCTGCCCGATTCAATCGAACAGGCCACGGTTTGCCACGGCCGGCTTCGTTCCGGTACGACCCGCTTTACATCTGCTCGGCGGACTTGTCGGTCGGCTTGGCGATCAGTTCTTTCAGTTCGTCGCTCATCGGGAAGTTCAGATTCAGACCCTTGGGCGGAACCGGGCTCTGGAACCAGCGCTTGTAGATGGTGTTGATCTCGCCAGACTTGTAAGTGTTGGTCAGCGCGGTGTCGACCAGCTTCTTGAACTGCGGGTCGTCCTTGCGCAGCATGCAGCCGTAGACTTCGTACGATTGCGGCTTGCCGACGATGGTCCAGTCGTTTGGCGCCTTGGCCTTGGCCATTTCACCGGCCAGCAGCGCGTCATCCATCATGAAGGCGACGGCACGGCCCGATTCCAGCATCAGGAAGGACTCACCATGGTCCTTGGCGCTGATGATGTTCATGTTCAGTTTCTTCTCGTCGTTCATCTTCTTGATGAGCCGCTCGGACGTGGTGCCGGCGGTGGTGACGACGTTTTTGCCGGTGAGGTCGGCGAAGTCCTTGACGCCCGAGCTCTTCTTCACCAGCAGACGGGTGCCGATTTCAAAGATGCCCATCGAGAAGGCGACCTGCTTCTGGCGCTCAAGGTTGTTGGTGGTCGAGCCGCACTCGACGTCAACCGTGCCGTTCTGCACCAGCGGGATCCGCGTCTGCGAGGTGACGAGGTTGTAGCGGACTACAAGGCTCGGCATCTTCAGCTCTTTCTTCACCGCGTCGACGATCTTGGCTGACAGATCCATCGAGTAGCCGACCGGTTTCTGGCTGGCATCGAGGTAGGAGAACGGAATCGAGGAGTCGCGGTGGCCGACGACGATGGTGCCGGTTTCCTTGATCTTCTTCAGCGTACCGGTCAGTTCCTCGGCTTGGGCGGAGGCGGCGAATACGGCCGACATGGCCAAACACAACGGCAGCAGTTTCTTCATGTGGGAAATCTCCATAGCGTGTTTTTTCACACCAACCGAGTATAGGTGCCACTCAGGAATGCTGCGCTTGGTGAAAACCCTAGCTTACAACCTGGATGCAACACTCGGTCGCACACATGAAAGAAGCCGCCCGTAGGCGGCTTTTTTGCTGTAATTAGCCGTGCATCGGCGACAGTATCTGTCGCAGAAATTGTTTGGCGCGATCGGTTCCCGGCGCGGTGAAAAACGCCTCCGGCGTCGTGTCTTCGAGGATCTCGCCGTCGGCGAGAAAAAGCACCCGATCGGCCACTTCGCGAGCGAAGCCCATTTCATGCGTCACGACCATCATCGTCATGCCCGACTCGGCGAGTTTCTGCATGACGTTGAGGACTTCGCCGATCATTTCCGGGTCGAGCGCCGACGTCGGCTCGTCGAACAGCATTACCTTGGGCTGCATCGCCAGGCCGCGGGCAATCGCCACGCGCTGCTGCTGGCCGCCGGACAGGTTGGACGGATAGGCGTCCTTCTTGTTGGCGAGTCCGACGCGCTCGAGCAGTTCCATCGCCAGTTTTTCGGCCGCATTGCGGCTCATTTTCTTCACCTGCATCGGCGCGAGCGTGATGTTGTCGAGCACCGACAGATGCGGGTAGAGGTTGAAATGCTGGAAGACGAAGCCGACCTCGGCACGCAGCGTGTTGATGTCGGTTTTCGGGTTGTTGACGATGATGCCGCCGACGCTGATTTCGCCGTCGTTGATCGGTTCAAGCTGGTTGATCGTACGGATCAGCGTCGATTTGCCCGATCCGGACGGCCCGCAAACGACGACGACCTCGCCTTGCTTGACCTCGAGGTTGAGGTTCTTGAGCACATGGTGGTCGCGCCCGTACCACTTGTTGACGTTGGAAAATCGAATCATGGGAAGGCTGTCTGTTAGGGTTCAGGCGATCAATTGTGAGTCTGGCGCCGAGCGCCAGGCAAGGGTATTGCGCGGGCTTGCCGATCAGTGGGCGGCAAGCAGGTTGGCGAGCGCGACGTACTGGCCGACGGTGACATTCTCGGGGCGCCAGCCCGGCTCGATGCCGGCGGCAGCGAGCTGCGCGTCGTCGGCGATGCCCTTGAGGTTGTTGCGGATGGTCTTGCGGCGCTGACCGAACGCGGTGGTGACGAGCTTCTCGAGCGCGCCGAGATCACCGACCGGCCATGGATTGCTGGCCCACGGCATCATCCGGACCACGCTGGAATCGACCTTGGGCGGCGGATAGAACGCGGTCGGCGGTACGTCGAGCACCTTGTCCATATTGAAGCGGACCTGCAGCATCACCGAAAGCCGGCCGTAGTCGGTGGTCCCGGGTTCGGCGACCATCCGGTCGACGACTTCCTTTTGCAGCATGAAATGCATGTCGGAAATCGCTGCGCCGAAGCTGGCCAGATGAAACAGCAGCGGCGTCGAGATGTTGTACGGCAGGTTGCCGGCGAGGCGGATCGTCGCGTTCGGGCTGATCTCGGCGGCGAGCGCGGCGAAGTCGAACTTCAGCGCGTCGGCGTTATGGATGACCAGCTGCTCCGGCGAAAAGCGCGTCGACAGGTGACTGACGATGTCGCGGTCGATCTCGACGACGTGCAGCTTGCCGGCGCGTTGCATCAGCGGCTCGGTCAATGCGGCGAGGCCCGGACCGATTTCGACCAGGACATCGCCTGGGCGCGGGTCGATCGCGGCGATGATGCCGTGGATCACGCCCTGATCCTGCAGGAAGTTCTGGCCGAAGCGCTTGCGGGGAATATGTGATGACATGGGGGAAACCTGGTAAAGCGCGGATCAGCCGCGGTTGCGGGCGAGCTCGGCGGCGAGGTCGATCGCTGCGGCAAGGCTGCCCGGATCGGCGCGGCCGCTGCCGGCTAGATCGAGTGCGGTGCCATGGTCGACCGAGGTCCGGATCACCGGCAGGCCGAGCGTGATGTTGATGCCGGCGCCGAAGCTGGCGAACTTGAGCACCGGCAGGCCCTGGTCGTGATACATCGCCAGCACGGCGTCGCCCTGGTCGAGCTGCTTGCGGTTGAAAAGGGTGTCGGCCGGCAGGGGGCCGATCAAATGCATGTCTTCGGCGCGCAGTGCGTCGAGGGTCGGAATGATGATGTCGAGTTCTTCGCGCCCGAGGTGGCCCGATTCGCCGGCGTGCGGGTTGAGTCCGGCGACGAGGATGCGCGGCCGGGCGAGGCCGAACTTGGTCTTGAGGTCGGCGTGCAGGATGCGCAGCGTCCGGGTCAGCGATGCGGCGGTGATCGCCGCCGGCACGTCCTTGAGCGGCAGGTGCGTGGTGGCGAGCGCGACGCGCAGGCCGCCGCCGGCGAGCATCATCACGACTTGTTCGGTGCCGGTGCGCTCGGCGAGGTATTCGGTATGGCCGTAGAAAAACCTGCCGCCGATGCCGTCGTTGATCACGCCCTTGTGCAGCGGCGCGGTGACGATGGCATCGAACTCGCCGGTCTGTGCGCCGTCGATGGCACGGTCGAGCAGGTCGAGCACGTAGCGGGCATTGGCCGGATTCAGCGTCCCGGCGGTGCATGGCACGGCCAGCGGCAGGTGCAGCAGCGAGACCGGCGCATCGCCATCGGCGCGGTAGTCGGGCCAGTCGGCGCGGACACCGACGGCGGCGGCGCGTTCGGTCAGCAGGGTGCGATCGCCGAGCAGGACCAGCCGCGCATGGCCGCATTGGCCGGCGATGGCCGCGGCGAGCTCGGGGCCGACGCCGGCGGGTTCGCCGGTCGTCAGCGCCAGCACCGGCAGGCGCTGCATTACTCTTCCTTCAAGCGGATATCGACATAGGCGCGGTCGCGCTGCTGCCGCAGCCAGTCTTCATACTGCTCTTCGGCCTTGCGCTGCTTGAGTTCCTGGCGCACGCGGAAGCGTTCACGCTCCTGGGTGACGTCCTGCTGGCGGCGTTCGAGCACCTGGATCAGGTGATAACCGAACGGGCTGTGCACCGGCTGGCTGACCTGGTTCGGCTGCAGTGCATTCATTGCCTGCTCGAACTCGGGCACGGTTTCACCCGGGTTGACCCAGCCGAGGTCGCCACCGCGGCTGGCGCTGGTGTCGTCCGAGTAGGCGCGGGCCATGTCTTCGAACTTGGCGCCGCCGTTGACGATGCGGTCACGCAACTGCACCAGCTTCTGGCGCGCATCGTTGTCGGAAACGAGCTCGTTGGTCTTGATCAGGATGTGGCGTGCATGCGTCTGGGTGACGATTTCCTTGGGATTCTGCTCGCGCTTGTCGAGCAGCTTCATCAGGTGGAAGCCGGCCGGGCTGCGGATGATTTCGGTGGTTGCGCCGACCGACATCTTGTCGAGCAGGTCGGTGAACGCCTGCGGCAGGCTGCCCGTCGGGCGCCAGCCGAGCTGGCCGCCGCTGGTGGCGTCGGGCGCGGTCGAGAACTTGGCCGCGACGGCCGAGAAGTCGGCGCCGGACATGATCTCCTGCTTGGCCGCTTGCGCGCGCAGCCGGCGTTGCTGGATCTGCTCCGGCGTGGCGTTCTCGGGGACCGAGATCAGGATGTGCTGCAGCTTGTATTCGACCTTGGTCTTGCCGGCGTTGAGCTTGATGTAGTCGTCGACCTCGCTGTCGGTAATCACGACCTTGGCGTCGATTTCGCGTTCCTTCAGCCGGCTGATGGCCATTTCGCGGCGGATGTCTTCGCGGAAGCTTTTCCAGTTCATGCCCTGTTTTTCCAGCGTGGCACGGAACTGCGGCAGGCTCATCTTGTTCTGCTCGGCGATCCGGTTCACCGCGCGATCGAGCGTGGCGTCGTCGGCCTTGATGCCCATCGCACTGGCGTACTGGAGCTGGAGCAGATCGGTGATCATGCGTTCGAGCACCTGCTGCTTGAGCACGTCCTCGGGCGGCGGCTGGATCTTCTGGTTGGCCAGATTCTGTTTGACCGAAGCCATCCGGTCGTCCAGTTCGTCCTGCGTGATCACGCCGCGATTGACGACGGCGATGACGCGGTCGACGGTTTCGATTGCCGCATTGGCCAGCGGTGCCAGCAGCGTGGTCAGTAATAGTGCCGCAAGGGCCAGGGAACGGAGCTTCATGGTGGTGTTCACTTCAAAGTATCGAAAGTACTGGAGTAACCGGGGATCGAATCGCGCAGGGTGCCGACCGGATTGCTGCCAAGACCAAGGCCGCCAAGCTCGAGCACGGCGAAATACGTGGTGTTGTAGTCGCCATCGCTGGTGATGTAGCGCTGCGCGGCCATCCGGAAGGCCCAGCAGCCGGCGTTGTATTCAAGCCCGGCAAGCGCCTCGAAAGTCTGGCTGTCGTGGAGCGAGTAGGTGTAACGACCGACGCCGTACCAGCCGCGCCCCAGCGGCCATTGGCCCGACAGGTCGACCTGTTCGAGAATGCCGTCGGTGGTGGCAACACCATTGCTGTCATAGTTGATCGGCGCATTGGTATTGCGGGTGTAACGCAGATTGATGACGCGTGCCGCATCCGGCGCCCATTGCAAGGACGCGTCGGCACGATTGGTTCGCTTGTTGACGCCGTCGTACTGCAGTGTGTAGTCGTACTTGAACTGCTTCCACAGCTGGCCGCCGACCGACAGCAACAGATCGGTCTTGGTGGCGTCTGGCGGGACTGAATTGTCGAGCGTGACCTTGGGCGTCGTGAAGTAGTAACGCTGGCCGATGGTGGCGCGGAACAGCTCCGACCCGTCCTCTGCGTCGAGAATGCGGCTGGTCAGCGCCGCTGTGATCTCGTTGGCGTCATTGATCCGGTCGTGGCCGACGAATTTGTTATCCGAGAACAACTGGGTCAGCGACAGGTCGGTGAGCCCCGAGTCGAAGTTCGGCAGGTTCGACTGGTCCTTGTACGGCACGTAGACATAGAACAGCCGCGGCTCGAGCGTCTGGATGTACTCGTTGCCGCGCCAGTCGGCGTCGCGTTCGAAGTACAGCCCCGAGTCGATGCTGGTGATCGGCAGCACGCGGCTTTCGGTCCGGTCGTTCTGGCCGTTGGCGTCTTCGAGCTGGTAGTAGGTCGCGTCGAGCGAGATTTTGGGGACAAAAAAGCTGTATGCCGTGTTGAACGGCATCTTCACCGTCGGCGTGATCCAGGTCCGGGTGCCGTTGACCTTGGTCGGATGGTAGAAGTCGGCAAACTCGGCCGCGACCGAGGTCTGCACGCCCTTGATCCAGCTCGGCGTCGCGTTGAAGTTGACCACCGGCATCCGGTCGTAGGGGATGTCGACCGCATTGGTGTCGCTCTGCAGCGTCTGGAAACGCTGCCACAGAAGGGCCGCGTTCCAGCCGTCGCCGGTGTAGTTCAAGCCGGCTTCGCGCGGCAGATTGGTCTGCTGCGCGATGGCATCGCGGCTGCCGAAGTCATCGAAGTAATCGTCGTCCGAGACCTTCTGGACATTGATGTGTCCGGACAGCCGGTCGGTGAATTGCTGGTTGTGCAGCCAGACAAAGGACGATCGATTGGTCTCGGTTTCCTTGTCGTTGATGTACGAGCCGCTGATCTGCCCCGAGTAGCCCGGCTGCAGGTAGCGGAATTCGCCGCCCATCATCAGGCCGCGCTGCGTCATGTAGTGCGGATACAGCGTCGCGTCGTAGTTGGGCGCGATGTTCCAGTAGAACGGCGTCAGCAGGTCGACGCCGCTGCGGCTGTCGAAGCTCACCGTCGGGGTCAGCATGCCGGTCTGGCGGTTGCCGGTCAGCGGGAAGTTCATCCACGGCGAGTACATCACCGGCACGCCCTTGAACTGGATCCAGCCATTCTGGGCGACGCCCATATTGTCGATGTAGTCGAGGTCGAGCTTCGAGGCGTGGATGTACCAGTCGTCGTTGCCGACCGGGCACGAGGTGAAGCGGCCCGAGTCGATCTGGTACAGCTTTTCGCCGCCGAACAGCAGCTTGACGCCATCGGCGCGTCCCAGCCCTTGCGCGACCACGTAGTCGGGATCGGACAATTCGCCGGTCGACTCGTCGAGGTAGTAGTCGAGCCCCTTGCCGGTCAGGACATCGCCTTCCTTTTCCATCCGGACGCCGTCGCCGGCGCGCAGGTGCTTGCGGCTCTCGTCGTAGGTGGCCCAGTCCGAGTACAGCGTCGAGTTTTCCTGCTGGACGACGACATTGCCTTCGGCCCGAAGCGTCTTGGCGCCATTGGACTGGTTTTGTGCGTCGACGCGGTCGGCTTCGACATACATCGGTGCATCGCTGGCGGTCTCGGCGGCGCAGGACAAGGCCGACGATAGCGC
Organism: Jeongeupia wiesaeckerbachi; assembly: GCF_050916355.1. Classification (GTDB taxonomy): domain Bacteria; phylum Pseudomonadota; class Gammaproteobacteria; order Burkholderiales; family Chitinibacteraceae; genus Jeongeupia; species Jeongeupia wiesaeckerbachi. Next base: position 1,671,408 of record NZ_CP136946.1, read on the forward strand.
GAGTAGAAGGGCGGAGTAGCGGAAAGGCGGCGGCGGAAGGCGGGTCATGCGGCCGGGGGAAGCTCTTGATAGAATCGCTGAATTCTACCCGGTTTTTTGCTGATTTCATGAACGTTTCCGATTCCATTTCCTCTTGGCTGACTGCCACGACCGGCGCGCCGCCCATTTCGCTGACGCCGGGCGGCTCCGACGCCAGCGTGCGCAATTACTGGCGCGCAAGCTGGGCCGACCGCAGCCTGATCGTGATGCAGGCCGACCCCGCCTTGTTCGATGCGCGGCCGTTTCTGGCCCGGCAGGCGGAGCTGGCCGGCGCCGGCATCCGCGTGCCACAGGTGCTGGCGCAAAATCTCGACGATGGTCTGGTGCTGCTTGAAGACCTTGGCGAGACCTTGCTGGCGCCGCAGTTGACGGATGAAGTTCAGGCCCGGGCCTGGTACCTGCGTGCAATCGACTTGCTGGTGACCATGCAGGTTGGCATGGCCAGCGAGCAGCTGCCGCCGTTCGATACCGCCTTCATGCAGCGGGAAATGGAGATCGGCCGCGAGTGGTATCTGGAAAAGCATCTTGGCGTCGTTTTCGACGGCGAGCCGCTGGCGAGCTGGCAACGCAGCTGCGCCCTGATCGCGGCCTTCAATGCCAGCCAGCCCGTCGGCTTCATGCATCGCGATTACCACTCGCGCAATCTGATGATCAAGGACGACGCACTGGTCGTCATCGATTTCCAGGATGCGGTACGTGGGCCGCTGGTCTACGACATCGTCTCGCTGCTGCGCGATGCCTATGTCGATTGGGAAGAGGCGTTCGTCCTCGATCTGGCGATCCGCTACTGGGAAAAGGCGCGCGCCGCCGGGCTGCCGATCCAGGCGGATTTCGGCGACTTTTACAAGGCCTTCGAGTGGCTGGGCCTGCAGCGCCATCTGAAGGTACTCGGCCTGTTCGCGCGGCTGCACCACCGCGACGGCAAGAGCCGCTACCTGGCCGACATCCCGCGCGTGCTGCACTACGTCAACAAGGTGTGCGAGCGTTATGTCGAACTCGGCAGCCTGAAGCGTCTGCTGGTCCGGGCGCACGGTGCGCAGGTCGACGTCGGCTTCACCTTCTGAGGCCGCGAATGAAAGCGATGATTCTGGCCGCAGGCCGTGGCGAGCGGATGCGTCCGTTGACCGATACCTGCCCCAAGCCGCTGCTTGACGTCGCCGGTACGCCGCTGATCGGCTGGCATCTCCGGCGCCTGGCGGCCGCCGGCGTGACCGACGTGGTGATCAACCACGCCTGGCTCGGCGAACTGATCGAAGCAACGCTCGGCGATGGTACGGCGTATGGCGTGCGCATTGCCTACTCGGCAGAGACCACGGCGCTGGAAACCGCCGGCGGCATCGCCATGGCGCTGCCGCTGCTCGGCGATGCACCGTTCCTGCTGCTGAGCGGCGACATTTACACCGACTACGATCTCGCGCATCTGGTCGGCGTGGCAAGGCAGATGGCGGCCGATCCGACGCGTCTGGCGCATCTGGTCATGGTCGACAATCCGCCGTATCACCCGCGGGGTGATTTTGCCGTCGTCGACGGCATGATCGACCCCGATGCCGAACCGAAACTGTGCTTCGGCAATCTGACGGTCTGCCGTCCGGCGCTGCTGGCCGGCGTGACCCCGGGCGAGGTCGTCAGGCTGGGGCCGATTCTGGCGCAGGCGGCGCGTGCCGGCCGGATCAGCGGCGAATATTTTGGCGGTGCGTGGTTCAATGTCGGCACTCCGGACGAGCTGCAAACCGTGCGCGAGGCCGCCGCGGCGTCAGTCTGAGGCGAGCGTGACGCCGAGGCGTCAGCCAATCGGTATCCGGCATGATTGAGTTCTGTTGCACTGCAACGTAAGCTGAGCGTATTCAGGTTGTTGCACAGGGGACTGTCATGGCCGACAAGCGCTTCTTCCATGAGCAGGCGGATCGTTTAGCCGCCCTGCAGCACGCTTTGCGTCAGGCGTTCGATCCATTCGGTTTCGCCGCCACCGCGCTCAAGGCGCAGCAGGCATGGCTGCAACATCCAGCCGAGCTGAGCGATACGCTGATCGACTGGGGTTCGGATGCGTGGCAGTGGCAGCAGCATTCGATCAGCCGACTGGCCGGCGCCCCGGACATCGACCTGTTTCCGTCCCATCCCGACGACACGCGTTTCGCCGACCCCATCTGGTCCGACTCGCCGCAATGGGACGCGATCAAGGAATGGTATCTCTTCAATACCCGCTGGCTGCAGGACGTGCTGTACGCGACACCGGGTTTGTCGGAGATCGAGCGCAATCGTAGTGCGTTCTGGCTGCGGCAGTGGCTGAACGCCATCGCACCGACCAACTGGTTCTGGCTCAATCCGGTTGCGCTGACCAAGGCCGCGCTCACCCGCGGCGACAGCGCCTGGCAGGGATACCGGAACTTCGCCCGCGATGCCGGTCGCGGCGATATTCCGATGACCGACATGGATGCGTTCAAGGTCGGTGAAAACCTGGCGACGACGCCGGGGACCGTCGTCCATCGCAGCCGTCTGCTCGAAGTGATCCAGTACTCACCGACGACGCCCAAGGTCAAGGCGGTGCCGATCGTCATCGTCGCGCCGTGGATCAACAAGTATTACGTGCTCGATCTCGATGCCAGAAAGAGCCTGATCCACTATCTGGTTGAACAGGGTTACACGGTGTTCATCACCAGCTGGAAGAACCCCGGTAGCGACGAGCGCGACGTCGGCTTCGATGACTATGTCACCGACGGTATCGCCACCATCGTCGACGTCGCCCGTGAGGCGTCGGGCAGCGCGCAGGTACATCTGGCCGGTTACTGCATCGGCGGCACGCTGACGGCGATCTACCTCGCCTGGCTCGCCCGGCGCGGCGAGGCGGACAAGATCGCCAGCGCGACCTTCCTGACCACCTTGACCGATTTCGCCCGCCCCGGCGACATCGACGTTTTCCTCGACGACGAGGGTCTGGCCTTCGTCGAGCGGGTGATGGCGCAGAAGGGATATCTCGACGGCAAGGAAATGGCGTCGAGCTTCCGGATGCTGCGGCCGAACAGCCTGATCTGGAACTATTGGGTCAGCAGCTATCTGCTTGGCGAGGCGCCGACGGCGTTCGACGTGTTGTACTGGAATATGGACACGACGCGGATGCCGCAGAAGATGCACAGCTACTATCTGCGCGAGTTCTATGTCCACAACAAGCTGATCCAGCCCGACGCGCTGACGATTGCCGGCGAGCCGATCGACCTGGCGCGCATCGAAACGCCGCTGTTCATGGTAGGTACTCAGGAAGACCATATCGCACCGTGGCAGCAGACCTGGGCGCTGACCGCCAAGGCCAAGGGGCCGGTGACGTTCACGCTGTCGACGTCGGGCCACATTCTCGGCATCGTCAATCCACCACGGCCCGATTCGAAGCGCCGTTACTGGCAGGGCGAGGCGAAGCGGGGCGAGGAGGCCGAGGTCTGGCTGGGCCGGCAGCAGGCTGCGGCCGGTTCGTGGTGGCCTAGTTGGGTAGAGTGGCTGGCGCCGCGCTCGGGCAAGGACGTCAAGCCGCCGGTACCGAGCACCGGTCTGGGGCCGGCACCAGGCCGCTACGTGCTCGAATGATCAGAGCGTGCGCTTGGCGACGATCTTGAGATCGTCGTCGAGCGTGTAGACGATCGGTTCGCCGTTCGGAATCTCGACGCCGACGATGGCGTCGTCCGAAATGCCTTCGAGGTGCTTGATCAGCCCGCGCAGCGAGTTGCCGTGTGCCGAGATCAGCACCGTCTTGCCGGACTTGAGCGCCGGGGCGATGGCCGCGAACCAGTACGGCATCACCCGGGCAATGGTGTCCTTCAGCGATTCGGTCAGCGGCAATTCGGCATCCGGTATCACCGCGAACTTCGGGTCGCCGCGGCCGACCCGTTCGTCGTCGTCATCGAGTGGTGGTGGCGGTACGTCGAAGCTGCGGCGCCAGATCATGACCTGCGCGTCGCCGTGCTTGGCGGCGGTCTCCGCCTTGTTCAGTCCGGTCAGCCCGCCGTAATGGCGCTCGTTCAGGCGCCAGTCCTTTTCGGTCGGCAGCCACATCCGGTCCATTTCGTCGAGCGCCAGCCACAGCGTGCGGATCGCGCGTTTGAGCACCGAGGTGAACGCCAGATCGGGGTGGAGGCCGGCGTTGCGCAGCTTGCGGCCGGCGTCGCGCGCCTGTTCGGCGCCGAGTTCGGTCAGGTCGACGTCGTGCCAGCCGGTGAAGCGGTTTTCCTTGTTCCAGGTCGATTCGCCGTGGCGAATCAGGATCAGCGTGGACATAGCGGCTCCGGAAAGAACGTTCAGAAGACCAGCGCAAGCAGCGCGCCGAGCCAGATCAAGCCGCCGAGTCCGTAGCGCAGGCGGCGGCGCAGTGCGTGGGCAGACATGATGAACTCCCGACGGTCGCCGACGGCTCGCCGTCAGCGACCTCACGTGTTGAGATGTGTTTGATTATTGAGAATCATTTTCAATTGTGAAAGTGATTTTTCCCTTCTACCAACATAGCCGCCCGCTATGGAGTAGCGTACGCCCCATGCGCCAACCGGCTTTGCGCTGGCGCAACGTCATTCGGTGGGTGTTGCGGTAAAACCTGATTCGATTCCGGTTGTCCCGGCGTGTATGCGTCGGGGATAATGCTGCGAACCGCTGTATGCCGTTTTCCCTTTGAATCGAACTGTTTGCGGAGGATGTACCCCATGGCCAACCGCGCCGAACTTGCCAATGCCATTCGCGCTCTCGCGATGGATGCCGTGCAAAAAGCCAATTCCGGTCATCCGGGCATGCCGATGGGCATGGCCGAAATCGCGTTGGCCTTGTGGGGCGAGGGCGAGATGCGCTTCAACCCGCGCAACCCGGGCTGGATCAACCGCGACCGCTTTATCCTCTCCAACGGCCATGGCTCGATGCTGCAGTACGCACTGCTGCACCTGACCGGCTATGAAGTGTCGATCGACGACCTGAAGCAGTTCCGTCAACTGCACAGCAAGACCCCGGGCCACCCGGAATACGGCTACACCGTTGGCGTCGAGACCACCACCGGCCCGCTCGGTCAGGGCATCACCAATGCCGTCGGCTTCGCTTTCGCCGAAAAGCTGCTGGCGCGCGAGTTCAACCAGCCGGGCTTCGACGTCGTCGACCACCACACCTACTGCTTCCTCGGCGATGGTTGCCTGATGGAAGGCATCAGCCACGAAGCCGCCGCACTCGCCGGCACCTGGGGCCTGGGCAAGCTGATTGCGTTCTGGGACGACAACGGCATCTCGATCGACGGCCACGTCGAAGGCTGGTTCACCGACGACACGCCGGCTCGCTTCGAAGCCTATGGCTGGCACGTGATCCGCCCGATCGACGGCCATGACGTCGAAGCGGTGCGCAAGGCGATCGCCGCCGCCAAGGCCGTGACCGACAAGCCGACGCTGATCTGCTGCAAGACCATTATCGGCAAGGGTTCGCCGAACAAGGCCGACAGCCACGACTCGCACGGCGCGCCGCTGGGCGACGCCGAAATCGCCGCAACGCGTGCCGCGATCGGCTGGAACCATGGCCCGTTCGAGATTCCGGCCGACGTGTACGCCGGTTGGGACAAGAAGGAAGCCGGCGCTGCCTGGGAAGCCGAATGGAATGCGCTGTTCGCCAAGTACGAAGCCGCGCATCCGCAACTCGCTGCCGAATTCAAGCGCCGCAACGCGGGCGAACTGCCGGCCAACTGGTCGGACATCGTCGCCGGCGCGATCGCCGAGGCCAATGCCAAGGGCGAAACCATCGCCACCCGCAAGGCCAGCCAGAATGCGCTGTCGGCCTATGTGCCGCACGTGCCGGAAATGCTCGGCGGCTCGGCGGACTTGACCGGCTCGAACCTGACCAACTGGAAGGGCAGCACCCCGCTGCGCCGCGAAGGCAACGAACTCGTCGGCGACCACATCAGCTACGGCGTGCGCGAATTCGGCATGGCCGCGATCATGAACGGCATCCAGCTGCACGGCGGCTGGCGTCCGTATGGCGCGACCTTCCTGATGTTCAGCGAATACGCGCGCAACGCGCTGCGCATGGCGTCGCTGATGAAGATTCCGACGCTGTTCGTGTTCACCCACGACTCGATCGGTCTTGGCGAAGACGGCCCGACTCACCAGGCCGTCGAACAGACCGCGACGCTGCGTCTGATCCCGAACATGAACGTCTGGCGTCCGGCCGACACCATCGAAACGCTGGTGGCCTGGGCCGATGCGATCGAGCAGAAGCAAACCCCGTCGACGCTGATCTTCACTCGCCAGAACCTGCAGTTCCAGGCACGTTCCGAAGCGCAGATCGCCGATATCAAGAAGGGCGGCTACGTGCTGCGTGATGCGGCGGATGCCAAGGTCGTGCTGATCGCGACCGGCTCCGAGCTGGATCTGGCCGTCAAGGCTGCCGAGGTACTGGCTGGCGAAGGGATTGCCGCCCGCGTGGTGTCGATGCCGTCGACCAATGTCTTCGACAAGCAGGACAAGGCTTACCAGGCATCGGTGCTGCCGGCTGGCGTGCCGCGTCTGGCGATCGAAGCCGGCGTGACCGACGGCTGGCGCAAGTACGTCGGCCTCGAAGGCGACGTGATCGGCCTCGACCGCTTCGGCGAATCGGCACCGGCCGGCGAGCTGTTCAAGCTGTTCGGCTTCACCGTCGACAATGTCGTCGCACGCGCCAAGGCTCTCGTGAAGTAAGCGATTGCATCGCGGTGACGAGCACAACGGGCCCTGCGGGGCCCGTTTTTGTTGCCTGCCGTTCGTGCGTGCCCGGCGGCGCTTGTGGGGCGAAGGGGCGGCACCTAGAATCTCGGCGTCATACGCTTGGCGCCATCGTGTTCCTTTCGCTCAACCGCTTCCTTCGTTTCGGCCGTGTACCGGCGCTGATCGCGCTGATATTGCAGCTCGCGCTGCCGTTCGTGCACGCGCGCGCGATGGCCAGCGGCGCGGTCACGGTGGCCTTGTGCGCGCCGGGCGGCGAGATCCGTCAGATCGTGCTCGGTGGCAAGGATCAGCCGGTCAAGTCGGCGACGGCGTGCCCGGTCTGCGCGGTCATGGCGGCGCAGGCCTTGCCGCCGCCGGTGCCGACGTTCACGCTGCCGCTGCTGGCGCTGATTTCGGTCACGCCGACCCTGGTCGCCACGCTATGGCCGGCGCCGGTGCGCCGCATCTGGGCGCATGCGCCGCGCGCGCCGCCCTCATTGCTCTGATTCGTCCCTTTCCATTCCGATAACACGAATCACCGGCGTGCCGCTTTGGCCGCCGGCCGCCGCGCATGCGCGCGGCGCAGGAGTTTGCATGAACCAGCCCTTCCCACCGGTGGCGCTCGCCTTCGCGATCGCCACTGCCTTTGCGCACGCCAACGACGTGCCGCTGCTCGACGAAGTCGTCGTGTCCGGCTCGCGCGAAGCGACATTGCTGAAAGAAACCGCGGCGGCCATCGGCAAGGTCGATGCCAAGACCATTGCCGATACCAAGCCGACGTCGATCAGCCAGGTGCTCGACGCCGTGCCCGGCGTGCTGATGCCCGATCTGGGGAATGAACAGCACAGCATGGCGATCCGCCAGCCGATTTCGACCCGGCCCTTGTACCAGTACCTTGAGGACGGGATTCCGATCCGTCCGGTCGGCGTGTTCAACCACAACGCCACCTACGAGATCAACCTCGACGGCGAGGACAGCATCGAAGTGATGCGCGGCCCGGCGTCCAGCCTGTACGGCAGCAACGCCGTCGGCGGCGCGGTCAATTTCATCAGCCGTGCGCCGAGCAGCAGCTTCGGCGGCGATATCGCCCTGCGCGGCTCGAACCAGGGCTACAGCCGCGTCGACGCCGAGGTCACCGGCGGCAACGACGTGCTCGCCAGCCGTTTGAGCGGCTACCGCAGCTGGCAGAAGGGCGGCTGGCAGGACTACAGCGATGCCGACAAGACGTCCTTGACCTTGCGCAGCGACCTGACGCTGTCGGACACGGCCTACCTGAAAACGCTGTTCAGCTACAACAAGCTCGATACCGAGATGCCGGGCAGCCTGAATCCGTCCGACTACAACAGCCGGCCCGGCTACAGTTACCAGAGCTTTACCTATCGCGACGTCGAGGCGATGCGCGCGTACGCGCAGCTGATCGGCAACTGGAATGAAGGCGGCGAGACGACGACCAGCGTCTATTGGCGGCACAACAACACCGACCAGCTGCCGAGCTATCTGATCTTCAATACCGGCCCGGCCAGCGCTTCGGGCCGGACGACCGAGAACTTCTTCAGCTCGGTCGGCGTCGATGCGCGACACCGGCAGGACTGGGGACCGCTGCGGCTGATCGGCGGCGCGACGCTCGAGGAAAGCCCGAACGATCAGGGCGAATGGAACCTGAACGTCCAGCGCGATCCGGCGAGCGGACGCTATCTGAGCTACCAGCAGACGACGCGCCGGCGCGACTATCATGTCGACCTGACCAACGCCGCGCTGTACGGCGAGGCGCAGTGGGCGATCAGCGCCGCGTGGCGCGCGACCGCCGGGCTGCGCTGGGACCGCGTCGGTTACGACTACAACAACAACCTCCAGCCTTCCGCGACCACCGGCGCGGCGAGCCAGCAGCAGACCTACGAGCACAGCTCGCCGAAGCTCGGGCTGACGTGGCAGGCGAGCGACGCCATCAGCGCCTACACCAGCTACAGCCAGGGCTTCACGCCGCCCGAGGTCGGCCAGCTGTTCTCGTCGCTGGCGGTGCCGGACTTGAAGCCGGCGACGTACAACAACGTCGAAGTCGGCCTGCGCGCACAGCTGTCGTACCGGACCGCGCTCGAACTGGCGGTGTATCAGCTCGACGGCGACGACGAGATCGTCAACTACAGCAGCCAGCCCGGAAAGTCCGAGCCGCGCAATGCCGGCAGCACCCGCCATCGCGGCGTCGAGCTCGGCCTGAACGGCGCGCTGTTTGAGGCGTGGCAGTGGCGGCTGTCGGGCAGCTACGCGCAGCACGAGTACCGCGACTATCAGGCGACGCCGACGCTGAATTACGCCGGCAAGACGATGGCGCAGGCGCCGAACTGGTTCGGCAATGCCGCGCTGGCGTGGTTGCCGGTCGAAAAGGCGAGGATCGCGCTCGAAGTCCAGTATGTCGGCCCGTACTGGATGAACGACGCCAATACCGTGCGCTACGACGGGCACACGCTGCTGAACCTGCGCGCCAACTGGGGTTTTGCCCGCGGCTGGGAGGCGTGGGCCAGCGTGATCAACCTGACCGACCGGCACTACGCCGAATCGGCATCGTCGACTTACAGCGGCGTCGGCGTCTACAGCCCGAACGCGCAGGATACGTACACGCCGGGCGCGCCGCGCACCGCGCTGGTCGGCGTCCGCTACGCCTTCGGTGGCGAGGTGGCGAAATGAGCGGCGGATTCTTCCGCTACCTTCGCCGGCGTCGGCCCAGACCGGTGACGCCGCCGCAGCGGCAGGCAGGCTTCGTTGCGCTGCAGACGCTCAAGACCGGACGGCTCGTCGCCACGCTGACGCGCTGGCACCGGCTGCTGGCGCTGCCGGCCGGTATCGCCGTGCTGCTGTGGGGCTTGTCCGGGGTGATGCATCCGATCATGTCGGCGCTGTCGCCGCAGCCGCAACGTCCTGCGCCCGCCACACCGCTGCCGGCCGGTTTTGCGCCGATGCCGCCGGCCTTGAATGCGCCGGCGCGCGAGCTGAAACTGACGATGTTCGGCGATCGCCCGGCGTGGCAATGGCTGACGGCCGATGGCCGGGTACGGCACTGGGCCGATGCGCAGACCGGCCGCGAGATCGCCGATGCCGACCGGATCGAAGCCGAGCGGCTGGCGCGCGCCTTTGCCGGTGATGCATCCAGCCCGGTCGCGCGGATCACGCCGATCAGCAGCTTCGGCGGCGACTATCCGGCGATGAACAAGATCCTGCCGGTCTGGCGGGTCGAGTTCGCCCGGGGTGACGGCCTGACGGCTTTCGTCGATACCGGCGAGGCCCGGCTGTCGACCCTGACCAACGACAGCAAGCGCGTGCTGTCGGGCGCCTTCGTGCTGCTGCACAGCTGGGCGTGGGCCAACGAGCCGCTGCGGCTGACCGGGATCACCGTGCTGCTCGGCTGCGGTCTGCTGACGGTGGTCGGCGGCCTGACGCTGTGGCTGCTGCGCCTGCGCGCGGCGACGCTGAAGCCGGGCCAGCCGCGGCTGCGGCGCTGGCACCGCGGTGTCGGCGTCGGCGTCGGCGTTGCCGGTGTGCTGCTGATCGGCAGCGGGCTGGTGCACCTGTACTTCTCGCGCGCCCAAGCGCCGGCCCAGCCAGCGCCGCTGCTGACGGCCATTCCTGCGCTGACCGAAGTGCCGGACGGCGCACAACGGCTGAGCGCGGTCCAGTTCGGCGACCATGGCGCCTGGCTGATTGCCGCGGCGCCAGCGGGGTCCGGCGGCGGCGAGCATCAGCATCACCACGCGGCGGCGGCCGATGCGCTGCCACGTTACTGGAACGGGCTGGCCGACATTGATCTGGCGCAGCAGCACGCGCTGACGCTGGCCGAACGCGCTGGCGCCCCGGCGGGGCAGGCGGCTACCATTTCGCTGGTGACGCAGTTCGGCGGCGAGTATGGTTTTTTCCAGAAACGCCTGCCGGTCTATCGCGTCGACTACGCCGTACCGGGCAAGCCGAGCTATTACGTCGAACCGGCAACCGGTGCGTTCTCGGCGCGCATCGACGATCGTGACCGACTGGAAGGAAACGTGTTCGCCTATCTGCACAAATGGCACTGGCTCGATGGGCTCGGCAAGATGCCGCGCGACATCATCCTCGCTGGATTTGCCGCCGCCAACGCGTTCGCCGCGGCGCTTGGCCTGACGCTCTGGTGGCGCCGGCGCAGGTCGCGCTAGTGCAATTGCGCTACGCCGTCCTGCTGTCGCTGGCCGGGCACGTCGCCGTGCTCGGCGGCGGCTGGTTGGGTGATGGCGCACAAGCGCCGCGCCCGGTTTCGATGCTGACGGTGCGTCTGCTGGCCGGATCGGCGGCGGCGCCCGCCGCTACCGGTCGCCCGCAGCCGACATCGCGCAGCGAGGCGCAGCTTGCTGCCCGGCGCACGTCAACACCGGCCAGGTCGGCGCCACGCAGTGCAGCTCCGACAAGCCCGGCCGTGCCAGCGGTTGCAGCAATGCGGCGCGAGTCGATTGCGGCCAAGCCGGTTGCGGCAGCGGTGGCGCCGAGCAGGCAGGTACAGACGGCCGAAACGACACGCACCGAAGTGGCCGGGCGCGCGAGCCCGGCTGGGCTCGAGCCCGCGTCGGCAGGGGGCGCCGAAGTGGCGCCGAGCTGGCCCGGTTATCTCGCCAATCCGAAACCGGAGATGCCGCTGGCTTCACGTCAGCGCGGCGAGGTCGGCAAGGTCGTGCTCAAGGTTCGTGTCGGCCAGGACGGTCGGCCGCAAGCGGTCAGTGTGCTGCACTCAAGCGGCTTTGCCCGGCTCGACGACGCCGCGCGCAAGACCGTCGCCGAGCGCTGGCGCTTTGCACCGGCTCGTCGCGGCGACACGCCGGTGGACGCCGACGTCAACGTGCCGATCGTGTTCCGTCTGGACGATTAGTCTCGGCCGGCGCCATCGCCGGGTGCGGTGTCGCGAGCAAGCATTCAAGTCTTGGGGCGACACGCGCTGCAAACAGCGGCGCGCAAGGGCCTGCCCCTGCGACGCTGATGCCACACGATTTGCGTTGGCCGCGCTTAATCCAGCAGCCGTTTGCGGCGCAGCTCGTCGTGGACCAGTGCGCTGATTTTCGGCGCCAGCTGGGCTTCGAGTTCGCTGGCGATGTCGTGACCCAGCCGTTGCAGCAGGTCGTTGTAAACGCTGTTCATCACCGTCGCCATCTGCTGCTTGACCCGTTGCTCGACCTCGAGCGCGATATCGATTGCCAGGTGTGCGCCGACGGCGGCGGAGATCTCGGCGACCGTGCTGGCATCGACCGGCGGCGGTGTCGGTAGTGGCTGTGCCGCAGGTGCTGGTTCGAAGGGCGCGGCGACGGAGACTGCTGATGCAATCAGGCTGACCGGTGCCGCGGACGGCAGCGGTGGCGCGGCATCCAGCGCATCCAGATCGATGATCCAGATATCGTCGTCGGCGGGTTCGGCCACGTGCAGCGCATCCGGCCCGGCCGACCAGGCGGCGTGGCTGAAGGCCGAATGCGGCTCGGCGATCGGCGCTGCCGCCGCTTCGTCCGCTTCCGGTACCGACGTGGCGGATGCTGGCAACATGGCTTCGACCGCTTCGACCGCTTCGACCGCTTCGACCGCTTCGACCGCTTCGTCGCGCTGATCGTCGTACCAGCGCAACGCGTGCACGCCTTCGCTTGCATCGGTCGCAGGATCACCGACCATCGTTGCCTCAGCCTCAGCCTCAGCCTCAGCCTCAGCCTCAGCCTCAGCCTCAGCCTCAGCCTCAGCCTCAGCCTCAGCCTCAGCCTCAGCCTCAGCCTCAGCCTCAGCCTCAGCCTCAGCCTCAGCCTCAGCCTCAGCCTCAGCCTCAGCCTCAGCCTCAGCCTCAGCCTCAGCCTCAGCCTCAGCCTCAAGCGTTGGCTCTACCGCGTAGTCGTTCAGCATGGCGTGGTGTTCAGCCGGTGCTGTGTCGTCGTCCAGCGGCGGGTACGTCTCGTCCGGGGCGGGCGCGAATACGATTGCATCGGCCAAGGCCGGTTCGGCGAGGCCGCTGATTCGGACGGTTTCACCTTCCCAGCCTAGCGCGGCCGGCGTGGCGACGTCGACCACGGTGCTTTCGGCCACCTCGGGCAGTGGCGGCAGCCAGTCGTCGTCGACGGTTTCCGGGTAGGGCGAGACCAGCGCGTCGAGATCAAGCAGCGGCAGGTCGAGGAACTCGCCTGGGGCCGGACAGGCCGGGGGCGGCTCGGGCGCTGGCGTTGCGGCGACTGCCGGTGCGGCGGGCGGCGGTGGCGGCGTGAAGAATTCGTCCGGGTCGAACATCAGCGCGGGCTCGGCGGCGCGGGCTTCGTCGGTGAGGACCGGGATGTCGTCGTCCGGCGCGGCGACTTCGGCGGTCAGCACCGGAATGTCGTCATCGCGCGGCGGCTCGCCACGGTGACGGGCCAGCAGCGCGTCCATCTTGTCGAACAGGGGGCTGACGCTGTCGTCGGTGTCGTTCATCGTTGGGCTGCCAGTTCGAGAAGGTCGATGCCCTCGGGGGTGATGCCATGTGCCTGATAGGCGCGCCAGCGCGTACGCGCTGCGCTGCGAGCCTCGTCGGATTGATCGACGATCTCGATTACCCGGGCGTACTGCTCGAGTCCACCGGGGACGCCGTCGGTCCAGTTGAACAGCGCGTCACGCGCCGGCATCAGTTCGACGCGGTGGTCGACGAGGACCGGGGTGCGCGCGGCATCGGGATGATCGGCGGCGCAATGCGGCAGGAAGCCGGTCTGCGGCAGCTCCCACAGCAGCCGGTCGAGCGCGTAGGCGGCCGATTCGCTGGCGGCGAGCACGCTGATCGACAGCTTTTGCGCCATTGCCTTGCCGACGAGCTGACATAGCGCCTGCTCGCGGCTCTTGACGTTGAAGTAGAAGGTGACCTGGGCCACTTACTTCTTGGTCTTTTTTTCGACGCGCTGGCGCAGGAACTCGACCAGCAGCGGCACCGGCCGGCCGGTCGCACCCTTGGCCGCGCCCGATTTCCACGCCGTGCCGGCGATGTCGAGGTGGGCCCAGCGGTAGTTACGGGTAAAGCGCGACAGGAAGGCCGCAGCGGTGATCGAGCCGGCCGGGCGGCCACCGATATTGGCCATGTCGGCGAAATTGGACTTGAGCTGTTCCTGGTACTCATCCCACACCGGCAGGCGCCAAGCCTTGTCGCCGGTCTGCTGGCCAGCGGCGTACAGCGCGTCGGCGAGTTCGTCGTCGTTGGCGAACAGGCCGGTGGTGTGGTGGCCCAGCGCGATGATGCACGCGCCGGTCAGCGTAGCGATGTCGACGACGACGTCCGGATCGAACTTGGCGACGTAGGACAGCGCGTCGCAGAGGATCAAGCGGCCTTCGGCGTCGGTGTTCAGCACCTCGATCGTCAGGCCCGACATCGAGCGGACGATGTCGCCGGGCTTGACCGCGTTGCCGGCCGGCATGTTTTCGCAGCTCGGAATCACGCCGATCACATTGACCGGCAGCGCCAGTTCGCACACCGCACGCAGCGTGCCAAGCACCGTGGCGGCGCCGCACATGTCGTACTTCATTTCGTCCATGCCTTCGCCGGGCTTGAGCGAGATGCCGCCCGAATCGAAGGTGATGCCCTTGCCGACCAGCACCGCCGGCTTGGCGGCCTTCTTGCCGCTGCCTTCGCCGTGGTATTCGAGCACGATCAGTTTCGGCGGCTGGGTCGAACCCTTGGCGACCGACAGCAGCGAGCCCATGCCCAGCGCCTCCATATCGGCTTCTTCGAGCACGCTGAGCTTCAGGTGGAAACGCTCGGCCAGCAGCGCGGCTTCTTCGGCCAGCCGCGTCGGTGTGCAGACATTACCGGGCAGATTGCCGAGATCGCGGGTCAGGTTCATGCCGTGGCCGACGGCCAGACCGCGTGCCAGGCCTTCTTCGGCGTCTTTTTGATCGCCTTTCTTGGCCAGCAGCAGCGTGATGCTCGCCAGCACCGGCGCCGGTTCCGGTTCGGATTTGAACTGGGTGAAGCGGTAGGACTCGAAGGTGATCGACTGTGCAATCGCCGCGGCGATGTCATCGGTCGCGATGCCTTTCAGCGCCGGCAGCACGAGGGCGGCGCTGGCCGACTTGCCCTGAACCAGCGCGCGCGCCAGTGCGTCGCAAGCCTTGCGCAATGCCGCGAGATCGCTGTCCTTGCCCAGCTGCAACAGCAGCACTTTTTGCGGCTTGTCGTCGATCGGCAGATAGCCTGCCAGCAGACTGCCGGCCTTGTCGCCGAATTCGGCGCTGGTGGCCAGCGTCGTCAGCCAGCCGCCGGCACGCTCGTCGAGCTTGGCCAGGGCGCCGGGGAGTTTGGTCCCCGCAAGCGGCAACACCAGGCAGTCGGCGGCAGCTTTTTCGGGGGCGGTAAGATTGATGCTAAACTCCATGGCGGATCTCCATTGGTGTCGCGGTAGCGGCTGCCGCAGCGGCAGCCCGGCGTGTCGGGGCAGGATGGGTCGCCCGATCGCACGAGAATGGGGCTAGAGGGCGGCGCGCAAGTGAACTGGTTCACTGATGGCCCACTTGTGGCCCATAGGCGGCGCCGGCAAGATTCGACCGATTATTTCCCAGCCCCCCTTATAAGTCAAAAACGCGGATGCTGTTCAGACGAAGCCTGATTCACGAGATGTCCTGGGTTGCCATCGCCGTTTTCTCGGTGCTGCTGCTCGTCGTCATGACCACACAGATCGTCAAGCTGCTCGGCCAGGCGACGCTCGGCGTGCTCGGCAGCGGCGCGGTCTGGGTGCTGATGGGGTTCACCTCGCTGCGCTATTTGCCGATGCTGATGTCGCTGATGCTGTTCATTGCCATCCTGATGACGATGACGCGGCTTTGGAAAGATAACGAGATGGTCGTCTGGTTCGCCAGCGGCCGTTCGATCCGCAGTTTTGTCCGGCCGGTGCTCGAGTTCGCGGTGCCGATCGTGTTGCTGATCGCCGCGCTCTCCTTGTTCGCCTGGCCGTGGGCCCAGCGCGAAAGCCGTGATTTCCGCGAAAAATCGGCGCAGCGCCAGGAAGTCTCGCAGGTGGCGCCGGGGGTGTTCCGCGAGTCGTCGGAAGCCGACCGGATCTACTTCGTCGAACAGTTCGTCGCCGACACCGGCCAGGGCCGGAACGTGTTCGCGCAGTTGCGCGGCAAGAACGGCAAGGTCAGCGTCGTCGTTGCCAACGAGGGCGGGCTGTTTCTCGACCAGCATGGCGAGCGCTGGCTGTGGCTCGGCAAGGGCCATGCCTATACCGGCGTGCCGGGGACGGCGGCGTACGAGACGACCGAGTTCGAGCGTGCGCAGGTCAAGGTCGAAACGCAGAACAAGCCGGTCTCGAGTCCGAGCACGCAAGCCAAAAGCTCGCTGGAATTGTGGGGCAGCAGCAGCCCCGAAGAACAGGGTGAACTGGCCTGGCGCATCGCCTTGCCGATCTCGGCGCTGATCATGGCCCTGTGCGCGATTCCGTTCGCCTTTTTCAATCCGCGCGGCGGCCGGGCGCTCAATCTGCTCGGGGCGATTTTCGTGTACTTCCTGTATTACAACTTCATCAACATCGGCCAGGCCTGGATCGCCGACGGCAAGATTCCGGCGGCGGTCGGCATGTGGCCGATTCATGCGGCGGCGCTGGCGATGATGTTCGGGCTCTACCGCTGGCGGGGGCGTGCGCGATGATGAAGCTGCTGTCGCGCTACCTGCTCAAGGAAATCACGCTGTTCGTGCTGTTTACCTTGATCGGCCTGCTGGCGCTGTACATGTTTTTCGACGTGATCGCGCAGTTTTCGCAGCTCGGCAAGGGCGGTTATACGGTGCTGGATGCGCTGATCTACGTCGCCCTGCAAATCCCCGGCAATGCCTACGAGCTGATGCCGATCGCGGTACTGATCGGCAGCATCTTTGCGCTGTCGAGCCTGAACGGCAATTCCGAACTGACGGTGATGCGCGCCGCCGGCGTCTCGGTCAAGCAGTTGCTGCTCTGGCTGGTCGGCATCGGCATCGCCTATAGCGGTTTTACCGTGCTGATGGGCGAGTTCGTCGCGCCGGTGACGATGCGCATGGCGAGCCAGTACCGGCTGGCGGCGACCAAACAGATGATCGCCGGCGATTTCCGCTCGGGCGTATGGGTCAAGGACGGCCGGCAGATCGTCAATATCGCCGAAATGATGCCGGACCTGAGCGTCCAGCGCGTGCGCATCTACGAGTTCACGCCCGAGCGCACGCTCGACCGTATCGTCGACGGTGTGCAGGGGCGCTACCTGGGCGACGGCGTCTGGCGGCTCGAGCCGGCGGTACAGACGACCTTTCTGCCGGCCTCGGGCGGTGTGGCGCTGAAAAACGAGAAAGTCTTCGACTGGTCGACGCAGATCACCCCGGACATGCTCGCGGTGTTGCTGGTCGAGCCGGCGCAGATGTCGGCACGGGCGCTGCTGCGCTATATCGATCACCTCAAGCTCAACGGCCAGAAGACGCAGCGTTACCAACTGGCACTGTGGGGCAAGCTGTTCTATCCGCTGGCCTGTCTGTCGATGGTGGTGATTGCCTTGCCGTTCTCGCAGACGCAGCGGCGCAGCGCCAACGTTGGTGTGAAACTGTTCATCGGCATCCTGACCGGCGTGACCTTCCACTTCTTCAACCGCCTGGTCGTCTATCTGGGCGAGCTGCAGAACTGGCCCGCGCCGGCGGTGGTGTCGATTCCGACGCTGACCTTCATGGCGGTCGCGCTCTTTCTGCTGTGGCGGCAGGAAAAACGCTAGTCCAATTCTCCCGGAGGTATCGCATGCACGTGCTTTTGACCGGCGGTGCCGGCTATATCGGCTCGCACACCTATGTCGAACTGATCGCAGCCGGCTTCAAGCCGGTGATCCTCGATAATTTCTACAACGCCAAGCCGGCGGTGCTTGAACGGCTGGCGACGATCACCAGTACCGAGATCGAATGGGTCAAGGCCGATGTCCGTGATCGCGCCGCACTCGACGAGGTGTTCAAGCGCTTCCCGATTTCGGCCGTCGTCCACTTCGCCGGCCTGAAGGCCGTTGGCGAATCGGTCGAGAAGCCGCTTGAGTACTACGACAACAACGTCGTCGGTACCCAGCGCCTGCTTGAGGCGATGCGTGATGCCGGCGTGAAGAAGCTGGTGTTCTCGAGTTCGGCCACCGTTTACGGCGATCCGCATGCTGTGCCGATCCGCGAGGATTTTCCGTTGTCGGCGACCAATCCCTACGGCCGCTCCAAGCTGATGGTCGAGGACATCCTGCGCGATCTGTACAAGTCCGACCCGAGCTGGGATCTGGCCTTGCTGCGCTACTTCAATCCGGTCGGCGCGCACGCCTCGGGCTTGATCGGCGAAGACCCGCAGGGGATTCCGAACAACCTGATGCCCTTCGTCGCGCAGGTGGCCGTTGGCAAGCGCGAGAAACTGTCGGTATTCGGCGGCGATTACCCGACGCCCGACGGCACCGGCGTGCGCGATTACATCCACGTCGTCGATCTGGCGCGCGGCCACGTCAAGGCCTTGCAGAAGCTCGTGACCAATCCGGGGCTGGTGACCGTCAACCTCGGCACCGGGGTCGGTTACTCGGTACTCGACATGGTCAAGGCCTTCGAGACCGCATCGGGCAAGCCGGTGCCGTATCAGCTGGTGGCGCGGCGCCCCGGCGACATCGCCGCGTGCTACGCCGATCCGGCTCAAGCGCGCGAGCAGCTGGGCTGGGTCGCCGAGAAAACGCTGCAGGACATGTGCAACGACGGCTGGCGCTGGCAAAGTCAGAACCCGAACGGCTACGGCGACTAAACCTGCCCACAGTCTTGCTGCGCGACGCTGATCGAGGCTCATGCGCTGCTCGAAATCCTCATGGACTCTGTGTCCATTCCGGTTTCTGTGCTGCTCTTCACGCAGCGTAAGCGTCGCTCGCGACAGACTGTGAACAGGTTGCATCCGAAGGCGCATTGCCGCGGGCGGTGTTATTTCCGCCGGCCGCAGCCGCGCTGCGGCTAGAATGACAACCACACAGACTTCGCCCGCGCCTTGCGCGGGCTTTTCGCTTGCATGGCTCTCGACGCTCGCCTGAAAGGCAATATCTTCGCGCTGTACTTGGTCCAGGGACTCAACTACCTGGTCTCGCTGGTCACGTTCCCGTTTCTGGCGCGCACGCTCGGCGCCGATGGTTTCGGCGTCCAGTCGTACGCGTTCGCTGTGGTCCAGTACGGCGTGCTGCTGACCGACTTCGGCTTCAATCTTTCGGCGACGCGCGAGGTCGCGATTGCGCGCGGCGATACCGCGGCGATCGCGCGGGTGTTCTGGCGCACCAATGTCGCCAAGGCGATGCTGATGCTGGTGTCGATCACCTCGCTGGGCGTCGCGATCGGCACGGTGCCTGACTGGCACGAACATGCGCCGGTGTTCTGGCTCTCCTTGCTTTACGTCGTCTCCAGCGTGTTCTTCCCGATCTGGTATTTCCAGGGACTGGAGCTGATGCGTGCGGCGTCCTTGCTGACCGTCGCCGGCCGGGTCGTCGTGCTCGGCGCGCTGCTGTTGATGGTGCGCGGCCCCGATGACGTCGCGATCGCCGTGGTGCTGCAGGCGCTGCCAGCCTTCGTCGCCGGCGCCTACTGGTGGATCACCGGGCACGGCGCGCCGCGTCCGGCGTGGGTTGCGCCGACGAAGGCCGATATCGGCCAGTCGCTCAAGGCCGGCTGGCCGCTGTTTCTGTCGGCGCTGTCGACCAATCTCTACACGACCAGCACCGCCGTGCTGCTCGGCTGGTTTGCCAGCCCGGCTCAGGTCGGTTATTTCGCCGCCGCCAACAAGCTCACCTATACCGTGCAGGGACTGATCGGCCCGCTGGTGCAGGCGACGTACCCGCGCATCGCCCAGCTCGCCAGCCATGACAAGCCGGCCGCGGTGGCGCTGATTGGCAAGGCGTTCAAGATGCAGGGCGCGGCCGGGCTTGGCCTGACGCTGGTGCTGATGCTCGGGGCGCCGTGGATCGTGCCGCTCTTGCTCGGCAAGGGCATGCTGGCCAGCGTCGAGACGCTGATCTGGCTGGCGCCGGTCGTGCTGCTTGGCGCGCTGTCCTATGTCTACGGTTTGCAAAGCCTGCTGCCGTTTGGCGACGAACGTTATTACAGCAAGGTGCTGGTCGTCGCCGGCGTGCTCAACGTCGGGCTGCTGTTGCTGCTGCTGCCGGGGCGTGGCGCCGTTGCCGCGGCGCAGATCGTCGTCGCGGTCGAGGTCTTCATTCTCGCGGCGTTCTGGTGGCGTGCGCGCGTTCATTTGAAGAAGGCCGCATGATGCCGGTCATTTCCATCATCTTGCCTTGCTACAACGCCGCGAGCCTGCTGCCGGAGACGCTGGATTCGATATCCAAGCAGACGCTCAACGATTTCGAATGCATCGCCATCGACGACGGCTCGACCGATGCAACGCGCGCGGTGCTCGACGCGCATGCGGCCAAAGACCCGCGCTTCACCGTGATCAGCCGCGAGAACCGCGGCCTGATCGCGACGCTGAACGAAGCAATCGCGCGCTCGCACGGTGGATGGATCGCGCGGATGGACGCCGACGACATTGCCCATCCCGAACGCCTCGCCCGCCAGGTCGCAGCGCTTGAGGCATCCGGCGCCGACGTCTGCGGCGTCGGCATCCGCTTCTTCGGCGAGCGCGACGGGGTGTGGCTGCCGCCCGAGACCGACGCCGCGATCAAGGCGGCGCTGCTGTTCAATCCGCCGTTCGCACATCCGGGCGTGATGGCGCGGGCCGCGCTGTTCGCGCAGCACGGCTACGACAGCCGGGCGCAACACGCCGAGGATTACGCGCTATGGTGCGCCTTCGCCAAGGCCGGCGCGACCTTTGTCGGCATCGCCGAGCCGCTGCTCGATTACCGGGTCCACCCGGGCCAGATCACTCAGACGCGGCGTGCCGAGATGGCGGCGACCGGCGCGACGATACGCGCCGACTACGCGCGTCATGCGCTTCCGGCCGATTGGCCCGAAGCCGACAAGGCCGGCTTCGCCGAGCTTGCCGCACCTGATCGCGCGCTCGATCGCAGCGACTGGTTCACGTTTACCGCACAGCTGGTGACGCTGGCGCAGCGTGATCCGGCGACGCGGCCGGCGTTCTGCACCGTCTGGCTCGATGCGCTGGTACGCACCCACGGCGTCGACTGGCGCTGCAAAAAACGCTTCTCGCTGCTGTCGCAGCAACTGCCGCCGCCGGCAGAAGAACGCGGCAAATGGCAGCGCCAGCGCGCGCGGGTACTGGCCGGCGACGCCGTATACGGCCTGATCAAGAAGCTGCGGGGGCGGGCATGAGGTTGCTGTTCGTCGTCCGCGATCTGGGCCTCGGCGGCGTCGAGCGCTGCGTCGTTCTCGTCGGCGCCTGGCTGGCCGCGCGTGGTGTCGATGTGACCGTCGCGATGCTCGGCGGTAGCCGCAATCTCTGGGGGGATCGCACGCGCACGCTCAACGTCGTCGATCTGTCCGGCGCGTGGCAGCCAACGAAGCCGTGGACGTGGTTCACCGGCTGGCGCGCCTTGCGTGCTCTGGCCAGACAGCACGACGTGGTGATCGCCGCGACCTTCCTGATGCCGCTCTATATCGGCTGGGCGGCGACGCGCGGTCTGGGCAAGCGCGTGCTCGGCTGGGTGCACGGGCCGCTGGCCGAGGTCGACGAGCGCGCGCACATGAATCCGGTGCATCGCCGTGCCTGCCAGTTCATCTATCGCCGGCTGCCCGAGCTGGTCTTCGTCTCGGCGCATGCGCGCGATTCGCTGGCGCGCTGGGTCGGCGATCGGGCCGCAGCTTCGGTGCCGGGCTGGCATGTCATTCCGAACTTCGTCGAGCCGCAGCCGGCCAGGCCGGCCGGCCCGCCGCGCGAGCCCGCGCGCTTGCTGTTCGTTGGCCGCGTCGCCGAGGAAAAGCAGCCGGCGCTGTGGCTCGATGCGCTGATGGCACTCGACCATCTGGGGCATGCGGCAACGCTGACCGTCGTCGGCGACGGCCCGCTGCTACCGTGGTTGCGGGAAGAGGCCTCCCGGCGTGGCTTGCACGAGCACCTGGTCATCGCCGGCCGCCAGGACGACGTCGGCGCCTATCTGGCCGATGCCGACTGGCTGCTGCTGACGTCCTTGTTCGAAGGCTGCCCGCTGGTTGTGCTCGAGGCGATGCAGGCCGGTCTGCCGGTAGTGTCGACGCGCGCCGGTGGTGTGTACGAGCTGTTTGCCGAGCGCGACGCCGATTTCGTCACCGAGAACGCCAGCGGCGAAGCGATCGCCGCGCTGATCGCCCTGCAGGCGCCGCGCTATGCCGAACTCGCGGCGTGGCTGCGCGACCGCGCCGATGTCTACAGCCCCGATGCGCTGGGCGCACGCTGGCTGGCGCTGCTCCACCATCCGGCCACGACGGAGACACGATGAACCGCGCCGCACTGCTGATCCCGCATTACAACAATCCGCAAGGGCTGATCGCCTCGCTGGCGTCGATCGGCTCTGACGAGGCGATCGACGTTGTCGTCGTCGATGACGGTAGCGTTCGCGAAAAAATCGACGAAGCCGCGTGCCATGCGGCTTTCCGCGCGCAGGGCGCGCTGCGGTTTGTTTACCTGCCGCAGAACCGGGGCATCGAGCACGCGCTCAACACCGGCCTGCAGCACATCGTCGACGCCGGCTACGAATTCGCCGCCCGGCTCGATTGCGACGACCTGGTGATGCCGGATCGCTTCGCCAAACAGATCGCCTACTTCGATGCGCACGCCGACGTGATGCTGCTTGGCAGCGCGGTGACCTTCTTCGACGCGAGCGGCGACCGTTTCACGGTGAACCAGCCGCAGACGCACGAGGCCATCGTTCTGCAGATGCACGACGACAACGCGTTCACGCATCCGGCGGTGATGTTCCGCATCAGCGCGGTGCGCGAAATCGGCCTGTATCCGACCGACTGCCTGGCGGCCGAGGATTTCGCCTATTTCTGGCGCTTCGTTGCGCGCTACCGCACCGCCAACCTCGCCGAGGTGCTGACGAAGAGCGAGTACAACGATGCCGGCATCTCGATGAGCCGCCGGCGCATCCAGCAGGCGGCGCGGATCAAGCTCCTGTGGCGTCACTTCGACTGGACGCCGCGCTCGGCGGTGAAAATGACCAAGGCCACGACATCGCTCATCCTGCCCTTGGCCGTCGCCCGTACAATCAAACGCATCATTGGGCGCAAGAACTGGTCATGAACGACACTCAAAACCGGCTGATCTGCCTGATTCCGCATTACAACAACCCCGACGCGCTGGCGGCATCGCTGGGGTCGATCGGTGCTTCCGAGCCTTGCGACGTGCTCGTCGTCGACGACGGCAGCACGCGTGCGCCGATCGATGCCGCGCAATGCCGCGCGGCGTTCAAGGCGCAAGGCAGCTTGCGCTTTCTGAACCTGCCGCAGAACCGCGGCATCGAGCATGCGCTGAATGCCGGGCTCGACTGGGTCCGTGCGCGCGGCTATGAACTCGTTGCCCGGCTCGATTGCGGCGACCTCAACGTGCCGAACCGGTTCGCGCTGCAGACGGCGTTTCTCGATGCGCATCCCGACGTGATGCTGCTCGGCGGCGCGGCCGAATTCGTCGACCAGCAGGGCAAGGTGCTCTACGTGCTGCGCCATCCGAGCGCGCATGCCGAGATCGCCCGGACGATGCGTGCCAACTCGGCCTTCATCCATCCGGCGGTGATGTACCGTGTCGCCGCGCTGGCCGAGACCGGCTTGTATCCGCTCGATACGCCGGCGGCCGAGGATTACGCGCTGTTCTGGCAGTTCGTCGCCCGTTTCCGGACCGCCAATCTGCCCGAGGTGCTGATCCACTACGAACTCGACCCGGGCGGCATTTCGCTCTCGAAGCGCAACAAGCAGCTTAAAAGCCGGCTCTTGGTGCAGCGCCGGCATTCGGACGGCAGCGCCGCCGCGCTGGCCGGCATCGCGCGCACGTATGCGCTGCTGCTGGCGCCGGCCGGGCTGATCGCCAGGCTCAAGGCCCGCTTGCGCCGGGGGCGCGCATGAGCGCCATTGTCCACGTCGTCGAATCGTTCGGTGGCGGCACGCTGTCTATGGTGTCCGCGTTCGCCAACCGCCAGGCGCACGACGGCCATGTGGTGACGGTGATCCACAGCGTGCGCGAGGAAACCCCGGACAACTGGCCGGCGCTGTTCGACGCGCGCATCCGTTTCATCCAGCTGCCGATGCAGCGGTCCATCCACCCGGTCAACGACTGGCGCGCGGGCAGGGCGCTGGCGCGCTGGCTCAAGGAGCTGGCGCCCGATGTCGTCCATCTGCATTCGAGCAAGGCCGGCGCGCTCGGCCGCATCGCCAGCGTGTTCGTGCGCGGACCGCGCTATTTCTTTTCGCCGCACGGCCTGTCCTTCCTGCAGCGTGCCGAAGGCCGGCTGAAAAACACGGTGTTCCTGACGCTGGAAAAGCTGCTTGCGCATACGTCGGTGACGGCGATCGCGTGTTCGCAATCGGAAGCCGGCGAAATCCGCCAGCATCTGACGCCGCGCGTCGCGGTGGTCGAGAATGCCGTCGATGTCGCGGCGATTCCGCAAGCCGCCGGCAACGATGGGGTGGTGCGCATCGGCACCGTCGGCCGCGTCGCGCTGGCGCGCAATCCGGAGTTGTTTGCCGACGTCACGGCGCGCTGCCAGCAAGCCGGCGTCGAGTTCGTCTGGATCGGCGGCGGCGATGCATCCGGCGAGGCAGCGCTTGCTGCCGCCGGCGTGCGGGTCGCAGGCTGGCTGCCGCGGGCGCAGGCGCTCGAACAACTGGCGACGCTGGACATCTATATCCAGACCAGCCGCTGGGAAGGCCTGCCGGTGGCGGTGATCGAGGCGATGGCCGCCGGCCTGCCGGTGGTCGCGACCGATGTCGTCGGCAACCGCGATCTGGTCCGCCATGGCGACACCGGCTATCTGGTCAACGACGCGGCCGGTTTTGCCGAGCGGCTGGCGCCGCTGATCGCCGACGCCGAAGCACGCCGGGCGATGGGCGCACGCGCGCGCAGCTTTGCCGCCAGCCACTATTCGCTCGATACGATGATGAACACGCTCTACGACGTTTACGGAATTCCCGCGCATGGATAAGCATCGCCAACCCGAACGCGCCAAGCCCTGGCTGGCGCTGGCCGATTTTGCCGCACTCGCTGCCGGCTTCGCCGTCGCGATCGGCCTGTTGTACCTGTTCCGCTACCACCGGATCGGCAGCGGCCTGTCGCTGTGGTGGGAGTGGGAGGGGCAGCAGCAGGGGCTGGCTTTCCTGTTGCTGGCCATCCTGTCGGTGACCAATTTCTGGTGGCGCGGCCACTACAGCGTGCGCTTGCCTTTCTGGGATGAACTGCTCGAACTGTGCCGCTGGCTACTGCTGGCGGCGCTGCTGAACGGCATGGTCGTGCTGGTCGGCAAGTTCACCGTATCGCGCTTCCTGTGGCCGGTGTCGTGGAGCCTGGCGCTGGTGCTGGTGCCCTGGTTCCGCGCGCTGATGCGCTCGTGGCTGCTCAAGCGCGGTGTCTGGCAGTTGCCGACGGTGATCATCGGCGCCGGCAACAACGCCGTCGAAGCGTTCCGGGCGATGATGAGCGAGAAACAGCTCGGTTTCCGCGTCAAGGCGCTGGTGTCGATCGACCGCGACGCGCCCGACGAGATCGCCGTCGACGACAAGCACGTGCTGCGCGTGGTCAAGCTCGACGCCGACGGGCTGATTCCGTGGCTCGAGGCCGAGGGCAGGCCGCATGTGGCGATCGCCGTCGACACCGATGAAATGCGCGCGCTCGAGGCGCCGATCGAACAGCTGAGCCTGCGCTACAAGCATCTGCACATCATTCCGCCGGTTGCCGGCCTGCCGCTGTTCGGCGTCGTGCCGCACCACTTCTTCAGCCACGAAGTGCTGTTGCTGCGCGTCAGCAACAATCTGATGGTGTGGCCGCTGACGCTGCTCAAGCGCGCCTTCGACCTCGTCGGCGCGTCGGTCGGCCTCTTGCTGCTGTCGCCGCTGTTCGCCTACGCGGCGATCCAGATCAAGCGCCAGGGCGGTCCCGGTGCGGTGTTCTTCGGCCATGTGCGCATCGGCATGAACGGCGTGCCGTTCAAGTGCTGGAAATTCCGCACCATGGTGCACAACAGCCAGGAAGTGCTCGACAAGCTGCTGGCCTCCGACCCCGAAGCGCGGGCCGAGTGGGACAAGGATTTCAAGCTCAGGAACGACCCGCGCGTCACGCGCATCGGCGCCTTCCTGCGCAAGACCAGCCTCGACGAGATTCCGCAGTTGTGGAACGTGATCAAGGGCGAGATGAGTCTCGTCGGCCCACGACCGGTGATCGAGGCCGAGCTTGAGCGTTACGGCGACAGGGTCGATTTCTACCTCGAGGCACGACCGGGTCTGACCGGGCTGTGGCAGGTCTCGGGCCGCAACGATACGACCTACGCCGAGCGCGTGGCGCTCGACGCGTGGTATGTAAAGAACTGGAACCTGTGGTATGACATTGCGATCATCTGCAAGACGATCAAGACCGTCGTAACCGGCCGTGGCGCATATTGACGTGACCCCAAGCAAATCCACCGAATCCAAGGAGAGTTTCGCGCGCATGGATACCCCCGACTTCGTGCAATGGTGTCGTCAGGCTGCACCGTATATCCACGCATTCCGCGGTCGTACCTTCGTGATCGCGCTCGGCGGCGAGGTGGTTCGCGACGGACGCTTCTCGACGCTGACCTACGACATCAACCTGCTCGCCAGCCTCGGCGTGCGGCTGGTGGTGGTGCACGGCGCGCGACCGCAGATCGATGCGCGGGTGCAGGAAAAAGGGCTGGAGCTCGATTACCACAAGGGCGTGCGCGTTACCGACAGCGTCACGCTCGAATGTGCGATGCAGGCGATCGGCCAGGTGCGCGTCGAGATCGAATCGATGCTGTCGATGGCGATGGCCAATTCGCCGATGGCCAACGCCGATATCCGCGTCTCGGCCGGCAATTTCATCACCGCGCAACCGATGGGTGTGCGCGACGGGATCGATCTGCAGTACACCGGCGAAGTCCGCAAGGTTGATACCACGGCGCTGAACTACCGGCTCGACGACGGCGAGCTGGTGCTGTTGTCGACGCTCGGCTATTCGCCGACCGGTGAAATTTTCAACCTGACGCTCGAAGACGTTGCGACCAGTGCGGCGGTGGCGCTGAAGGCCGATAAGCTCCTGTTCATGTTCGGCCACGACGGGGTCGTCGACGCATCGGGCGAGCTGCTGCACGAGCTGACGGCGCTCGAGGCCGACCAGTTTCTCGCGGCGAATCCGGACGTCAACGAAGACATCCGCCTCTATCTGCCGTGCGCGGCGCGCGCGGTGCGCCGCGGCGTCAAACGGGCGCACCTGATCAACCATTCGCTCGATGGCGCGCTGCTGATGGAGCTGTTTACCCACGATGGCGTCGGCACCATGGTGTCGCGTGAATCGCTGGAAACGCTGCGCGAGGCGACGATCGATGATGTTGGTGGCATGCTGTTGCTGATCGAGCCGCTCGAGGATGCCGGCGTGCTGGTGTTCCGCGGCCGCGAGCTGATCGAGCGGGAAATTCACCGCTATTCGGTGCTCGAGCATGATGGCAAGATCATCGGCTGCGTTGCGATCCATCCGTTTGCCGATAGCCGCATGGCCGAAATGGCCTGCCTGGTGATCCATCCGGACTACCGCGACGAGGATCGTGGCGAGCAGTTGCTGCATCACGTCGAACAACGTGCCCGTTCGCTCGGCATGACCCGGCTGTTTGCGCTGACGACGCGCACCAGCCACTGGTTTGTCGAACGCGGATTTGCACAGGCATCGATCGACGATTTACCGATCGAGAAGATGCGCCTTTACAATTACCAGCGCCGCTCCAAGGTTTTCATCAAGTCGCTCAAGGGCTAGGACCGGCCCGACGCGGCGCTCACGCTCACAGGGATAGAATGCGGCTGTCCGTTCCGCCTTTCATGCGCAGCTTGCGCGGCCGCTTGCTGACCGCCTGCGCAGTGATCCAGCTCGTCGTGCTGGTGATGGTGATGGCCAATACCTCGCGTATCTGGCACGACACGGTAAGGCAGGCGCTCGGCGTGCGCATCAACGCATTGTCGCAACTGTTCAATGCCACGCTGGCGCAGCCGCTGGCCCGCAACGCCGCCGACGCCGTGCAGGTCATCGACTCGCTGCAATCGGTCGACGGCATCCGCTACCTGGTGCTGCGGCGTCCCGACGGCACCGTGATCGCCGCGCGTGGCTGGCCGGCCGGCACGCCGCTGCCCGAAGTCGACGTGCTCGATGCCGAGCATCCGCTTGGCGCCCAGGTTCACGCTGTGGCGTCGATCGGCGTCGGTGACCGGCCGCTGGGCGAACTGCGCTACGGCGTGTCGACCCAGCCGTGGTACTCGCTGATCGGCACGCTTAGCGTCCAGAACGCCATCATCCTCGCTGTCGGGCTGATCTCGACGCTGGTGCTGATGGTCTGGCTCATCGTCTGGTTGACGCGCGCGCTGAACCGCCTGATCGACAGCGCCGCCGACCCGCTGCATTTTTCACCGTTGCCGGTGCCGTTGGGCGGCGACGAACTGTCCTTGCTGACGCGTCGCTTCAACGACATGGGCGAGGCCATTCGCGAACGACTGCACGAGCTGGCCGATGCGCGGCGGCGTGGCGAAGCGAACCTGGCGCTGGCCGACACCGAGCGCGCGCGACTGACGGCGCTGCTGTCGGCGATGCGCTTCGGCGTGCTGTTCGTCGACAACGAGCAGCGCATCGTGTTCCACAATCCGGCGTTCTGCGCGCTGTGGGGCGTGCCGGCGACCGGGCTGACCGGCCGTCCGGTCGACGAAGTGCTGCAGCAGGCCGCCAATCGGCCCCCGATGGTCGATCTGCCGGCGCACTATCGTGGCGATCTGCCTTCCGGCCACGACCGGGTCGATTTTGGCGAGCTGACGATGAACGACGGCCGCATCATTACCCAGCAGGGCTATGGTGTCGCCGAACGCGACGGCAGCGCCAACGGCCGCGTCTGGCTGTACGAGGACGTCACGCAGGCGCGGCAACTGGCCGAGCGCATGGTCAACCTCGCCGAACGCGATGCCTTGACCGGGCTCTACAACCGCCACCGCTTCCAGGAAGAAATCGAGCGTACGGTCCTCGATGCCGAGCGGCGGAACGGCACCACGGCGCTGCTGTATTTCGACCTCGACGAGTTCAAGTACGTCAACGACACCTTCGGCCATGCCAGCGGCGACGAGCTGCTCAAGACCATCGCCCGTGAAGTCGGCACCCAGGTACGGCGGCACGAATTGCTGGCGCGGCTGGGCGGTGACGAATTCGCCATCCTGCTGCCCGACTGCACGGTCTTCGAAGTCGGCAAACTGGCCGACCGTCTGGTCAGCCGCATCGCCCAACTGCAGTTTTCGACCGACGGCCACGTGCTGCGGCCGTCGACGTCGATCGGCGTCGCGCTGTATCCGCAGCATGCCAACAACGCCGCCGAGCTTGTGGCGCACGCCGATGCCGCGATGTACCAGGCCAAGGCGGCCGGCAAGTCGACGTGGCGGATGTACCGCGCCGACTCCGATACCTCGCGCCTTGCCTTCACCCGGCTGTCGTGGAAGGAGCGCATCGTCAACGCACTGGAAACCGACGGTTTCGAGCTGCATTTCCAGGGCATCTACCGCACGACCGACCGCGAGCTGGTGCACCTCGAAGCGCTGGTGCGGATGAAGGACGCCAGCGGTGCGCTGATCATGCCCGGCTCGTTCATTCCGCACGCTGAAAAAACCGGCAAGATCGTCGACATCGACCGCTGGGTCATCAAGCGGACGATCGAGCTGCTGGCGGCACGGCCGGGGATGCCGTCGGTGGCGATCAATGTGTCCGGCCGCTCGTTCGACGAGCCCGAATTGCCCGATTTCATCGGCCGCTTGCTGCGCCTGCACTGTGTCGAGCCGACGCGCTTGCTGGTCGAATTGACCGAAACCGCTGCGGTATCCGACATCGGCGAGGCGCAGCGCTTCATCGATGCCTTGCGCGCAACCGGCTGCACCGTCTGCCTCGACGATTTCGGCAATGGCTTCGCGTCGTTTGCCTACCTGAAGCAGCTCAAGGCCGATATCCTCAAGATCGACGGGCTGTTCATCCGTGATCTGCCCAACGATACCGACAGCCAGGTGTTCGTGCGCGGCATGGTCTCGATGGCGCACGATATGGGCAAGACGACGATCGCCGAATTCGTCGAGAACGAAGCGATCTACCAGATGCTGCTGGAGATGGGCGTCGATCTGGTGCAGGGCTATTACCTCGACCTGCCCAACCGCGAACACCCGGGTTTGTGCCGTGGCCTCGAAGCTGCCAAGGAGAATGACGATGTTTCGCAATCCGAGTGATGACGAAGTCCGGGCCTTTCTATCCGGCGTCCGGCGTATCGCCGTGGTCGGCCTGTCGCCCAAGCCTGACCGGCCCAGTTTCCGGGTCTCGCGCTATATGCAGGCTGCCGGTTTTTCCATTGTGCCGGTCCGGCCGGGCGTGGATGCCGTGCTCGGCGAAACCGCTTATCCGGCGCTGGCGGACGTGCCGGGCGACGTCGACCTCGTCGACGTCTTCCGCCGGGCCGAGGACGTCGGCGGCGTGGTCGACGATGCCATCGGCCGTGGTGCGCGCGGCATCTGGATCCAGTCGGGTATCATCAACGAAGATGCCGCTATCCGCGCGCGCGACGCCGGCCTGTTCGTCGTCATGGACCGCTGCCTGATGGTCGAGCACGCGCGGCTGCTGGGCTGATCGCCGTCCTTCCCGTTCAACCGACCGAAACCGATTTATGCGCCTAATCCGCTTTACCAAGATGCAGGGCCTCGGCAACGACTTCGTCGTCGTCGACGGCGTCCGCCAGCAGATCGCCTTTGACGCGGCCACGCTGCGGCGCCTTGGCGACCGCCATTTCGGCGTCGGCTTTGACCAGTTGTTGCTGGTTGAGGCGCCGACGCAGCCCGGCGTCGATTTCCGTTACCGGATCTTCAACGCCGACGGCAGCGAGGTCGAGCAGTGCGGTAACGGCGCACGCTGTTTCGCGCGTTTTGTCGTCGATCAGGGGCTGACCGACAAGACCGAAATTGCCGTCGAGACGGCACGCGGCGTGATCTACCCGCGGCTCGAGGCCGATGGCGACGTCACCGTCGACATGGGCGCGCCGCGACTCGTACCGGTCGAGATTCCCTTTGTCGCTGACGCCGATGCGGTGATCCATGCGCTCGACGTCAACGGCGAAAGCGTCGGCATCACCGTCGTGTCGATGGGCAATCCGCACGCGGTGCAGGTCGTCGACGACGTCGACAACGGCGCCGTCGAGCGCCTCGGCGCGGCGATCGAGCACCACCCGCGCTTCCCCGAACGCGTCAATGCCGGCTTCATGCAGGTGCTGGCGCGCGACGAAATTGCCCTGCGCGTGTACGAGCGTGGCGCCGGAGAGACGCTGGCCTGCGGCACCGGCGCCTGCGCCGCGGTCGTTGCCGGCATCCGTCGCGGCCTGCTCGATACGCACGTTCGTGTGCATACGCGCGGTGGCGATCTGAGCATCAGCTGGGCGGGCGAGGGCCAGCCGGTGCTGATGACCGGCCCGGCCGTCACCGTATTCGACGGCGTGATCACGCTCTAATCCGATCCATCAGGCGGCTAGACCGCCGCATTTCGTCCCTGCCCGATGCGCGCGATCCTCATGGGCCTCATGTCCATCCGGTCACTGCGCTTCGGGCGTGAACAAACTGCTTTGGCACGCTCGCCGACCGGGCGAGGCGCCAATGACAAACCGAAGCAGCGATTCCATATCGAGGAGCAATGATGCAACCGCACGAGATCGTAGCCTGGCTGCAGGCCAATCCTGCGTTTTTCGACGATTTTGCCGACGAGATCGCGCAGATCTACGTGCCCCATCATCATCACGGTCAGGCCGTTTCGCTGGCCGAGCGCCAGTTGGTGACGTTGCGCGAGCGCACCCGCAAGCTCGAGTCGCGCATGGGCGCGCTGCT
Source organism: Jeongeupia wiesaeckerbachi (assembly GCF_050916355.1). Lineage (GTDB taxonomy): Bacteria > Pseudomonadota > Gammaproteobacteria > Burkholderiales > Chitinibacteraceae > Jeongeupia > Jeongeupia wiesaeckerbachi. Next base: position 1,703,133 of record NZ_CP136946.1, read on the forward strand.
GCAGTTCGGCGAGGAAAACGACGTCACCAGCGAGCGGCTGCACCGGCTGACGCTGTCGCTGCTGCGCGCCGCGAATATTGCCGAGGTGCTGGCGTCGCTGCGGGCCTCGCTGGCCGAATCGTTCGGCCTGTCCGATGTCGCGGTGCGACTGTGGGGGCTCGATAGCGGCGACGCCGAGCTGCCCGAGCTGGCGCCAGCCGGCGAGGCCGCACAGCGACTGGCCGAGCAGCTGGTGTCGCCGTATTGCGGTTCGCATCTGAGCGACGATGTCCGGGCCTGGTTCGGCGAGCGTGGCCCGGAACTGGCGTCGTTCGGCCTGTTTGCGCTGCGTATCGCCGATCGACCGGTTGGCGTGATGGTGCTCGCCAGCGATGACGCCGAGCGCTTCTACCCGGACATGGGCACCTTGTACCTGAGCCGTCTGGCCGAACTTGTCGCCGCGGCCCTGTCGCGGCAGGCCGCGGTGCTGGACGATGCCGAAGCAGCCGTCAGCGACCCGGTCTGAAGCGCCGCGCCACCTCGGCGACTTCGAGCACTTCGATACGGTGCTGACCGCCGAAGCCGCGAGCCCGCAGACCCGTTCGGCCTATCGCCGCGACCTGCTGGCGCTGGCCGAACTGGCCGGCGATGCCGATCTGGCGTCGGTCGATACCAAGAGCGCGCGCGGCTTCGTGCGCATGCTCGTCGGCCGGCAACTGTCCGGGCGCAGCGTCGCACGCATGCTGTCGGCGTGGCGCAGTTTCTACCGGGTGATGATGCGCGATCGCGGCTGGACGCAGAATCCGTTCGCGACGGTGCGCGCACCAAAGGCGCCGAAGCCGCTGCCGGCGGCGTTCGATGTACCGACGGTCAACGCCTTGATTGACGGTATCGGCGACGACGATGCGATCGACTGCCGCGACCGGGCGATTCTGGAATTGCTGTATTCGTCCGGCTTGCGCGTTGCCGAACTTGCCAGCCTGCCGCTGGCGGCGATCGACTTCGTCGCCGGCTTCGTGCGTGTGCTCGGCAAGGGCGGCAAGACCCGTGAGGTGCCGGTCGGTGCGTCGGCGATCGAAGCGATCCGGCGCTGGCTGCTGCTGCGGCCGCAGTATGCGTCGGCCGGCGTCTCCACGCTGTTCGTCAGCGTTCGCGGCACGCCGATGACGACACGCGCGGTCGAATACCGGCTGCGTCATTGGCAGTTGAAGCTCGGGCTGAGCGAGCGGCTGTATCCGCACAAGCTGCGCCACAGCGTCGCCAGTCACCTGCTGCAGCGCAGTCATGATCTGCGTGCGGTGCAGGAATTCCTCGGCCACGCCAACCTCAGTACGACGCAGATCTATACCCACCTCGATTTCGAGCACCTGAAAGAAGGCTATCTGAAGGCACATCCGCGTGCGAAACGTGCTGAGGATGATGAACAGTCGTAGCGGACATGTTTGACGCATATCCGTCGCTGCCGGCCTTGTCGGGCTAGTTCAGGCGTTTTTCTTCGTATGCGGTGCAAAGCTGGATACGCCAGCCTTCGCGGGTATGGCGCAGATTGTAGGTGGTGTTGAATTGCCAAGGTGGCAGATCGGTGCTGCGACGGATCGACCAGCACACATCAACAACGGCGTGATGTTGTCCCTGGGCGAGGAAGGCGGACGGCGCGAAACGGGCTTCGAGATAGCCGCTGTCCCGATACTGTGTGCACAGGGCGATCATATTGCTTTTCACCGCATTGAAATCGGGCCAGTGCGTATAGCCCTCATCGGTAACGATCCCCGATGGCGCAGCGTACAGCTGCGCGATGGCTTCACCATCCAAGCGGTTGAATGCAGCCCGGTACTGCTCGAAGAACTGAGCGATGGCAGCCGGTAGTCTGGTAGACGACAAACGGCTTTACCCCGCCTGGTACTCGAACAGGTCATAACCCATCTGTTGCTCGACCAGTTTGGTGGCGCGCAGCCGCAGGACGCCGTTGCCGGTGTCGACGGCCAGCTCGCGCAGCGGTGCGTACGTGCCCTTGGATGCCGCCAGTTGCGCGGCCTGCTTGAGCACGGCGATCTCGGGAATCAGCAGCGCCGGTTGTGCCGGCACGTTCTCGCGCGGCCCGGCAGCGCGGACCATTGCCGGTGTCGGCTGGGCACTCATCACTTGCAGGCCCATATCGATGCCGCCGTCGTCGCGTTGCTGCAACCAGCGGACCGAGGCAATCATCCACGGTTCGTCGGCACTGGCCCGCAGCGCAACGATTTCGCCGGCGCGGGCCTGCTCGGCCGGCATCGCGTCGCCGCGGACGGCATAGCCGCCCGGGCTTTCGTTGACGATGCGCCACTGGCTGATTTTCGGTGACGCGGTGCCGGTATCGATCTGGCCGGCGCTGGTGGTGTGCACGGTGGCGGCGAGGCCGAGGCACAGCTCGATGCGCGTATCGGCGAGGATGCGCTGGAACAGCCGCTTCGGGGCGATGCTCCATTGCCGGCTGACGCGACGGAGGATTTCCATCCACATCAGCACCTTGGCGCGGTCGTGTGCCAGGGGCGCCTTGGCTTCGAGTGCGTGCAGCGCGCGGAACAGTTTCTTGCCGAGTTCGATCGTGTCGACCAGCAGTGCTGCGCCGTCGATGCCGTCGGTGTTGCGGGCGCCGACATAGCGCGGCGGGCCGTCCTGATCGAGCCGGACCAGGAAAAAACCGGCCGCGGCGCCGAGTTTGGACGGCGACTGGAAGCGGATCAGTGGCGCGTAGCTGTCGACGAGTTCGATCACCTTGTCGAGTTCGTCCTGCGCATAGCGCGACGGATCGGCCAGCGCCAGCAGCAGCATGCGCTTGTAGTACAGATTGCTGGTCGGCTGGTTGTCGTCCTTGCCTTCCTCGAGCAGCTTGTGCTCGCCGGCGTGGCGGAACAGCCGGTGGGTTTCGCGCCAGAATCCTGCCGGCATCGCCATATAGGTCCGGCTGGCCAGTCGCAGTTGCTGGTAGTGCGTCTGCATGGTGCGCTGGATGACCTGCGCGGCCAGGCGCTGATTGCCGAACAGGCTGCGCTTTTCCAGCCGGTCGATCAGCGTGCGCTTGTAGCCGATGGCCAGCTCCTGCCACAGCGCACGCATCAGTTGTGCGGCCTGGCGGGCGCGTTCGCCCATCGGCAGCCCCGGCACGCGGTACAGGCTTTCGAGGCCGCCGGCGAGCAGGTCGATGGCCGTGCAGTATTGTTCGAGCAGCGCAAAGCGTTCGTCCGGCGCGATGCGGACGCGGTTGCAACTGGCGAGCGCGTCGAGGACCTGGCGGCCGGCGTCGAGGACCTGCGACATCGGCAAGCGGATCAGCCAGTCGCGCAGCTTGGCGGGATCGCGCTCGACGATGCCGTCGAGGCGGGGGTCGAAATCGGGAAGGGCGAGCGTTAGCATCATCAGGCCAGCGGCAAGTCCTGGGTATGGTCATCGGTCGCCAGTGCGGCGTCGAGCGCTGCGAGCGCGCCATCGGCAAGCAGGCGGGCTTCGTCGTCGCTCATCACGTACGGCGGCATGAAGTAGACGGTATTGCCGATCGGCCGGACCAGCAAGCGCTGGTCGAGCGCGGCGGCGAAGTAGCGCTGGGCAAAACCGGCACCGGCATCGCGGACATCGAAGGCCCAGATCATGCCGGTCCGGCGGAAATGCACGACATTCGGATGTGCGCGCAGTGGATCGAACAGCGCATCCCAGCGCTCGGCCTTGGCGTGGTTGATCGTGATGACGTCGTCGGTCTCGAAAATGTCGAGCACGGCATTCGCGGCGGCGCAGGCCAGCGGATTGCCGGTGTACGAGTGCGAGTGCAGGAAGCCGCGCGACACATCGTCGTGATAGAAGGCCTGATAGACCGCGTCGCTGCACAGCACGCACGCCAGCGGCAGGAAGCCGCCGGTAATGCCTTTCGACAGGCACATCAGGTCCGGCTGGACACCGGCGCCCTGGCTGGCGAACATCGCGCCGCTGCGGCCGAAGCCGACGGCGATTTCGTCGGCGATCAGCAGGACGTGATGACGATCGCAGGCCGCACGGGCCAGTTGCAGGTAGCGTGGCGAATACATCGCCATGCCGGCGGCGCCCTGGACCAGCGGTTCGATGATCAGTGCGGCGATTTCGCCATGATGCAGCGCCAGCAGGTGTTCGAGCCGGCCGGCGGCGCGGTCGATGACATCGTCGGCGGATTCACCGGGCAGCGCGCGGCGTGGATCGGGGCTCGGTGCGATGAAATGCTGACCGATCAGCGGCGCATACGCGTCGCGGAACACCGGCACGTCGGTGACGGCGAGCGCACCGGCGGTTTCACCGTGATAGCTGCCCTCGAGATAGACAAAGCGGTGCTTGGCCGGATGACCGACATTGCGCCAATAGTGTGCCGCCATCTTCAGGGCGATTTCGACCGCCGATGCACCGTCGGAGCCGTAGAAGGCATGACCCAGCCCGGTGAGCGCACCGAGGCGTTCGGACAGCCGCACCACCGGCTCGTGGGTGAAACCGGCGAGCATCACGTGTTCGAGTTCGTCGAGCTGCGACTTGATCGCGGCCTTGATCCGCGGTTCGCCATGGCCGAACAGGTTGACCCACCAGCTCGATACCGTATCGAGATAGCGCCGGCCGTCGGCGTCGACCAGCCACGCGCCTTCACCGCGGGTAATCGGAATCAGCGGCAGCGCCTCGTGGCGTTTCATCTGGGTGCAGGGATGCCAGACTGCAGCAAGGCTGCGGGCAAGCAGGTCGGAGTTGGCCATGGGAAAACTTGCAGGTTTGGTCTGTCATTGTAGCCGTATCCGCGTGCTGGAAGCGCCGGTACAGCTGCCGCTGTGGCCTTCTTGCGTCGTCACGACCAAGCAGACCGATATCACTGTTTTCTTACGGTTGTAGACCGTTTTCGCCGCTTGGCAGGATGAGGGACTGATTTTTTTCTCCGGCGCTGTCATATCCACGAACGTTGTCCGACTCTGAGGATGAGAGACGCAACTGCGGCTCCCTTTCAATCTTCTGGAGAATGACCATGGAAAAGAAACAACTGCTGCTTGCTTCGGCACTGGCCGCCGTACTCGGGGCAACGCTGTCGGCACCGAGTTTCGCCGCCGACAAGGAGAAGTGTTATGGCGTGGCCAAGGCCGGCCAGAACGATTGCAAGGCCAACGGCCACTCGTGCGCCGGTCAGGCCAGCAAGGACATGGATTCGGGCGAGTGGAAGTTCGTTCCGGCTGGCACCTGCGCGAAGATGGGCGGCTCGATGAAAGCCATGTAAGCGTCGCTGACAAAACCCTGCTGGCTGCGTGGCGCTGACGTGTCGTACTCGTTTGCACCGTCTGCGTTTCGTGCGCCTTGCCAGCATCGTTTCACCGGGTTTTGTTAGCCGCGCCAAGCCCCACCGCAGGGCCGGGGCAGTTTGACCGGCCCGCTGGACGATGACGATGAATACATTAACCCATGCCGTTTTGCCGCCCGGAGCAGGGCTCGGGCTGAGATCGCCGCATGTCGCCGACGTGCTGGCACAGCGTCCCGACGTCGCCTGGTGGGAAGTACACAGCGAAAACTATTTCGGCGGCGGCCAGCCGATTGCACAACTCGAAGCGGTGCGCGCCGCCTACCCGGTCAGCCTGCATGGCGTCGGCCTTGGGCTGGGCAGCGCCGAGCCGCTTGATCTGGTGCATCTGGCGCAGCTGAAGGCGCTGGTCGCACGCATCGAGCCTGCGATGGTCTCGGAGCACCTGTGCTGGAACCGGGTGCCGGGGCGTTTCTTCAATGATCTGCTGCCGGTGCCGCGCATCGACGGCGCGCTGGCGCTGCTGGCCGATCGCGTCGACGCGGTACAGACCGCGCTGGGCCGGCGCATCCTGATCGAAAACGTCTCGCGTTACGTCGCCTTCGACGGAGAGACCTATGGCGAGGCCGAGCTGCTGGCCGCGCTGGTTGCGCGGACCGGCTGCGGCGTGCTGCTCGACGTCAACAATCTGTATGTCAACGCGCTCAATCTGGGGGTTGATCCGCTGGCCGAAATCGCCAGCCTGCCGGTTGATAGCGTCGGCGAAATCCATGTCGCGGGCTTCGAAATCCGCGACGGCGTGGCGATCGACACCCATGGCGCCCCGGTCAGCGCGCCGGTGTGGGCCTTGCTCGACGCCGCGCTGGCGCGCTTCGGGCCGCTGCCGGTGCTGCTCGAACGCGATACACATCTGCCGCCACTGGCCGAACTGCTCGACGAGTACCGGCGCTTGACGGCGCGGGTAGGGACGGTGGCCGAGGTGGTCGCATGCTGAGCTATGCCGACACGCTGGCCGAATTCGCCGCCGGACTGGCCGACGACGCGCTTGCACCGGGCTGCCTCGTCGCGGCAACGCGCGCCAATCTGGCGCTGTATCGCAGCAACGTCCGGCTGAACCGGATCGATGCGCTGGAGAACGCGTTCCCGACCGTGGCGGCGCTGGTCGGGGTCGACTGGTTTCGCGCCATGGCGCGCGCCTATGTCATCGCCGAACCGGCGGCGTCGGCGAACCTGCACGACGATGGTGCGACGCTGGCGGTGTTTCTCGACGGCTTCGCACCGGCGGCGAATCTGCCTTATATGGCCGATGTCGCGCGGCTCGACTGGGCGCGTCACCGTGCGTGGTATGCGCCCGACTCGGCGCCACTGGATCCGGCGCGGCTGGCGGCGCTGGATGCCGACGGTTTTGCGCGCTGCGTGCTGGGCTTCGATCCGGCGCTGGCGCTGGTCGTCTCGATGCGCTGGCCGATCGCCGCCATCGCCGCGATGCACGAGGGCGGCGCGCCGGCCGACCTCAATGCCGGCGGGCAGGCGGTACTGGTCTGGCGCGACGGCTGGCGTCCGGTCGATCGGCAAGATGCCGGTTGGTTGAAAGCCTTGCTGGCCGGTGTGGCGGTGGGCGAGGCGCTGGCCGCCGCGCAAGGCGATCCGGATCCTTTGCTGGCGTGGCTGTTCGGCCATGGCCTGATCCGCAATATCAAGGAGGACGCATGATGAATGGGCTGGCCAAGCTGGGCCGCATTTACTGTTGGGGCGAATTGCAGGTCGCGAAACTGGCGCCGCTACTGGCGCTGGCCGCGCGGCTCTACGTTGCCAAAGCGTTCTTCCTGTCCGGGCTGACCAAGATCCGCGACTGGGACACGACGCTGCTGCTGTTTACCGAGGAATACCACGTTCCCATTCTGGCGCCGGCGATTGCGGCACCGCTGGCAACCGCCGGCGAGCTGGTACTGCCGGTGTTGCTGGTACTCGGTCTGTTCGGCCGCTTTGCGGCAGCCGGCCTGTTCATCCTCAACGCCGTCGCGGTGCTTTCCTACCCGGGGCTTGAGGCCATCGAGATCAAGGATCACGTGCTTTGGGGCGTGCTGCTCGCCTATCTGGTGATCCATGGTTGCGGCGCCTGGTCGATTGACCGGTTCTGGCAGCGGCGCTGCGGGTAGGCGTATGCGGCAACGCCATTCATGCCGCGCCTTCGAGGAGTTCATTTAGATGAAAATGTTGCTCACAGTCGAATTTCCACTCGAGCCCTTCAATTCTCTGGTCAGAAGCGGCAAGGTGGGCGAGGTGATTGGCCGTATTCTAGAAACGATCAAGCCCGAGGCCGCTTACTTCACCGAGCAGGACGGCAAGCGCGGCGGCGTGTTCGTCGTGGACGTCTCCACCGCGTCGGCCGTGCCGTCGCTGGCCGAGCCGTTTTTTCTCAACTTTGACGCCTGCTGTAAATTCCGCATCCTGATGACGCCGGCGGATCTGCAGCAGGCCGGGTTGGCTGCACTGGGCAAAACCTGGGGGTGAGGCGAAGCGCATCGTCGTTCGGGCGGTTTGCCTCGGGAAGCCGCCCGCTGACTAGGACACGCATTTGAATTCAAGCAGCACGCAGGACCGGATTCACGACGACGCTTATCTGGCCGGGTTGCGGCGCGACCTGTTCCGCTTTGCGCGCTTGCAATTGCGCGACGAGGCCGCGGCCGAGGACGCGGTGCAGGAGGCCATGACGGCGGCCTGGCTGCAGGCCGACGGCTTTGCCGGCCAGTCCGAACACAAGACCTGGGTTTTCGGCATTTTGCGGCACAAGATCATCGACGCGGTGCGGCAGCGACAACGGCTCGTGCACCTCGCCGATCTGGGAGGGGACCGCGACGACGACGAGCAACTCGATGCCCTGCTGTTCAACGCGAGTGGTCATTGGGATAAACCCAACAAGCCGCAGGCCTGGCCCGATCCGCAGACGCTGCTGGCGCAGCGCCAGTTCTGGCGCCTGTTCGAAGCCTGTCTCGAGCATTTGCCCGAACAATACGGCCGCGTGTTCATGGCGCGCGAGTTTCTTGGCCTGGAAATGAATGAAATCTGCGATGAGTACGCCGTGACCGCCAACCATTGCAGCGTGCTGCTTTACCGCGCCCGCTTGAGGCTGCGCACCTGCTTGTCGGAAAAAGGCTTCTCGGCGGAGGATGACCATGGCCAACTGTAAGACCGTCTCGAAGTTGCTGTCCGATGCACTCGATCGCCCGCTGGCGCCGCAGGAGTGGCTGGTGGTGCACGCCCACTTGCCGATGTGCTCCGGTTGCCGCAATTTTCGCCGTCAGCTGCAAACGCTGCGGCAGGCCGGCGACCGGCTGCGCGATGGCCAGACGTCCGAGGCCCCGTCGGCCGAAGACTGAGCCGGCCGCCTTCGGCCCGGCCGTTCCCCGTTTTTGCCTTGCTCCCGTCCGGCCTGCGGGCTAGAACGCCACGTGTGCCGCGCCGCGGCAGACTCACGAGGAGCATTCCATGCTAGTGCAAGCATATTTGTCGTTCAATGGTCGTTGTGAAGAAGCGCTGGCCTTTTATAAGCAGGCGATCGGCGCACAGGTCGGCATGTTGATGCGCCACAAGGACGCGCCACCGGGATCAGGCTGTGAAGACATGGACGAAGTGTGGCAAAACAAGGTGATGCACTGTGATTTTACCGTCGGCGACTCACAACTGATGGGGTCGGACGGGATGCCGGGCTCGCCACCAACGGTGATGAGTGGCTGTACGCTGTCGATTGCGACCGAGGATCTTGAAAAGGGCCGCCAGATGTTCGAGGCGCTGGCCGCGGGCGGCAATGTGCAGATGCCGTATCAGAAGACGTTCTGGGCGAGGGGCTTCGGCATGCTGACCGATCGCTTCGGCATCAGCTGGATGATCAACTGCGAGTAATCGGCGCTGGGGCTCAGGCGTGGCCGGACTGTTGCCGGTGCATCTGGGCCAGCTCGCTCAGCAGGTGCTCGGGGGTATCGCCGAGTTCGCGAGCCTTGGCCACAATCCGCAACTTCACCGCACTTTTCAATCTGACCAGCGCCATATGGCGCGCCTGGGCGGCTTGCGCAGCACGGTCTTCGGTGCTGACCGTGGCAGGTGAAGTAGCGAACAACAGCGACGGATGGTCGCCATCCTTGATGCCGTCGGGAAGTTTGAAGTTCATGGCTGCAATTCTAGTCTGCTTGTATGACCAGGGGATGATATTTCTTACAAGATATCGGAAAGTGCAGCCGAGCGGTGGGGATTAGTAAGCAGTTGGGATGTTGATTACTCACAGCGCCAATACGACCGGGCTGGTCGGCATCGCACAGCAGATCAGCGCTTCACCGTCGCGCGGCGGGTGGCTTGGCGGCTTCGGGTAGCACACCGTGCCCGATACCAGCTTGGTGCTGCAGCTGCCGCACAGGCCGCCGCGGCAGCTGTATGCCGGGCTGAGGCCGCTGGCCTCGGCGGTGTCGAGCAAGGTGACGCCGGGCTGCCACTCGGTGTTGACGCCGCTGTCGGCAAACCGGACCGGTTGCGGCGTCTCGGGGGCGGCAACGGTGGTACTGGCGTCAGATTCCAGCGGTTCGCCCTGGGCGAAGAATTCATAGTGGATGCGCGAGCGCGCGACACCGAGGCCGCGCAGTGCCCAGTAGCTCTGGCGCATGAAGGCGTCCGGCCCGCAGAGGTAGACATCGTAATCGTCGAGCGGCAGCAGGCTGCGCAACAGGTCGGCGTCGATCCGGCCGGTACTGTCGTAATCGAGGCCCGGGCGATCGGCCTCGTCCGCTTGCGAGTAGCGGACGTGCAGTCGCAGCGTTGCGTGCTGCGCGACGCGTTCGCGCAGCTGCGATGCGAAGGCGTGCTCGCGGCCATTGCGCGCCGCGTGGATGAACCACACCGGCCGCGGCCGGAAGCGCATGCCGGTCGCCGGCGCGAGCGCATCGAGCATTGCCAGCATCGGCGTGATGCCGACGCCGCCGCTCAGCAACACCACGGGCCGGGCGCTGGCGGCGTCGAGGGTAAAGCCGCCGCGCGGCGCCTGGGCCTCGATCAGGTCGCCAACCTGCAGCACGTCGTGCAAATACTTGGAGACCCGTCCTTCGCGCTTGACCGAAATCCGGTAGGCATCACCATCGGCCGCTTGCGATAGCGTGTACGTCCGCGTCAGCACGCCCTCGCCGGGAACGTTGACGCGGATCGGCAGGAACTGGCCCGGCTGGTAGGGGACCACACCGAGTCCGTCGGCGGGCTGCAGGTAGAAAGACGTGATCGTTTCGCTCTCGCTCTGCTTGCGCACCACGCGCAGCGGCCGGTAGCGCTTGGCCAGTTCGGCCAGCGCCACCGCGTTGTCGACAGCCTGCCAGTCACCGGTGCCGGCGAGGATGGGCGAGACTTCTTGCAGCGCCCAGCGCAGCGGCAGCCGCCTGCGCAGCCGCAGCACCCCCTCGACGCGAAAGCGCACCAGCCGCTCGGCGCCGGCGAAGGCGTGCAGCTCGTCGCCGTCCCAGATGATCTCGCCGCGTCCGGCGATATAGAGCAGATCGCCGCTGGCGAAATCGGGGAAGACCAGCCCGGCGCGCGGGTTGACCTGCAGATTGCCGAGCGTGTTGAAGTGAAAGTTGCCGATGAAGTCGGGCCACGTCAGCGTCGCTTCGTCGTCGACACGGACAAAGCCCGCCTTGCCGCCGCGGTGCGAGACGTCGGCGCCGTCGCGGCCGGTATCGTTACCGGCTTCGGCGAAATGCGTGGCGATGAAAAAGGTATCGGCCGCGGCAATGCTGGCGATCGCCGCCGCATCGAGCACGGCAAGCGATTCGGGCGATGGCAGCACCGCGTCGGGTTCGACGCGGCGATACTCGCGCTTCTGGATGTATTGCGGGCAATTGCCGAAGCTCTGCGTCACCGTGATCCGCAGGCCGGCGTCATCAAGCGCGGCGACCAGCCCGTTCAGCCGGTTGCGTCGCCGCGTATGCAGCTCGATGCCGAGCAGGCCGATCGCCGCGCCCGGCTGCAGGGCGTGCGTGAGCGGATCATCGGCGACCGGGCTGGCGGCCAGCCGCAAGGTGCGCGAATCGGGCGAGGCGGCAAAGCCCGGCTCGCCGGCCAGCAGGGTTGCCCACGGCTGGCCGGTCGCGTCGACCGCGCCAACGACGACGAAGGGCAGCTGGGCGAAAAAATCGCGGTGCTGCTCCGGCATGTAGTCGCGCACGACCAGGCGGCCGATCGATTCGACCTTGTCGCGCACGCCGACGCGGCGTTGCACTTCCTGTTCGCCAGCGTGAAAAGGGGAAGCTTCGTGCGGCCAGCCGGGCAGTGCCATCATCGTCTCCAGACAGGGTTATGTTGTTGCCGCGGCGAGGCCGACCGGGCTTTCAATCATCGGGACAAAGCCCGGCAGGGCCTCGATCCGGGCGAGCCAGCTGCGGATGTTCGGGTAGTCGGCCAGCGAGACATCGCCTTCCGGCGCGCGGGCGATATAGCTATAGCAAGCCAGATCGGCGATCGTCGCTTTTTCTCCGGCCAGATAGCCGCGCGTTGCCAGTTCGGCTTCGATCACCGCGAGCAGCGCGTGGCTGCGGGTGATCAGCGCCGGCAGATCGAGTTTGGCGCCGAACAGGTTGACCAGCCGCGCCGAGGCCGGGCCGGTGGCGAGCGGGCCGGCGGCGACCGACAGCCAGCGCTGCACTTGCGCGGCGCCGAGCGGATCGGCTGGCAACCAGCGGCCTTCGCCGTAGCGCTGCGCCAGATAAACGAGGATGGCGTTCGAATCGGCCAGCACCGTGCCGTTGTCGTCGATGACCGGCACCTGGCCGAAGCGGTTGAGCTTGAGGAAGTCGGCGCTTTTTTGCGCGCCGGTCCTCAGGTCGATGTCGACCAGTTCGTGCGGCAGGCCGAGCAGGCCGAGGAAGAGTTCGGCGCGATGGCTGTGGCCGGACAGCGGGTGGCGGTAGAGGCGGATCGGTTTGACGGGGTGCGGAGCGTTCATGGTGATGACCTCGGTGGGTGGGCGGTATATCCATTCTGGATAGAATCTATAGCTGGATAAATGTCGAATATCCAATTTGACTACTCCAAAATACGGATTAATGATGTCGTGTTGACCATCCGGCTTTCGGGAAATGTCATGGATAAATTGCGTGCGATGCAGACCTTTGTCGCCATCGTCGAGCACGGCAGCCTGACCCGCGCAGCCCGCGCGCTCGCGTCGTCGCTACCGGTAGTGGTGCGCACGCTGGCGGCGCTGGAAGAAACGCTCGGTGTCCGGCTGCTGAACCGGACTACGCGGCGGCTGTCGTTGACCGACGAAGGCCGCGCCTATCTGGACAGCTGCCGGCACATTCTCGGCGCGGTCGACGAGGCCGAGCAGCGGCTGTCCGACCGGCACGACGAACCCAGCGGCCGGCTCGTCATTACCGCATCGGTGCTTTACGGGCAGATGTATGTCGCGCCGGCGGTGACGCGTTTTCTGCAGGCGTATCCCAAGGTGCAGTGCCGGCTGATCTTGCTCGATCGCGTCGTCAACCTGCTCGAGGAAGGCGTCGACGTCGGCATTCGCATTGGCACGCTCGACGACTCCAGCCTGATCGCGCAGCAGGTCGGCGAGATTCGCCGCGTGGTGGCCGCCAGCCCGGATTATCTGGCGAGGCACCCGGCGCCACGGCATCCGCGCGAGCTGGCCGAGGCCAACTGCATTCGCTTTACCGGCAACGGCCGCGCGACGTGGCTGTTTCAGGAGAACGGCAAGCCGCTGCAGGTGGCGATATCGGGCAACCTCGAATGCAACCATGGCCTGCCCGCCGTCGACGCCTGCGTGGCCGGGCTCGGCATCGGTCAGTTTCTTTGCTACCAGATCGCCGATCACATCGCCGCCGGGCGCTTGCTACCCATTCTCGCGACCTACCAGTTGCCGTCGCAGCCGGTCAGTCTGGTCTACCCGCATGCCGGCCTGTTGCCGCACCGGACCCGGCAGTTCGTCAGCTGGATGAAGCAGGCCTTGCGCAAATAACGGCAAAATCCGTATCGCGCAAGCGCGGATATCCACAGGCTTGGTGATTGATTATAAAAGAGAAAACCGGAAATTTTTGGCTTGCCCCTCAATTGGTTGTCATAAACAATATGTGTATAAGTGCAACCAATAAGGCCGCGCTACCGCAAGGTGGATGCAGCGCTGTCGCCCGATCAGGCTGGCTGCGAGCCGATGTAAAGGAAGCCGCCGGCGGTGCCTTCGCCGATTGCGTTGCCATGCTGCGCGATCTGTCCGGAGCACCCAAAAAAATCAATCAGAAATACCTCGTGGAGCAATTTATGAAGCACGCCCTTTGGCGAAAGAAGGCGCTCGTCGCCGCAATCCACTGTCTGTGTGTCGGTACGGCCGCGGCCAGCAATTACACCGCGTCGGTGACCGCGACACCGGGCGCCCCGGTGGTGATGAATCCGGGGGATACGGTCACGGTGAGCGGCGACGGTGAGTCCGGCGTGGTCGCTCAGGGCAATGGCGCGACGCTGACCGGTACCCAAGTCGACATCAGCACCAGCGGCAGCCTTGGCTTTGGCGTGAATGCCAACGGCGGCAGTGTCTCGCTCAGCGGCGGGCAGGTCTCGACGTCGGGGGCGCTGGCGGACGCCGTTGTTGCTCAGAACGGCGGCACGGTATCGCTCGACGGCACGCAGATCAGCACTTCGGAGCTTTCAGCGCGCGGCATTGTGGCCAAGACGGGCGGCACGGTAAACGGCAGCAACGTCAGCGTCACAACGTCGGAAGACGGCTCAGTCGGCGCGAATGCCATTGATGGCAGTATCAATCTAAGCGACAGCAGCATAGCGACCAGCGGCTATCAGGCATTCGGCGTGGTGGCGGTGGGGACTGATGCGCAGATCACGCTGACCGATTCAAGCGTCAGTACCACCGGTAACGGCGCCGCCGGCGTGCAAGCGCAATCGGGCGCGACGGTGAGCCTGAGCAATACCAGCGTGAAAACCTCGGGCAACAGCGCCAACGGGATTGATTCGCTCGGCTCCGGATCGACGCTGACCGCCAACCAGGTCTCCGTCGAAACCAGCGGCCAGGGTTCGGCCGCCCTGCATGTTTCGACGAGCAGCAGTATCGTCGGTAGCAACGTCAAGGCGAGCACCAGCGGCGACAACGCCGCGGCGATCTACAACCAGGGTGGCGATGTCAGCCTGAGCAACAGCACGGTCTCGACGACGGGGCAGAATTCGGCCGGCATCCGGCTGGAAAGCATCCACGGCTCGACCCAGCACGTGTCGCTCGACAATACCTCGCTGACGACGGCGCAATCGGACGCGATCGACGCGATCGGCGCGAGCGCCACCGTCGATCTGAGCAATGGCAGCAGCGTCAGCGGCGGCAACGGCGTGCTGGTGCATGCGAGCAGCAGCGAAGACAACGGCAACAGCCAGGTGACGATCAACGCCGATGGCAATGTCCGGATGAATGGCGACGTGATCGCCGATTCGGGCAGCGTCGTCGACATGAACCTGAGCCACGGCTCGACGCTGACCGGCGCGGCGAGCAACGGCGGGACGTTCACGCTCGACAACAGCAGCCGCTGGAACGTCACCGCGGATTCGGATCTGCTGGCGCTGAACCTGAACGGCGGCACGGTCGCTTTCCAGTCGTCGCCGTCGACCGGCGGATTCGAAACGCTGACGGTGGGTTCGCTTGGTGGCAGCGGCGGCAATTTCGATATGAACGCCGTGCTCAACGAAGGCGGCGCCAACAGCCAGTCCGACCAGATCGTAGTGACCGGCGACGTCAGCGGCCAGTACGGCATCACCGTGAACAACCAGGGTGGCAGCGGCGCGCAAACGGAAGGCGACGGCATCTTGCTGGTCGACGAGCAGGGCAGCGCCCCGAGCGGCAGCTTCTACCTCAACCAGCCGGTGCAGGCCGGCGCCTACCAATACCTGCTGTATCAGGGCGGTGCGACCTCGCCGGAAGACTGGTACCTGCGCTCCGATCTCGAAGGCAGCGGCGGTACGTCGACCGGTGCGCCGCCGGCTTACCGTCCGGCGGTACCGGGCTATGTGATGGCGCCGATGTTCAACCTCGACTACGGTTTCTCGACGCTGGGCAACCTGAACGAGCGTGTCGGCGACATTGGCGCGTTCGAAAACGGTCAGCGGCTGTCGGCCAACGACGGCGTCTGGGCGCGTCTGGGCGGACAGAAAACGGATGCCGATGCCGGACGCTTCAGCGGTGAATCGCGCAGCTTCTTTGCCCAGTTCGGCAAGGACTGGACCGTGGCGAATACCGCCGACGGTGGTAGCGTCCATGCCGGCGCGATGCTGACACTGGGGACGATGGACAACGATTTCAGCGACCCGATGCGTGCGATCAACCCGACGCTGTCGACCAGCACCGGTTCGGGCGATACCCAGGCGCAGAGCATCGGCGGTTATTTGACGCGCTATTTCGCCGACGGCCTGTATCTGGACGGCGTGGCCCAGCTGACGCACTACAGCAACGATTACAGCGACAGCACCGGCGTCAACGCGAGTCAGGACGGCTATGGCATTGCGCTGTCGGGTGAAATTGGCAAGGCCTTTGTCGTGGCGTCCAACGGTCTGGCGATCGAGCCGCAGGCGCAGCTGATGTACCAGCACCTGTCGCTGGACGACTTCAACGACGGCGTATCGTCGGTGTCGAGCGATGCGCAGAACGCATTGCGCGGCCGCGTGGGCGTGCGCATGTTCCGCGCCGACCTGAACAAGACCGACGAAACCGGCAGGCTGAAGCCGCAATTCACCGCCAACGTGCTGCACGACTTCGTCGACCCGGGTTCGGTGGATGTCGGCGGTACCGATTTCGACCCGAGCCTGTCGCGCACGTGGTACGAGGTCGGTGTCGGCGCGACGGCGGCGCTGGGCAAGGACAGCTCGCTCTACGTCAACGTCAAGTACAGCCACAATCTGGACGGCGACGCGTACAAGAACGTCTACGGTCAGGCGGGGCTCCGCTACAGCTGGTAAGCCGCCGGCCGGGATGTCGTATTCCGGATCAGCGGAACCCGCGATCGCCATGTGCGATGGCGGGTTTTTTATTGCCCGGCGGACGCCGCCGGTTGCGGGCATCTGCCTGCGGCGCGTTCGTGCGCTGGCGGTTACTGGCATGAAAAACGCCGGCGGTCCTCGGGACGGCCGGCGTGATGGCGGTGCTAAGCGCTTACTGCTGCGGGATGACCGCCGGCGGTGCCCACTGGCCGCTGACCAGTTGGTCCTTCGGCCCGTAGGCGCGGATCGTCATGGCGAAATCGCCTTCCGGCGCTGGCAGCCAGTTGCTGATCTGCGCGTCGGCCGGCCGGTCGTGCTGGATCACGATGGTCAGCGAGCCGTCGGCGTTGTACTTCAGATCCTTGTTCTTGGTGCCGGTCGAATAACGCTTGATGTCGTTCGGCGTGAAGAAGTGTTCCTTGTTGTACATCGTCAACGACCAGAACCCGGTCACCGGCGGCGTCTGGCCCTTGGCGAAGGTCAGCGTGTAGCGCTTCTGGCCGTTCAGGCGTTGACCGTCCTTGTCCATGTACTGGTACAGATAGGTCGTTTCCTTGAACTGGTTGGTGAAGATGTTCGACTTGGCTACGGCCAGCCGGGTCAGGTAATCGGTACCGAAAGCGGCGTTATTGAACGGCCGGGTCCAGTGGTTGTTGATCGCGACGCCGACATGGTTGAGGAAGAACATCGGATCGACGATGCTCTTTTCGCTGTCGATCGCCGTCTGCTTCAGCACTTCGGCGATTTTCGGATCGCGGTCGGCGGCGGCGAGCAGGGCGTTGAACTGCTGGTACAGCGCAGCTTCACCCGGCAACGGTGGCACTTCGGCCAGCACCTGCTTGAGCTGGGCAAAGAATTTCTCCGGCGTCACCCACTTGGTTTCGCTGGTCGATTCGCCACCGGCCGGCGCGGCAGGCACCGGCAGCTTGGGCAGCGCGTGCCAGTCGACGGTCTGCAGCTTGCCGGTGTATTTCGACAGCGGATACATGGCGATCTGGTTCAGCACCGGCTGGATCGCCTTGCGGTCGGCATCGTTGTCTTCCATGAACACACGCGGAATCACCACGCCGGTATTGGTCGGCGAGCGAAGTACCGCCCGCACGCCCTTGGGCTTCTGGCCCTTCCAGTCCGGGCCGACGATCAGGTAGAAGCCCGGCTTGGTGCCGTAGATCTTGGCGACCTTGGCAAAGCTGTCGGTGCGTTGGTCGGCGAGCTCATACATCCAGAAGCGCTTGCCGAAGTCCGGCACCTGGATCACCACCGGTTCCTTGTCGAGCGCCAGCGCGCCGAACCCGTAGACGACGTCCTGGTTCGGGTGGGCGACGATGCGGATGTTCGGATCGATATAGTCGGTGAGCATCGCCAGCTCGTTCACCGGCGCCACCGGCGTCGGGCCGAGCAGGCCCTTGATCGGCACCTGGCTGTACATCAGCCGGCGCGATTGCACGTTGACGAGCGGCCAAGCCCAGACATAGGCCATTTGCGCCACGGCGCGGGCGTAGCCCTCGGTCATCACGGTGTTCTTCACGGGGCCGGAGGCCGCCGGCTGCGCCGCGCTTGCCGAGACCGTCGGCTGGGCCGCGCTTGCGGCCAAGGCCGGCGCGTGCGCCAGCGCAAGGCCGAGCAGTGCTGTGCTGATGATCGTGCGT
Organism: Jeongeupia wiesaeckerbachi; assembly: GCF_050916355.1. Classification (GTDB taxonomy): domain Bacteria; phylum Pseudomonadota; class Gammaproteobacteria; order Burkholderiales; family Chitinibacteraceae; genus Jeongeupia; species Jeongeupia wiesaeckerbachi. The sequence continues at coordinate 1,721,031 of NZ_CP136946.1, forward strand.
TTCATTGTGTCCCCCGGGTTAGAGTTTGCGGCTGTAGTTGGCGGCAATGAAATACAGGTGGTTGGCGTCGAAATCGCCGCCTACCGTCGGGCTTTGCACGGTGCTGCCCTGCATGCGCAGGTATTCGAACGACACGCCCAGGCTCGACTGCTGATCGAGCTGGTACTGGGCGCCGACGCCCCAGCGCCAGGCCGCGCCCGACGGCATCGTCAGCGAGGCATTGCTCTGGCTCTTGTAGAAGCTGGTGTCGTAGGCCACGCCGCTGTTGAGGCGGAGTTTTTCCGAGAGCTGATATTGCGCACCGATCGCTGCGTGCCAGGTGTCCTGCAGCTTTTCGTCGCCAGCGATCTCGTTGCCGCGCAGCGCGACGGTGCTGTCGCTGTACTTCGACCAGTCCTGCCAGCCCAGATTGCCCATGATTGCCCAGCGTGGATTCAGCGCGTGATACGCGCTGGCCATCACCTGCTGCGGCGTGTTCACGTAGCCGGAAATCGGCAGCATCACGTCCTTGGTCACCGTGACGCCCGGGCCGACCGGCAGCGGGTGGAAGGTGTAGCTCAACGTCGCGTCGGGTTTGACGTCGAAGTTGTATTCGACCGCACTGGCGTAGGTCAGGCCGAAGCGGGTCGTCTGCGTCGGTTCGAACATCAGGCCGACGCGGGCATTGGCGGCCCAGTCGTAATCCTTTTCTTTCTGCTCGCCATTCTGCGTATCGCGGTTCAGCGAGAAATAACCGTAGTTGATGCCGAGACCGGCACCGAGCGACCACTGCTCGTTGAGCTTGTACGCCACGGCGGGCTGGAAGGTCAGCGCCGTCAGCGTCACGTCCTTGACCAGCGACGCCGCGGCCCAGTCGCCGTAGTGCAGCGCCAGACCATAGTTGCCATAGAAGCCGAAGCCGACCTTGAGCCGGTCATCGACGCTGTGGCTGTAGTAGAGGCTGGCCGACGGGAAGGGCTGGACGACGTTGCCCGGGCTGTCGCCGCTGACGGCCGCGCTATCGCTCAGCTGGTAATCGGCATTGCCCGACAGCACCTGGATGCCGGTGCTCAGCTGGTCGCCGTCGAGCCGGGTCATGCCGGCCGGGTTGCTGACCACGGTGGTGGCATCCTGCGCGCGCGCGGCCATGCCGGCATTGGCAAGGCCGACGTCTTCGCCGCCGGTTTCGTACAGATACAGACCGCCGGCGAAGGCCGGTGCGGACACCAATCCCAGCGAGGCCAGGGCGCAGAGTTTTTTCATGGGGCGATTCCTTGATATTGCGTCGGCATGGGCCGGCCTCGCGGCCGGCATGCCGGATTACTTGACTTCGTCGACCTGCGGCAAGGCGTAGGCACCGGACAGCGCTTCTTCCTTCGGCTGGTACAGGCGCAGGATCATGTAGTACGGCCCCTTGGGCGTCGGCAGCCAGTTGGCGGCGAACGGCCCGGTCGGCTGGGTTGCCGACAGCGGCACGTCGAACGAGCCGTCGGCGTTGAGCTTCAGCCCCTGCGTATCGGTGCCGAGCTTGTAGCGGCGGATCGGATTGTCGACCAGCATCTTGTCGGCGGCGTTGTAGACCGTCAGCGACCAGAAGGCATTGACCGGCGGTGCTTTCTTGAAGCGGATCACGTAGTTCTTGCTGCCGACGAGCTGCTGGCCGTTTGCATCGGCCGAGCGGAGCGGGTACATCGCCTCTTTCTCGCCCTGACCGCCGAGGTAGGGGCCGGAGACCAGTGCGCGCAGCGGGTAGTCGGTGCCGAAGGCATCGAGGCCGGTCGCCCAGGCCCAGCCGTTGCGCTGGACCGCCGACGTCGCCAGCGCCGACACCGCGACCTTGGGGCCGTCTTCCAGCGCACGCTTGAGGCCGGCCGTCTGCGGCGGCGCCAGCTTGGCCGGGTCAAAGCCCTTGGCGGAGAGGCCGATGCGGGCGAGCTGGGCGAACAGCGCCGCATCGCGCGCCGGTGGCGGATTGTCCTTCACCGCGGCGGCGAGCTGGCGGTAAAAGCCCAGGCCGTCGTCGCCCGTTGCCGGTAGCGGCGGCAGCTTGGCGGCCGGCGCCTTGTAATTCTTGTTGTTCATCTGCGAGAGCGGACGCAGCGTGAACTGTTGCTGCAGCTTGAGCAGCGGGCCCGTTTGCTCGCCGTCATTGACGCGCAGCCGGCCCCACAGCCAGACCTTGCTGGTCGTGACGTCGAGGCGCTTGACCCCCTTGGGCAGCTTGCCTTTCCAGCCCGGCGGCACCAGCGCGAAGTCGCCGGCCTTGGTCCCGGTGGTACGGCGGCCGACATAGTGCTCGAGTTCCTGCCACATATTGAACACGTCGACGACGTAGTAGCGATCCTTGGTGTCGGGCACGTGCAGCACATAAGGCTCGTCGAGCTTGACGATCGCGCTCATATACATGGTGTCGTTGTTGGCGGTCGGCATGTCCTTGGCCGCCGGGGTTGCCAGTTCGCGTGCCCAGCCGATCTGGTTCAGCGGCGCGCGGTAGCTGGTCGCCGACTGGGCGCCGGACACGTCGGTGTATTCGCGCGCAATGCGCTCCATCCGCACCAGCGGATAGCCCCAGACATAGGCGTTGACGCCGTTCACATAGGCATCGGTACCCAGACCGGCGACGATGTTTTCCTGCGACGTCGGCATGGTCAGCAGCGCATCATCCGTTTCGGCGTGGACCAGCGGGCTCAGCGCGCCGATGGCGGCAATGCCGGCGACGATCAGTGCGCGGCGCATGGTTCGGATAGACATGGCGTTTCCTCAGGGAAAATGAAGGAAAGGAGGGGAATCCCCCTCCTTGGTCGGTTTCGGACCGGATGAATCGACGATTCAGTCGTCGGTCGGCTTGCCCTTGAGCGAATTCATGATCGCTGCGGCGCCAATCCCGGTGCCCTTCTGATCTGGCGGGAACTCCTGCATGCTCTTGGCAAATTCCTGCAGCGGCCCGGCGATGACCGGCAGGATCCAGCTCTTTTCCTTCATCCAGGCAAAGTGCCCCGGCGTTTCCGGCGTGCGCTCGTACGGGTCGAGCTTGATGTCGATGACGAGGCCGCCCGGAATCTTCTTCGAATCGCCCAGCCAGGTGTCCTTGGTCGCGACGTGGATTTTCCACTGATCGACGCGCACGGCGTTGAGCTGGGTTTCGGCGAAGAAGAAGAACTCGCGGCGCTTGGACTTGCCGCCGTCCTTGGTCAGCATGTCGAGCTGGTTATAGCCGTCCAGATGGTTCTTGAACGTTTTGCCGCCGACCTTCATGCCCTTGAGCAGCTCGTCCTTGACGTTGGGCTCGCCGGTCGCGGCCATCAGCGTCGGCACCCAGTCTTCGCTGGTCATGAATTCGCCGGTCCAGGTATTGGCCTTGATGTGATCCGGCCAGCGGACCAGCATCGGCACGCGGAAGCCGCCGTCCCAGGTCAGGCCCTTTTCGCCGCGGAACGACGCCGTGCCGGCCTCGGGCCAGTGCGACAGGTTGACGCCGTTGTCCGAGGTGAACATCACGATGGTGTTCTTGGCGAGGCCCTGATCGTCGAGGGTCTTCAGCACCTTGCCGACCAGCGAATCGAGCTGCAGCACGGCATCGGCATAAGCGCTGTGGCCGCTCTTGCCCAGCCAAGGCTTGCCGACGTGGATTTGCTGGTGCATCCGCGACGGTGCGTACCACAGGAAGAAAGGCTTGTTCGCCGCTTTCTGTTTCTTGATCCAGTCGATCGACATGTCGGTGACTTCGTCGTCGAAGGTCTGCATGTGCACCGACGTCAGCGGGCCCTTGTCCTCGATCTTCTGCTTGCCGACGCGGCCCCAGCGCGGGTCGACCGTGGCGTCATCGCTGCTGGTTGCGACCGAGTGAATGATGTTGCGCGGCCGGCCCGGGAAGTTCGGATTCTTCGGGAATTCCGCCTGCTCGGGCATTTCCATCATGTTCAGGTGATAGAGGAAGCCGTAGAACTCGTCGAAACCGTGCACGGTCGGCAGGAATTCGTTGCGATCGCCGAGGTGGTGCTTGCCGAACTGCGCGGTGGCATAGCCTTCGTCCTTCAGCAATTGCGCCAGCGTGACGTCGCCGTCCTGCAGGCCGACCTTGCTGCCGGGCTGGCCGACCGAGGTCAGGCCGGTGCGGATCGGATACTGGCCGGTGATGAAGGCCGCGCGGCCGGCGGTCGAACTCGGCTGGGCATAGTAATCGGAGACCATCATGCCTTCCTGGGCCAGCCGGTCGATGTTCGGCGTATCGACCGCACCCAGGCCACGGTGATAGGCCGAGACGTCCATCGGCGCCATATCGTCGACCATGATCATGACAATATTGGGCTTGTCGGCCGCGTACAGCGGGCTGGCCAAGACTGTGGCCATCAGGCCGGCCAGGACGGTTTTCTTCATCGGTATCGCTCCAGTTGTTAAAACTTATTTGATGACACCGAGATGACGCAGGATATGCACCATGTCCGAATCAATATGCTTGTAAAAGCGGTACAAACCTGAACACAGGTAGTTCAAGCCGGGTTGCCCGTCCTTGGTTTTCAGCAAGCGGTTTTTCGGGCATTCGCCCCAGCACAGCTTGAGGTATTCGCAACGGCGGCACTGGTCGGGCAGCGTTTCGTGCTTGGCCTGACCGAATTGCAGTTGTGGCTTGCTGAAAGCCAGATCGCCCAGATGGGTGTCGGCGATATTGCCCAGCTTGTATTGCGGATAGACGAAATGGTCGCAGCTGTACACGTCGCCGGTGTGCTCCAGCGCCACGGCCTTGCCGCAGAACTGCGCCTGCGTACAGGTTTGCGCCGGCATGCCGGCTGATTGCGCCACGGCGGTTTCGAACAGATTGACGTGGACGCGGCCGAAATCGGTCGCCAGCCATTCGTCCCAGACGTCACAGAGAAACTGCCCGTATTCGTCCGGATCGACCGACCAGTCGGTGACGATCGACAGCGGGTGGCCGGGCTTGGTCTGCGGGCTGTCCTGGCGCGGCAACAGCGATGCTGCGATCGTGCTTGGCGCCTGCTGCTTGAAGCTGCGCGGCTCGACCGCCGGCGTGAATTGCACCCGCCACGTGCCGACCTCGTCGACCAGAAAGCGGTAGACCTCGCGTCCGGCCAGCGCATTGTGGCGATTGACGACGCAGAGCGCGGCAAACGGCACGCCGCCATTGCGCAGCAGCGTGGCGGCACGCATCACCATATCGAAGGTCGATGTGCCGGTGTGCGTCTTGCGGTAACGGTCGTGGTAGGCGCGCGGGCCGTCGATCGACAGCCCGACGTGAAAGCCGTTTTCCTTGAGGAAGGCGATCCATTTGTCGTTCAGCGCGACGCCGTTGGTTTGCAGATCGTTTTCGATGCGCTGGCCGGGTTTGGCGTACTGCCGCTGCAGCGCGACGACGCGCTCGAAAAAGGGTAGACCCAGCATGGTCGGCTCGCCGCCCTGCCAGGAAAACACCACCTCGTCGCCGGTCTGCGCCTCGATGTACTGGCGGATGTGCTGTTCAAGCAGCGTGTCGCTGATCCGCGCGTGTTCTTCCTGCTGCAGCAGCTCGGTCTTGTGCAGATAAAAGCAGTACTCGCAATCGATATTGCAGCGGGCACCACCGGGCTTGACCATGGTGTGGAAACGGTAGTGCCGACCTGCCGGCAAGGCAGGTAGATGGAGTTCGGGATGATTCACGTCGACCTCATTCTCTTGATTCAGCACAAGCCATGTGGGGATTACGCTTTTTCAGCATGGCGCATTTGTTGTCGTGCGGCTATACGGAGAGGTCCGGATGCGGGATGCCTCCGGCATGCCGGCTTGAACTGACGCCGGCCTGGTGTAGGTAAATCTCGCTGGGCGCCGTTCAGGCGCATCGCCGCTTGGCCGTTCAATGGCCGTGTGCCGCCGCCGTGAGCGACGGGGCTGCTAGCGCAGGTCGTTTGCGGCAGGCGCCGCGGGCAAGCCGGCAGGGCATCAGCCATGGCGTTTCGCATGCTACGGCCAAGGTGGCCGTTACGCCGGCCGGTGTTGCTCCGGCCGGCCGGGTGGCATTGCGGAAGCCGTAGCCGTCGCACCCCTGCCTTGTGTCGGGCAGGCGCCCGGACCTGTGCCGGCCTTGGGTCCCGGGGCAGCCCGGCTCATTGGCTGCCCCGGCATGCCGATGACTTCGGCTCCGCAATGATCAGACGCTCAGCCCGTCACTGACATGCTCCGACGACTTTCCAGAGCGAGGGCGTCGTCGCCGGTGTCCAACCCGCGCCGACGTAGGCCACGTGCGACACCAGGGCCTGGTAGCTGATGCCACCGAACTCAGCCAGCGTCCCGCTCGGGTAGGTCTTCCCCTCCTGCCATCGAGCGGGGCAGCCGCTCGGAGTTGGTGTCGGCGTTGGCGTTGGCGTTGGTGTCGGCGTCGGTGTCGGTGTCGGTGTCGGTGTCGGTGTCGGTGTCGGAGTCGGAGTCGGAGTCGGTGTCGGAGTCGGAGTCGGAGTCGGAGTCGGAGTCACCGCGCCGCAAACGCCAAGGTCTTTCCAGGGTTTGCCGTCGCCGACGCTGTTCGACGGGGTATCGCCCTGCGTCCACCACTTGGCCGAATAATTGTGGCCGTTGTAACTGACCGTCGCGCCGCCGCTATAGGCGGTGCTTGACACCCAGTTGGCCGCATTACAGTTGCTGGACGGCGTTGGCGTTGGCGTTGGCGTTGGCGTTGGCGTTGGCGTTGGCGTTGGCGTTGGCGTTGGCGTTGGCGTTGGCGTTGGCGCCCGGGGTGTTTCCCACAGACCGGCGACGGCCATCATCGAAAACAGCCGGATCGAATCGGGATAGTAGATATTGCTCGGTCCGGCCGAAATGCGCGCCCACAAGGCGTTGAGCCAGGTCTGGTTGCTGCTGTCGATGGACGCACTGACCGCAAACGGCGCGGCAAACGCCATCTGGAAGTCGCGGCTCAAGGCGCGGCCATCCAGCGTGTAGCCGCCGTAGATGCGGCCCGGATCGCCGCCGGTCGCGGTCGTGCTGATCCAGCGGTTGAGCGTCTGCAACAGCGGCAAGGCGCGGGTATCGCCGCTGAGCAGGTAGTCCATGCTGATGCGCCATGGCACCCGGCAGTTGTTCCAGAAGTAGTCGCCATCGTTGTCGCCACCCATATAGCCGGGGGACGCGGGCCGATAGCTCGTTCCCTGTTTAAGCACGAAGTCCGGCAGCAAGCCGGTCGTCGGCGCATAGGTGCGGAACACCGCGTCGGCAATCGTATAGCTCTTGTCGAGTACGTACTGCCAGCGTACGTCGCCCGTCGCGGTATGGAAGGCGCGCAGGTGATCGAACATGAAATCCGATCCGCGCTGGCCGGTGCCGTACATCGAGTCGGTATCGCTGACCCAGTCGCCGAGCTTGAGCGTCCAGTCCGTTTGATTGACCACCTTGTCCATCAGCGCGTTGATGGTCTTGAGCGCTTCGGCGCGGTAGTTAACCGCACCGGTCGAGCCCCAGCGCTGGTCCGCCAGCAACAGCGCGTAAGCGGCATCGAGATCGCCGTCGGTCGCGGAAATCTGGCCGTCGGTATCGACCAGCCGGTTGTCGGACAAGGACTGCGCCCATGCCATCAGCCAAGGGCTATAGAGCGTCGGATGCGCCCGGTAGTAGCGAAACAGCGCATCAAACATCGGCTGGGCCTGCGGATCGCGTGGCGCCATCTGCGCCAGGGCCAGCATGCCCCAGCCCTGGCCTTCCGAGACCACCTGCTTGCCGGTTTCGTCACCGATCCAGACGTAATAGCGACTGGCGTCCTGCGGGTCTGGACGCAAATAGCGGGCCTTCCACGCCGAATACGCCGAATCGACCTGGCTCTGCAGCTGGCTTTGGTCTACCTGGGCGGGCGTGATCGCACCTGGCACATAGGCGTACGCCGAATGCATCGACAACACGCCGATCTGGCCGGCGGCAAACAGCAGGGCGATGGTTTTCTTGATGTGGGATGACAACGGTCACTCTCCATTGTGCGATTGCGCAGAGAGAGTCAGGTCTCTCGACTTCAATCTGCGTAGATGTCGCTGTTTTTTGCGGAAAGCAAATTGTCAGTAATTAGTCACCAAAAAACGCTATCGATCAGACCGTCGTCGCCATTCACTGGATAGCCGGAAGAGTCTGTCACCAATTCGCCCCATTTTGGCCGAACGGGTCAGTCAGCGAGTAAGAAACAGATTGGGGTGACGGACTGCGTTCAGATATTGCGATGAAGTCTGATAAAGGCCGGAGTTCGTTACGGTTGCGCGGCGAAAGACGGCTGGAGGTAGCAACTGAGCGGCTCAGTTTGAACACCATGCCGGATGTAAGTCGACCTGGGTACATCCTCTTTATGTTTTGTATGTAATAAACAAGTAATCAAATCGATATAATGTTTGGTTACTTTATTACAACATTTTCTTCTTTACGCTTTCTTGTTTATTTCATGTAAGTTGATGACGCTGAAATTTTTATGACGCGCCAGCGGTATTGGAGGGGGCTTTGAACGATCGAAAATGTGTTTTTAGCCACGATCTCATTCATAAGCAAAGTGCTCGATTTAGGTTGCTTCTTATTAAGAAGCGACAAGAAGAGTGCTGTGTGCCTGGTGTCGACTGCTGGGGTGTTTAATATCAATTGAAATGGAATTGAGAATGTAATGCTTCATACAATTACACTGACCAACTTGGCAGAAGAGTCACAGTTGCCAGATAAATCAAAACTGGCTGATTTGTCTGAGGTTGCAGATGGAGCGATTGCGTTTAGCTGTCTCTCCGGTATTTGTGGCTCCTGCGTGATCGAGGTGGAGTCCGGGGCAGAAAACCTGAGTGAGGCCGAGCCCGTCGAGCGTGCATTTCTGACTAGCTTGGGGTTTGCTGAGGCGCAATATCGTTTGGCGTGCCAGTGCAAGTTGCTTGGCCCGATATCGATTAACACGGATCCATAATAAAAAATTGTTTCCATTTGGCCGGATCACGATGGGTGCTTATTCAGTAAAAGCATTTCACCGTTGGCTTATTAGTGGCGTTGTTTGTGATCGAACGGGTATGTTTCGTTAAATTTATTTAACTGCTTTATCACCTTATTAAGGAGTTTGTCATGAATCGTTGCATTAATACTGGTCTCGGTCGTGGGAAGCCGTACTTGAATCCCGTGCAGTCTGTCGTGTTCAGGCAGGAAATCGACGCATTGATCGAAAAGCAGATCGAGGAGTGGAATGCCAACGTCCCCGCTACCGATCAGCATCGTCGCCAGAACGACTTCAATCATCCAATGTATGCGCGTGGTCTGGCTGAAACGGCGCTTCGTATTCGTCTTTTGCGCGTCATCGAATCGAAGGCGATTGCTGAAATCGCCAAAGTGAGCCCTGAAGCAGCAAAAATCTGGGCAGAGTACGAGTGCGACGAAATGCTGCACGATGAAATGTTCATTCAGGACCTGGAAAAGGCGGGTACTAGCCGCGAAGAGTTCCTGCAGATCGAACCTTATATGTCCACCAAGCTGCTGGTCGGTTTTTTCTCCTATCTACTCGACCACGAAGGCCCGCTTGGTGTGGTGGCGTACTCTTATTTGGTGGAGTACGTCAACGTGAAGCTGGAGCCGGAAAAGCTCAAAGGGCTGGAGGCTATCCTCGGCAAAGACATGATCGCTGGGCAAATAGCGCATTCCCACACGGATATTAATCACGATCACCCGGGAATGGTATGGGGCGCGCTGCGCTACCTGATCAGTAAAGAAGAAGACAAAGCCGCGTTGAAGAAATACCTGCGTGAATTTCAGGATTTGTTGGCCATGTATTTTGTTGAAGTCAACAAGGAATTCAAAACAGAGCAAGTGAGAGAGTTCGCCTGATCCGCGTTCGGCCGCGCCCCTCGATAGGGGGCTGGTGCGCACTCAACGCCTCTCCCGATGGTCAGGTTTTGCAGCATGATTTGCTGTCTGGAGAGCGTTGAGGCGCGAGGCCGTCGCGGTGGCTATTCATCGATGGGCCGCATCGTTATCGCTGCTTTTTATGGAATGGCGAGAACCATGGTGGTGATTTTAGCGCTGGCGCCGTGTGAGTTAATGACCTGGTTTGAGAAAGGTTAAGAGACATCTATGATCGCGCAAGGTATTTTAATATTAAGTCATGTCGGCTTTTCATTTGTCGATCAATTGGCAAAGCAGGCGGCAGATGAAGCGGTGGAGCGTTATATACTGACTTCGCTGCCGGAGCCGGATAATCTGAGTCGTCTCGAGGATCTAAAAGGTCTGGGGGAGTGGTTTGGCGCGACTCAACAGCACGAACTGAATTGGGATGACGTGAAGGGTGCCATTGCAGACATCCAGGCCCAAGGTAAAACGATCAATGCCTGCGTTTGTGTCTGGGAAGGTTATCGCTCCCTTATGGCTCAGGCAAACGCCTATCTTGGTGTCACCGACATCCATCCAGATGCCGTCGATTTGTTGACGAATAAATACGCACTGCGTCGCCTGCTGTATCAGCATGGTCTCAGCGAAGTTCAGGCCGAGCCGCTGACGGAAGGCAATCTCTTGAGCTATCAGGCTCAAGGCGCGATCAAATTTATCAAGCCGTATCGCGGCATTGCCTCTTTTGGTGCTTTCCGTTTGACGCCCGATGTGCGTTGGTCAGATATTCAGGCGCTGCATCAAGAGTTGCGAAGTGATACGGTTTTTCAGGCCATATTCGCCGAGCAAGATCCATTCATCATCGAAGATTATATTTCTGGAACCGAATATAGTTTTGAGATTTTGGTTGAAGAGAATACGCAGCACATTATTGCCATTCACGAAAAATCTGAAGTGTCATTTAAAAAAATGACCACGCTTGAGAATGCCTGCGTCAGCCCGCCGGTTAGCTTGGCGCCCGCCGATATCGATTCCGCACGTACGTGGCTCAACTCGGTTTTCAGTCTGTTGGATATAAGCACCGGCTGCTTCCATCTCGAAGCAAAATTCAACGGCAAGCGGTGGGAGCTCATAGAGATCAATCCGCGCGTGGGTGGGTCACTGATCTCGCAAAGCGTAGAGCAACTCACCGAGGGTTATTCGATGCTGAACCTATGGATCAAGTTGCTGTTGCAAAGCACGCGTCGCGATACCAGCGTAAGTCAATTGCTTGGCGAATTGGCGCTTAGTGGCGGCAAACCGTCGCCCAAAGGAAAGGCTACTTTTTTCCGGGTATTTTTTGGCGAGGTGGGCGTCATCGAGCGCGTCGACGAAAGGCCGGGCGAGCACGCGCCGATTTTATCGCAAGTGTTCGTTAAGCCTGGCAGTACCTTTACCAGTGCCAGTAAAGAAAATTTTGTTGGTCAGGCGCTCTGGGCTTTGGATTACGCCTGCTTGGCAGACAGCTATGCCAGCATCAGTCGTCAATCGGAAGACTTGATTGAATTGACGTATCGGCAGGAAAGTACCGCGCCTGTGGTCGAAACTTACTGAGAAACTGCAATGCAAATGGACAAATCCGCAGCATTACTGGTTATCGATTTCAACCTGTCTCGCCGTGCCGAAGTAGCCCATATCCGTGATTATGCGAAGATCAACTACGGACAAAAAACCGTCTTGATCCGTCCGAATCCGGGGACTGCGGAATGGCAATTGGCGGACTACGTCATCGACCTCGATCCGCTGGCGCCGGGCTTCGTGCAAGAGGCAGTTCAGCAACTTGCTCGGTTGCCGGTCGATGTGCGGGCCGGTTTGGTATTCTCCGATAACGCCGTGCAATTTGGTGCCCAGTTGCTACGTACTTTGGGGCTGCGCGGAGATTGCCCGGTGCTGGCCGAAAATGCCTATTGCAAATATCAGTACCGCGTTAAGGAACAAGCCTGCAAGGATATGTTTGAAGCGCAGCAAATGTTCTTGCCCAATATTCAAATGGTCAACACGGTCGAATCCCTTGCTGATTTTATCCGTGACAACCCGGGCGGGGTGGTCATCAAGCCGACCACCGAAGGCAACAACCGAGGGGTGATTCTGCTGGAGAACCCTGCCGAGGCGGATCTGCATGCGGCACTCAATGAGGTGGCTGCTTATATTCAAGCCGGGGTGATTGTCGAGCAGATGATCCCTTTTCGCAGAGAATATTCCTACGACGGCATCGGGGTCTCCGATTTCATCACCGAGAAGTTCAATGTTTCCGGTCGTTACCCGGTCGAATTTGCCCAATTGGTCCCGGCTGACATCAGCGCCGAGCAGGCAGATCTGATTCGTCGTACCGGTCAACTGGCGAATCTGCTTGTGGGGCAGAGCTTCGGCCCGTTTCATAACGAGATTCGCATTCGCGATGATCTCAGCCAAGCTGCCGTCATCGAAGCCAACCGCCGTCCGGCAGGTATGAAGATCTGGGCTTTGGCTAGCCAGGTGTTTGGACAAGACCTCCATGGCCTGTGGGTCGATTCCGTGGTGACCGGCAAGCGAACCAATCTACAGCTGACGCCGAAGGGCTCGGCCATGAGCATCATGCTCGGCCCCACCCAGTCCGGGCACGCTTACGACATCATCAACAATATGGATTTCCTGTTTTCCCAGTTGCAGCTTCAAGTGGCGATCAGTTACCCGCAAACCGTCGGGGTACTGCGCTGGATGAGTTGCGAGACGATTGCGGCTACCGATCAATACATTCATGTCCCTGCCCGTGACAACAGTGACTTCATTGCCCTGATTACCGTTAGCGCCGACTGGAATTCCAGCGTGATGAAAACCTATCTAGAGAAAATCCAAGCGTGCTGGAGCACGGTGTTGAACGAATACATGCTGGCCGATTTGACACTCGTTGCTTAAGGATAAAGCCATGAACATTCTGATATTGCACCGCATTCCTTACCATAAAATCGACTACCACCGCGGCATCGATCATGATGCCCATCACGTGGTGTATCTGGGCACAGAGGCCGCGCTGAGCAATATTCCGGCTGCGCTGCGTTGCGAAAAATGGCAGCGTCCCGGCGTGGATAAAACCGACGTCGAAGCGATCAACGTCATCACCGAGCGTGGCGCCAGTTTCGATATCGTACTGTCACTCTCGGAATACGAGCTGATGAGCGCCGCCATCGTGCGTGAGCATTTCGGCATTCAGGGCGCGAACATCGCGCAAATCGAGCGCGTACGCAACAAACTCTTGATGAAGCAAATTGTTGATGCAGCCGGCATTGCCGTACCGCACAACCTTTGCTTGAGTGATTTTGCCATGACCGATCAAGTGAAGTGGTCGGGAAAAACGGTGCTCAAGCCGGTTGATGGCGCTTCAAGCGAAAATGTGCTGGTGTTCGACTCAATCGCGCAACTACGGGATGCACTGGCTAAACGCAATGTCGGAATTGCACTCGTAGACGGCGGGGACTACCAGGGCTACGAAGTCGAGCAGTTTGTTTCCGGAGATATCCTGCATTTCGATGGCTTGATGCTGAATGGCGAGCTGAAGCTCGTCGTCACCAGCAAGTACGTAGGCAACTGCCTCGACTTTGCCAAAGGCCAGCCATTGGGCTCGGTGCAAATTGACACCAGTGACGAGCTGCGCGATTGGAGCTTGGCGGTGCTAAGGGCCATCGAGCTAAATACCGGCAGCTTTCATCTCGAAGCGATCCTATCTGACAACGGCCTGGTTTTTCTGGAAATCGCCAATCGCGTCGGTGGCGCTGAGGTCGTGGCTTCTGTTGAACTTGCCACCGGCGTGCACCTGCCGTCCGCCGAGCTCAAAGCCTACCTCGGGGACGCCGTGGATGTGGTGGCAGATGCTCAGTCGGCCAAGAAATTTGGCTGGTTCGTATTCCCCGGTCATCACTTGGGACAGCCATATTGTGTGGTTAAAAATTCCGACCGCTTCAAACAGCATGAGCTGGTTGTGCGGTGGAATGAATTGGCAGTCGATCAGCCCTTGACCAAGCACATTACCTATCAATCGGTGGAAGTGCCGGTTGCTGGGATAGTCAGTTCCGCATGCAGCACACAGCTGGCCAATTTTATGCGTGACGTATTTGCCACGATTGAAGTGCATTAATTTGCTGCCGACTCGATAAGCAGTCGAGTCGGCATATCCCGAAGGACGATCATGATGGGTTTCTTTTTGTGAGTAAACAGTAATGCAAGCCGCTTTGCTTATTCGGTTTATTATCGCCAGATTTTCGGCTGCACTCGGCGACCAGCTCCTGCTGTTCGCGGTGCCGCTCATCATCTATACCGAGACCAAGTCGATTAGTCTGACTGGCTTGGCTTTCTTTATCGAATGGACCCCGCGCGTTCTGTCATTGCCGATCGCAGGCACCCTGAGTGACCGCATCGGCGGTCAATACGTTTATCTGGCGGCGGATATTGTTCGTGCCATTGCGGCTTTCGGCGCATTTTACTTGCTGACCGTCAATGTCAACATGTTCGTGGTCCTGAGCGGCCTGATGGCGATTAGTGCTTTTTTCTATGCCCAATCATTTATCGCCCTTGAATCCATCGTGCCGAAACTGGCCAGCAAGGCAGAATTGCCAAAAGTACAAAGCTGGTTGCAGGGCATTGAGCAGGCATCGTTGATGCTCGGACCCGGCATCGGCTCTTTTGTCATCTTGTATGCCGATGCTCGTTACCTGATACCCATCGGCGCGACGATGTTCCTGATCGGCTATGTCGGTATGTTAACCATCAAACTGCCCACCATGCCGATCTCAAGAGGCACTGGTAAAGGCGCACTGGCGTTGGCCAAGCAGGTCAGGCGCGATTTTGTTAAGGCCGCGACCATTGTGCGCTTGCGCCCGAACCTGTTGTTGTTGACCACACTCAGCATCAGCATCAATCTGATTATCGGCATGTGTATGGCAACGGCTGCGGCGATGGCAACCGGTTATTTCAATGCCAGCAAGGCTGAGTTTGGCCTTCAGCAAAGCTTTACCGGTGGCCTGACACTGGCGGTGCTGATGATCCTGCCGTTTGTGGTGCATCGCATAAACGTGTTCTGGGTCGGTATTGCTGCCTACACCGTGATCTGTTTATCCTCAATCGTGATTGGATTAACCTCGTCGTTTGGATTTTATGTGCTGGCTTATGCCACCATTGTTGCCTCCGGTGATCTTTTTAATGTCTACATCCGATCCGAACGAGTGCTCTGGATACCCAAGGTGCATCTGGGTAAAACCATCGGTTTTATTGTTTTTCTGAACCAGCTAACCCTGCCTTTATCCGGAATAATTGTCAGCCTTAGCATCAATGAGGCCGACACCAAGGCGATGTTCTGGATGATTGGTGTAGCGACTAGTGGAGTCGTGGTCTTATGCTTCAAAAAACTCAAGACAACATCGAAAATACTGTCACCCCAACTAGCGACGACGTTGGCCTAGTTCACGAGCCGATTATGAACATTACGATTATTGGGGCCGGTTTGGCTTGCTACAAACTGGTTACATTCCTGCGCAAGCGTAAATATGATGGTGAGATTCGCGTAATCAGCAGCTGTGACGGGAATCAATACTACAAACCAAAATTGTCTACTGGTTTTTCGGAGGCAATGCAGCCCGATGACCATGTCACCGAAGAACGCGATGTATGGGCAGAAAAACTCAATGTCACATTGGTACACGGTACCACCGTGACAAGGATTTCGCCTGAAAGCAAAACGGTGTACACCAGTAGTGGCGACTTCAGCTATGGCCAGCTTGTACTGGCCTATGGTGCATCACCACGGGTAATCACTGCCAGCCTTGATGCCGATTGCGTTTTAGATGACGTTAATTCGCTGCAAAGCTACCGTAGCTTGTTTGGAAAATTGCAAAGCCAAAATCGCCAGCCACTGATTGTCGGTGCGGGGCTGGTTGGATGCGAATTGTCCAGTGATCTGGCCAATGCCGGTTATCAGCCGATTCTTGTCTCCTCAGGAGACTATCCGTTTTCTAGTCTGTTTCCGCGTGCGTTCAGCGAATTCCTGAAAGGAAAGCTAGTCGAAGCCGGCGTACAATTTATCGACCGTCAGCGTGTTGTCGATATGGATCGGCATGACGCTGGGCTCGGCATTACCTTGTCCTCCGGCGAGCGCAAAGCGGCCGCGGTGGTGGTCAATTGTGCGGGGTTGTCGGTGAATACCGAGCTGGCTGAGCAGGCGGGTATTGCCACCGATCGTGGCATTCTCACCGATACATATCTGAAAACCAATATTGACGATATTTATGCGCTTGGTGATTGCGCACAAATCAATGGCCAGCTGCACCAATACATTGCGCCCATCCTTATTTCTGCCCGAGCACTGGCTAGCACGATGACCGGGACCGCAACGCCGGTCAATCTGACCTTTTATCCTGTCGATGTGAAAATCCAGCAATCGCCGACACGTTTCATGTTCAAGGAAAATCCAACAGAGTGGCATACCGAAGCCACTGACGATGGCATGATTGCGCGTGGCTATCGCAACGGCAAGCCTTGCGGCTTTGCAGTAACGGGGGATGCGTTGGCGCACATGAATGCCTTGGTGTCGGAGCTTGCATGAATGGTGGGGGGGGGCTGACCCGTTGTCAACGATGATGGCTGTGCCATTCGCTAGGAATCGAAGTTGATTGTTCGAAGTGGCTGTGTTGAAGCTGGGTTGTGTACGATTTATTCGAAATTCAATCTGGCATAAATCGAAGAAGAGATGAATTTATGAAAATGAGAGATGTTTTAGCTGCCATTTTGGTGACGGGCGTATGGGGCGTCAACTTTAGCGTGATCAAGTTGGGCTTGAATACGCTGGATCCATTTGTGCTTGCTGGATTGCGATTTCTATTTTGTGCGATCCCGGCGGTGTTTTTTATCCGAAAGCCAGATGTGCCGATGAAGGTCGTTGCGCTGTACGGTGTCCTCTTCGGTGTCGGTCTCTGGGGCATGGTTAACTTGGGGGTGCGCCTGGGTGCGTCTGCGGGGGTCTCCTCGCTCGCGCTTCAATTTAGCGCTTTCCTTACCATTTTCATGGGTTACGTCTTTCTAAAAGAAAAAATTAGTCGGCAGCAATTGATCGGTTTTACTTTGGCGCTGGCAGGTTTGATATTCATACTGAGCCTCACCGACGGCTCGGTGACGCTGCTGGGCTTGGCCATGGTGCTATTCGGTGCGGTGAATTGGAGTTTGGCTAATATCGTAATGAAGAAGTCGAAAACCAAGAATGTCTTCGGATTTCTGGTCTGGGCGTGCTTGTTCGCGCCGGTGCCGCTCTTCTTCATGGCCTACCTCGCCGGCGGTGCCAAGGTATACATGAATCTGAATGACAACCTCAATGCGATGGCTATTTTTTCGGTGCTGTTTCAGGCTTATCCAACCACTTTGATCGGTTACTGGGTATGGAACTCGCTGCTGAGCAAATACCCAGTCTCGAGCGTTGCGCCGCTATCGCTGCTGGTGCCCGTGTTTGGGTTTGCTGGCAGCGCGGTCATTTTCGGCGAGGTTATTGGCGGCGAGAAAATTGCTGCCAGCCTTTTAATCCTCTCTGGACTGACCGTTGCCTTGTATGGCAATAAGGTGAAGAATTTGTTGGCCCGGCCTAGCACCGTATAGCGCTGGCATCCGATGAAGATTTCGCCATCTATCGCGATGGCTATTCCATTGCGCTGCTGAGCACGTCACCGTCCGAGTCGGCGCCGAGCGTTGCGCCGACTTATCCATAGACTTTCCGTCGCCGGTGGCCAAGCGGCGCGCATGCGTCGATTCCGTTGAACTGCAGATGCCGGTGCGGTGGGCCATGGCGGCCAGCACCGTGTTGCCCATCCGCGTGGCAGGTCGCTGTGACCGCCAAGGGTCCGCGAAAGGCCCTGGCGACAACTGAGACCGCCGCTCGCTGTCGTCGATGCCGCTAGGGGAGGGTTTCTGCCCAGCTCGTCCAGCGACGAGCGGCCGGAAGCCCGCGATGAACGATCGACGACACAAATATCCCCAGTCGGCGCTTGAAAACCCCGGGTGCCGTCCCTATCATTGGCACTCGTTAGCGACGAGTGCTAACCATCGAACGCAGGCCATCCGCACGGCGTTCCGCTCGTTTCGTGCCATTCAATCCTCAGGAGATAGTCAACGATGAAAATCCGTCCTTTGCATGACCGCGTCGTCATCAAGCGCGTCGAAGCTGAAGAAAAAACCGCTTCGGGCATCGTGCTGCCGGGCAACGTCGCCGAAAAGCCGGACATGGGCGAAGTCGTCGCCGTCGGCAATGGCAAGGTCCTGGAAAACGGTTCGGTTCGTCCGCTCGGCCTCGCCGTCGGCGACAAGGTGATCTTCGGCAAGTACAGCGGCCAGACCGTCAAGGTGGACGGCGAAGAGCTGCTGGTGATGCGCGAAGAAGACGTGATGGGCGTCGTCGAGCACTAAGCTCCGACCCACGCGCTTAACTTTTACCTACAGAATTCAGGAGTATCTGGAAAATGGCTGCAAAAGAAGTCAAGTTTGGTGATTCCGCCCGTGCCAAGATGGTTGCCGGTGTCAATATTCTCGCCGATGCGGTGAAAGTGACCCTGGGCCCGAAGGGCCGCAACGTCGTGCTCGAGCGCTCCTTCGGCGCGCCGACGATCACCAAGGACGGTGTATCGGTGGCCAAGGAAATCGAACTGAAGGACAAGTTCGAGAACATGGGCGCCCAGCTCGTCAAGGAAGTGGCTTCGAAGACCAGCGACATCGCCGGTGACGGTACCACCACCGCGACCGTGCTGGCCCAAGGCATCGTCAACGAAGGCCTGAAGTATGTCGCTGCCGGTTTCAACCCGACCGACCTGAAGCGCGGTATCGACAAGGCCGTGATCGCCCTCGTCGCCGAGCTGAAGCTGATCGCCAAGCCGACCACCACCAGCAAGGAAATCGCTCAAGTCGGTTCGATTTCGGCCAACAGCGATGAAGTCATCGGCCAGAAAATCGCCGAAGCGATGGACAAGGTCGGCAAGGAAGGCGTGATCACCATCGAGGACGGCACCGGCCTCGAAGACGAACTCGACGTGGTTGAAGGCATGCAGTTCGACCGCGGCTACCTGTCGCCGTACTTCATCAACAACCCGGAAAAGCAGATCGCGCTGCTGGAAAATCCGTATGTGCTGCTGTTCGACAAGAAGATCAGCAACATCCGTGACCTGCTGCCGGTGCTCGAGCAAGTCGCCAAGGCCGGCCGTCCTCTGCTGATCATCGCTGAAGATGTCGATGGCGAAGCGCTGGCGACCCTGGTGGTCAACAACATCCGCGGCATTCTCAAGACCGTCGCCGTCAAGGCACCGGGCTTTGGCGATCGTCGCAAGGCCATGCTCGAAGACATCGCCATCCTGACTGGCGGCACCGTGATCGCCGAAGAAGTCGGCCTGTCGCTCGAAAAGGCAACCCTCGACCAGCTCGGCCAAGCCAAGCGCATCGAAGTGGCCAAGGAAAACACCACCATCATCGACGGTGCTGGCCAGGAAGACACGATCAAGGCACGCGTGGCAACCATCCGCGCCCAGATCGAAGAATCGTCGAGCGACTACGATCGTGAAAAGCTGCAAGAACGCGTGGCCAAGCTGGCCGGCGGCGTTGCCGTGATCAAGGTCGGTGCTGCGACCGAAGTCGAAATGAAGGAAAAGAAGGCTCGTGTCGAAGACGCACTGCACGCCACCCGCGCTGCGGTCGAGGAAGGCATCGTCGCAGGTGGTGGCGTTGCGCTGCTGCGTGCACGTTCCAACCTGGGCGAACTGAAGGGCATCAATGCCGATCAGGATGCCGGTATCAAGATCGTGCTGAAGGCGATCGAAGCACCGCTGCGCCAGATCGTTGCCAACGCTGGCGACGAGCCGTCGGTGGTTGTGAATCGCGTGGTCGAAGGCACGGGTAACTTCGGTTACAACGCTGCAACCGGCGAATACGGCGATCTGGTCGAACTGGGCGTGCTCGACCCGGCCAAGGTCACCCGTTCGGCACTGCAACACGCGGCTTCGGTTGCCGGTCTGCTGCTGACCACCGACGCGATGGTTGCCGAGCTGCCGAAGGAAGACGCACCGGCGATGCCGGGCGGCGGCATGGGCGGCATGGGCGGCATGGACTTCTAAGTCCCGCTTTTCCCGCGCAAAAGAAAACGCCACCTTCGGGTGGCGTTTTTTCGTTGGTCGGTCTGGCTTGGGCCGGCAAGGGTGCCTGGTCTAGCGTGGAGAAGGCCGGTCGCGCGCCGCAGGCTGCGCTGACCCGGAGACCACCGGAGATGCGCCATGTCCACCTTGCTTGAATCTCAACTGCGCGAATGCGTCGGGCCTTATCCGCAGGCCTATCCGGATCAGCTGATCCAGCAGTTTCCGCGCATCGCCGACCGGGTTGCCTGCCTGTGGGGCAAATCCGAGCTCGACGATTACTTCAATGCGCTGCTGATCGACGATCGCGGCGGCCGGCAGGGTTTTCCGGTGCGGGTCGGCAGCGAGCTGATCGTGCTGTCGCTCATTTACGATCTGGTGCGCGCACGGCCGCTGGCGCAGCCGCCGGCGATCTGGGGGCTGTCGGTAAGGCGCGACTAGCGTGCCGCGAGCCGCTGCTGGCGGCGTTGCTCGGCGTCGTGCCAGCGTCGCTGCTCGTTGGCATCGTTCGGCGCGTGGGTCGGGATCTCGAGCGGGCGTTTGTCGTCGCCCAGCGCGACCATAGTGAAGTAACTGCTATTGGTATGGCGTACCGTCCGTGCGCGGATGTCCTCGGCGATCAGCTTGATGCCGATCTCCATCGACGTCCGGCCGGTGTAGTTGACGCTGGCGAGAAAGGTGACGAGCTCGCCGACGTGGACCGGCTGCTTGAAGGTCACCTGGTCGACCGACAGCGTCACGCAGTAGGCGCCGGCAAAGCGGCTGGCGCAGGCATAGGCGGCTTCGTCCATCAGTTTGAGCAGCGCACCGCCGTGGACGTTGCCGGAAAAATTGGCCATGTCCGGCGTCATCAGCACGGTCATGGTCAACTGGTGGCGGGGCAGGTCGGTCATTGGTTTTCCTTTCTTCGAAATGCAAAACGCCGGGCGAGCCCGGCGTTGTTGTTGGCTGCGAGCCTAATCTGTCGGTTCCAACGCTCGGCTGTACTGGCTGGCTAATATTCCATGATTTCTACATCGTTCACTGCAACCAACGTATATCGGTTTCCTGTACTACGGGCGATTTCACAGTGCTATCGTGTACTGAGTGAGGTGTGAAATGCCCGTGCGCAAGATTCCCAAGAACTATCGCAACGTAACTGGTATCGCTGCGCATCGCAAGGCGGAAGGCCAAGCGATGTTCGAATCGACGCTGGAACGCGATTTCCTCACGCTCTTGGAGCTTGACCCGACAATCGAAGCGTTTGAGGTTCAGCCCTTGGTTTTGGAGTGGACCGATGAAAAGGGCGCTACGCGACGTTATACGCCGGATGTGCAGGCCACCTTCAAGTTACACGACCATCGTCGCAAGGTGCTGTACGAGGTCAAGTACCGTTCCGAGCTTGAGCAGCATTGGCCGGATCTGCGCCCCAAATTCAAAGCGGCCGTTCGATTTGCGCGTGGTCAAGGCTGGCGTTTCAAGATCGTCACTGAAGTGGAAATTCGCACGCCTTATTTGGATAACGCGAAATTCCTGCTGCCCTTCATTCGGCAAGGTCCGATCGAAGAGGCGCATATGGATCTGTTGGACGAACAGTTGCGCCGCATGCACAGCACCACCCCGGCGGCGCTGCTTGGCGCGATGTTCCAAGACGAATGGAATCAGGCCCGGTTGATGCCCACGCTTTGGTATCTGATCGGGACTCGGCAAATTGGCGCCGATCTCGATACCAAGCTCGTGATGAGTAGTCCGATCTGGAGCCTGCATCAATGAGTTCTTCGCATAAATTGCTGCGGCTCCAACCCGGCGCTGCGGTTCTGTATCGTGAGCGTCCCCACCGGATTACCCACGTTCTCGACCTGAACGAAGTGCTCGTCATGGACGACGATACTCGGCTAGTGAGCCACGCCAAGGTCGGTGAACTTGCCCCCGCTGCTACCAACAATGCCCCGGAGGCGAAGCCGGATCTCGTGGCCGTACTGGATGACGCATGGGAGGAAGCTGCCAAGCGTTTCGAAATCATCCGGCCGCTGCTCGATCTGCCATACCGAGGCCGGCAAGACGTGGTTGCCCGGGCCAAGGCGTATGAGCGCCACGAAAACACGCTTTACGATTGGATTCGACGCTATGAAGCGACCGGGCTGCTTACGTCGCTACTGCCGCGTGGTCGGAGCGACAAGGGCTCAACTAAGCTCACCCCGGAAGTCGAGGTCATCATCGAGGCCGTGGTCGAGAGCGAGTTTCTGACCAAGCAGCGCAAGTCGCAGCAGAAGGTGTGCGACGAAGTGCGTCGGCGCTGTGCGAATGCCGGCATAGAAGCGCCGCACGACAATACCGTGCGCAATCGCCTCAAGGCGCTGGCCGGCGAATACGTCATGACTCGGCGTAAAGGCCGGAAGGCCGCCGATCAAGCCTATTCGCCGATCGAAGGAAGTTTTCCGGGCGCAGATTGGCCGTATGCGGTGGTGCAGATCGATCACACCCCCCTGGACATCATCCTCGTCGATGACGTGTATCGTCGCCCAGTCGGCAAACCGTGGATTACCTTGGCGATCGACGTATTCAGCCGCATGGTGGCAGGTTTCTACGTGTCGTTCGACCCGCCGGGCGCGCTGTCCTCAGGCCAATGCTTGGCGAGCGCGATCTTGCCCAAAGACGTCTGGCTGTCGAAGCACGATATCAAGGGGGACTGGCCGTGCTGGGGCATACCCACCAAACTGCACATGGATAATGCCCGCGAATTTCGCGGCAACATGCTGCAGCGGGCTTGCCTTGAATACGGTGTAGATATCGAGTGGCGGCCCGTTGCTCGGCCGCATTTTGGCGGGCACATCGAACGCCTGCTGGGCACCTTTGCCCAAGAGATCCATACGTTACCAGGCACCACGTTTTCAAATCCACGCGAGCGTGGTGGCTATGACTCCGAAGGCAAAGCGGCGCTGACGTTGACCGAGTTCGAAGAGTGGTTCGTGACGTTCATCGTGAACGTCTACCACCAGCGTATGCACTCCGGTATCAACATGCCGCCGATGGAAAAGTATCGGCAAGGCGTATTCGGTACCAAGGATATACCGGGACGAGGTTTGCCAGCGCGTATTGCCGACGAGAGCCGTTTACGGCTTGACCTGATGCCATTCGAAGAACGAACGGTGCAGGACTATGGCGTCGTGATCGATGAGATTCACTACTACCACGACGTATTGCGACGCTGGATCAACGCGCCTGACCCAACGGCGCCGAAGTACAAGCGCAAGTTCATGTTCCGCAGAGACCCGCGCGACATCAGTACAGTGTGGTTTTACGATCCCGAATTGAATACGTACTACGCCATTCCATACCGCGATACTTCGCATCCGCCGATCAGTGTGTGGGAGCTGCGCGAAGCCAAGCGCCAGGGCGAGGCGGATGGACGCCGGCACGTTGATGAGCGGGCCATCTTTGATGCCTACGAACGGATGCGCGAAATCGAGCAGCAGGCACAGGCCAAGACCACGTCGGTACGGCGGGCCGCCCAGCGGCGCAAGTTCGGCCAAGAAGCGATTCGCCCCAGTACCACACCAGCTTCTGCCGTAGCGATACCGGAGCTAACGCCGATGTCGACGCAGGTCACTGTGTCGGCCATCGAGCCATTCGATGAAATGGATGACTTGGCATGAGCCATCTGAATGACTCGACGGCCAAACTGCTGGAGTTGAGTGATGCCGAGCGGATCGAAAAGATTCGCGCACCACGTTGGATCGGATACCCGAGAGCCAAGGCCGTCATGGCCAAGCTGGAGGATCTGCTCGTCTATCCGCGTTCGCACCGGATGCCGAACCTCTTGGTGGTCGGGGATACCAACAACGGCAAAACCATGTTGGTGCAACGCTTCTGCGCTCACCATCCCGCAGACGACAACCCCGGCGGCGACGGTGTGCGCGTGCCGGTGCTGTTTGTACAGGCACCGCCGATTCCAGATGAGGGCCGGTTTTACAACGCCATCCTTGAGCTGCTGTTCGCTCCGTACAAGCCGAACGACCGCGTGGACAAGAAGCAATTCCAGGTTATCAAGTTGTTGAAGTACGTCGGATTGCGCATGCTGGTGATCGACGAGATTCACCACGTCATGGCAGGCAATCTGAACAAGCAGCGTACCTTCTTGAATGTGATCAAGTATCTGGGCAACGAGCTGCAGGTGCCGATCGTGGCCGTTGGGACGCGTGATGCCTTCCGGGCGCTACAGACCGATCCGCAGTTGGCGAATCGATTCGAGCCGGCGCTGTTGCCACGCTGGGATTTCGATACCGATTTCCTGCGCTTGCTCGCCAGCTTCGAGCGCATGTTGCCGCTCCGCCTGCCGTCGCAACTGCATGATACGACCTTGGCCACCAGGCTGTTCTCGATGAGCGAGGGATACATCGGCGAACTATCACGGCTGCTCACCATGGCCAGCGTGCGGGCCGTGGAAGCCGGGAAAGAGCGGATCGATGAGAAGGTACTCGATGCCATCGATTGGGTGTCGCCGGCCGATCGCAAGCGACAGATCGACCGCGGTGGCTGAGCATGCTTTCCGGCAAGCGCTGGCCAGCGCATCCGCACCCATACCGTGACGAGTTGCTGTCGTCCTGGCTCGTGCGGGTAGCTCATGCGAATGGACTCAAAGTGCAAACCTTCTGCGCTCAGGAGTTTGGCAACGACCATCAACTATGGAATCGCGATATTGATCGCTTGGCACCAAACTGGTTGATCGAGGCCATGAGCGAGAAAACAGGCAGGCCGATCAAGCGCGTGCGGGAAACGACTCTGCTTGGCTACGAGGGCAAGCTGTACGACAAGTATCATCCCGCTGGGCAATTGCGCTGGATTTTGCCGCTGCAGATGTATCACCGGAAACGGCGTGGTTTTGGCCTGCAGTTCTGCCCCAAGTGTTTGGCTGAGGGGGCCGAGCCGTACTACCGCAGATCTTGGCGGGTGGCGCTGTATACGTTTTGCCCCAAGCATGACGTGATGCTGCAAGATCGCTGCCCCCAATGCGGGAGCGGTATTGCGTTTCACCGGTTGGAGCTCGGCCGGCCCGAAGTAATCGAAGCTCCGTCGCTGGCATGCTGCTGGTCTTGTGGTTTCGACCTGCGCGAATCGCCAACCGACCGCGTGAATAGGTGGAATGGCCGTACCTTTCAGTCGTGGAGCAAAGCGTTACGCTTGATCGACAAAGGTGCTGCTGATTCGACGCGTTTTGACTACAGCAAGGTGGCTGTACTGCACCAGTTTTGCTCTCTGATGGTCTCGGTCCGGCTTGCCCCTAAACTGATTACGTATGTTCATGGACGGACACACCAACCTTCTGCAGTTCTTGCCACGGGGCGCTTTGCTTTTGAGTTGCGGCCGATTGGTGAGCGCCATTATGTGCTGGAACTATCTTGGTGGTTGATTGGCCGATGGCCTTCTCGTCTTCGGGCCGCATGGAAAGTCAGGGCAGTACGTTACAACGTTCTGCTAAAAGATTTCACTGCACCGCCCAAGAATTATCTCGATTTAATGGATGAAATCCAAGCTGAAGCTAAAATAATTCGATACAAAAAAACATCTAAATAATTTCCGGTGTTATAGCACATTCAGTCTCGGACGCTACAGTACCTGTCATTGTTGCTTGGCGTCGAATCAATGCAGCTTCCGGTAAGTCAGCTTTTGTTGGTTCTACAGACAAAGGAAGAACTAAATCGGCCTTTGTAACAAGAACTTCTGTGCCACAGTATCGTCCTTGCGCACTGTATTGGAGCCCGAAATTGCGCTGCGGAAAGCTTTTGTACAGTGAGCGAATATGATCCACGTTGTCGTAGGTAACCAGCCAGGGTTGCCTAATCGTCGCTACCAATTGAGAAATTTCTTCGTGGTCCGCATGTTGATAATGATTTTGATATAGCCCTTTCCCCTTTATGTAATAAGGTGGGTCTAAATAAATCAATGATCGATTGGCTACGTTAGGTAGTTCGGTTTTAATGAATTCTGCTGCGTCGCAATTGTATAAAGAAATGTACTCTGATAAGGAGGCAATCTTGCGAATGCGCTCAATAAGATCTTTTTTGTTGAATCTGGCGTCTAATTTCCATTTGCCTGATTGATCTTTTCCCCCGATAACGCCTCCCCCAATAATTCCGGAACGATTTGTTCGATTAAGGAAGAAGGTCGAAAAAGCCAAGTCGAACGGGTCTGCCTCCATATCCGCCTGAACTATGCGTTGACGATGCCACTCCTCTATTGTTACGGGAGTTTGAGTGATGAGGTCACATAACGCTTCGCTGTTATTTAATACTGCATTCCAGAAAGCATGAATTGACCTGTTGAGGTCATTGATATGTATTCTAGAAACAACTTTGTTCAGCAGGAGTGTTATAGCGATTCCTGCACCGCCAGCGTAAAGCTCAACGTACTCACCGCCGCGAAGGCCGTTTAGGTCAATGACTTCGCGCATAAATGTGGATAGGCGGCCTTTGCCACCGGGGTATCGAAGGGGGGTGTCAAACGACATTGTTGATCCAAAATACTCTATCTCAGAAGTAGGGGTATACCAAGCTTCTTGGTCGCTGGCCAGCGTTTTCTGATGGCCGGACATCTTCGAGTGGAGGAAGTGCCTTACAGCTGTTTGTGGCGCACTTCATTAGCCGAAAGCTAAGGAAGGTGCGCTCTCAGCATCATTTTGAAGCGCCCGAATAGCGTTTCTCAAGAATGGGTTGAGTTTCGTGAAAGTCCTGCTTTGGTGATGATGTCCAAAACCTTCCCTCCGGGAATGATACTGATCGAGGCGTGGCGGTGGGCAAGGGCAACAGGAACGATTGCATTTTCGAAAAGGTCAAGTTCAAAGTGCCGAATAAAATCGCATGCACGCTTAACTAGCGATCCATACGCTTTAGGGTCGGACTTAAGTTGAGAAAAACAAACTCCATTCACAAGCCCTTTGTGGGAGAGTACGTATGGAATTGCGAAGTTAAATATTCTGCCACGCTCGGTTTTAAATAAAAAATCTTGCCCGTAGTAGGTTTCATTGCCAAAGTTGGCTGCAGGAGTTTCATTGCCTGCTATATATTTATTGCGATAGTCATCGTCCAAGATGCGAATGACTCCAGAGGGGAGGAAACGGGAAATTAAGTTGGCGTGATCCATCACGTTTCCTGTTTTTTGTAACCCCATCAGAAGCAGCGGCTCTTGATTGAGCTCCGTAAGTCGTGCATTTACTTTGTAAAGAAATTCCATGATGCGGGCATGTAATTTTGCGGGTTGTCCAAAAATGGCGAGTGGTCCATCCATAATGAAAGCCATTTTAGATAGCGCCCGTGCATCGCTCTCAAATACCTGCCTGATTAAAGCAACTAGCAATAAATGCTCGATGCAATTCATCATTCGAGTCATTGCGACAGTATTATCTCCAAAGTCGGAGACGCCTTCATGCAACCGTAACCAATCAGTCATATAGACTGATTCTCCACATGCATTACATAAATTACTTTGCGAGTCGGGGGTGAAGGTGAAACGGTGCTCCACTTTGCAGGAGGGGCAATTTTCGATAAAAAGCTCGCCTTTGTTTAGTGCGAATAATGTATCCGTCAGAACAAATTTGTTTTGTCCTCCACCTGCGCGATTTACCCCGAGTTGTGCAAAAACAGCATGCCGAAATCCATCTTTAACAGTCCGTGCATTCTTGTAACGGATGTTGCTGCCCGGCAAAGTATAAGTTATCGGGGATGCATTTCTATGCAACTCAGCTACTTTAAATGGATCTACGAATCGCGTCGACGGATCAATAAGTTCCGCATACTTGTCCATTTGAATTAGTACGTGACTTACTTTGATGAAGCCAATTTGAGTGCTCGGCAGTTTTTGACTGATTGCCTGATCACTTTTACTTGCATCTGAGGCCACCACGTATTCAGGTAATTGTGGCGAACTGTTTGTAGGGGCTTCACTAAAAGTGGCTGCTAAATTTTTACCCTCTTCATCACTTGGCGGACGCATGTACTGACACGCCGCTAAAAAGGCTTGCACGTCAGGATTGCGTACAAAGTCAGAGTGCCCACCTTTGCCGGCGGTTTGGCCGTCGTATGGCATTATTGCCCCCTCGCAGCTGAGATGGCCACGATCCGCTGTTTGATTTCATCGGGAGAGAAGCGGTTGATTTGCGTTGGAATGACAAATGGAGATGAAAGGGTTTTTATGCGTGCAAAACCCACATCTTGAGCCGCTTTAAGTGATCCGATGAAGTCGCCAAAGTCATAAAACTTACCTAATGTCTTAAGCTCATCATCGTTGTTCAGGTGAGTAATAAACCAATTTTCTGTATTGGCTAGAATATTTGGATGTACAGATGAAGGCTCTTGCGTCGCATAAACAAATGCAATGCGTGCTTTTGCCCCCTCCTTGGCAACACGTGGCCAAGTATTGGTGAGGTCGGCTTTTTTGCCGATCAAGTTGTGCGCTTCTTCAACATACAAAACTATGTTCTTGGGGGTTTCGCCACGATGCATTGCCGCCATTTGGCGTTCGAAAATCTGACGAGCAATTCGTTCCGAAAGAATGGTCCGGATCTCAACGGGGCCTGCGGATAGGTCCAGTATCACGATTTTGCCGTTATCAAGATGAGCGATAACTTCTGCTGTTATTTCGGCTGATCGTCTGCTGGAATGATAATTTTTGTATTTACCGATCGCTCGATAACCACCGAATTGCATTTCACGGCTATTTTCCCGTGCGAGCATATTGAGATATGACTCCATCACCGGGTCGACCCATGCATTTCCGCGAGTGCTCGATTCCAGTCCGAGTACCTGTTTCCCTTCTTCTTTTTGTTCAGCTCGAAGCTTAAGATTGACAAAACGAAGGAGCTCAAACCAAGCACTTGCTTCCTCTAAAGAAACTTCGTCAGCAGTGGGGATTCTCACCTCGTGAGGAGGGGTCTGGGCGGATGCCCAACGGTTAATTTTCTCTACTAGGGCTTTACCCCTAGGGATGCTAATCAAGAAATTTTCTGGTGCTGGATACTCTGCCTTTTTCAATATGCATTGAAAAATTGCTTTGCGAACTTTCCAACGATTGTGATCCGAGCGTTCGGTTACATCAGGCGCCTCAAGCGTTGATGTCATAAACGTATCAAGGTCTTGCCCGGAAAATGGCGAGGTCTCTTGTTTGAAAAGAGCCTGGATTAAATTGAGCGCTTGATCGACGTCCGCATAAAAGTTAGAGCGTAGATCCTCAAAGCCTGGGGTCTCAATGGCGCGGTACCGAACGGTTTGAGCGGGGAACACGTCAGCTATCGAGCTGCCGTCATCTTGATGGTTGGCATTGGCATATTCTCCGTTGATGTCGAATATAAGTTGCCCAATCGGTGTATCGTCTGTCATCGCAGCCAAAGCAACGGCTGATACAGTGGTTTTGACCGTATTGGATTTACCTGTTCGCGTCATACCTAATACTGCGGTGCGTCGGGCAAGAAAATCTGTGGGTTGAATTAGTACATTTACCTTGGCTTCGTCTTTTCCGCGGTGTAGCCGTGCAGTAGAGGTATAACGTACAGTTCCAATATGGATTGGCGAAGGTGTCGATCGAAACCCCGCGTTCAGCGCTTCTTCGAATGCCTTCTTTTGTACCTCTGGATTTACGTGATTGACTATGGTTTCAAGAGCTTCTGCTCGTGGTTTGAACGCACGTAAACGCGATAAACTCATAAAGTTTTCGATATCGCTGCCAAGACGTAGATGCCCATCATCATCTACGAAAAAAGTACCTAGTACGCTACAACGCAAACCACCGGCTTGCAACTCCACAGCCGTTATTGGATCAAGCCCATCGTGAACATCTCCAGGGAATTTTTCGTCAACGGTCCGCCGCTGATGGTGTTCGATACGCGTGCGTACGAAGTCGTTGTCTTGTGGAAGGGATGTTGGCTCAAGAACCCGGAGCAATACTACTTCTCGGTCAATATGATGTGAGTCATTAAATTTCTCTGGGTGAAATCCAGCGGCAACTAGGAAGGAGTTGTGCGGTATTCCATTAACCTTTTTCTTAAATTCATCATTTGTTAAAACAAGGGCTTGATCAAAACGCATACCATATACATACCCGACAAATGAGGATTCAAAATCCCCCAGGAGTTTCACAAGGGGGGATTCATTTGTAATGACGGCGTTGACAATGTCGAGCATGTTTGATTCCAGAAATTTGTGTTGTTGTGTGGACTTATTAAATTATTTTCAAATTTTATTTTTGCTGATTTTTTCAGAAAACAACAGCAAGGGTGAGCTTATAATTCGATGTTTTCGAGGGCGTTTCGAGTAATTCCATCTTCGATAGATATTTTGTAAATTATTGCGGCGACAAATCGTTCTACTGTTGCCCGAGTATGTTTTAGTGTGGCTACGGAAATTCCGTTAAGGACGGACTTGACGCTGTCCCAGCGACCTTCTTTTTTTGCAAACTCAAGAAGAATGAGATGCATTAAATAGTCACTTACTCTTGAACCATCATGAGTGCTGACGATGCCTAGCATAAATGACTCACCTTCCCTCCACTGAAACTCGATCAAACTATATGTACGGCTTGCGAACGTGACATCACCAATCACTACTGCTCGTCTCTGGCGCCGTTCTGAATCAAGATAGCTCCACTGACGCGCTCGACGTGGTTTTGTAAGTGGGATGTATGCAATGGTATCTGCAAATGGACGAATTTGGGCATGCCATCTTGGCTTCTCATTCAAAAACCTGATCATGGCTTCGAAGCTTTTAAAGCTAGCGGCTAGGGCGGGTGGCCGTGCAGACGTTGTTTCGACATGGGCTGGAGTCACCCCACTTTCCGAATAGTTGCCATCACCGGTGCCGAGTGCGTCGGTTGGCAAGCCAAGTGGGCGAACGACGCTAGCGTTGAAGTAATTGCACATTTCCTTATCTGGCTTCTCCAGCGTCATACCTGCGACTGCACCAAAGCGCTCTTCTGGCAGAGTAATTACAACCGATTGAATGTGGTGCGAAGGCTCTTCGCCGCTTTGTAGCTCGCGATCATCGGAATCTTTGGCCGAAGACTGTTGGGTGGAGTACGCAGGCAGCCTCTGGTCGTCCGGAAGATTAGGGGCAATTTCGGGGCGTAAATTGCTGTTATCTCGATCACAAGTGAGAGAATCGAAGGGAAATAATCCTGTGCAGTACTCCAAGGCAAAGACGATGTAACGCCAGCCATTTTCATCTGGAGTCCGCATCGCTTTAACCCTGGCTCGCAAATTGGTCGTTCCGGCAAAAGGAAAAGCAGCTTCTGGGTATACGCGACGCTTGTTCTGAACTGCTTCTAGGATCATTGAGTCATGCACGAGTGTCGCACCTTCAAATGCCTCGTGACTGTTCAAGATACGGCCAATGATCCAAGCATCCGCATCTGCGAATTCTTTGCGCAGCTTGAGCAAACAACGCCTTTCCTGCTTGTCGAAGCCGCACCTCGCTGGATTCACGATCGAGCCGAGGTTGTGGCGAAAATCGCCGGAGAAAACGGCCTTGGCTAGGTCGGTGGAGGTGGCGTAATAGAACCGAATAATCTCGGCGACCGGAATAATGATGCCGTAGGGGTCGCCATGCCATTCGATAGCTAGGCAATTGGCGCCGAGCCCAGCCCCAATTTGATGAAAACGCCTGCGGATCAGTGGATGTCCATCCACTACGACATCAGACTTAACTAGGCGAACTGTGTTGGGGGAAATGTGCAGGTTATGGAAGGTTTTACTCTTACCGGCGACCTCAACGAGGCAGCGACGGTTTTGCCAGAGCGACCCGATGGTGACGAGAGGGAGTTGGCCAACACCGAGATCGATTGAGCGGCGTTCTTCTTGGTTGACGGCGCTAGAGGCCGCGTAGTCCGTTGTGCCATCTATCACTGGACTGATGATGAGCTGGATTTTAGGTTCGGTGGGAACCTGATGATTGCGCTCTACGCCGCCAAACCAGTCAACTCGCCACGTGCGGCCATCGTCAGGAAATTCCTTGATTTTCGGAATCGTCCTTCCCATGGCCACCCCTCAGTAGCATTTAGCGTTGTAGAGTACGAATTAGCGGTGGTCAGTCGCGTTTATCGATGGAATTGTCATAATCAGAGGCCGGCGTGATGCGCCTGCTCGTCTGCATGATAGCTCGACCGTACCATTGCGCCGACCGCGGCATGCTTGAAGCCGAGCTCGTACGCCAGCGTTTCCCACGCCTTGAACTGGTCCGGGTGCACATAGCGCAGCACCGGCAGGTGGCCGTTCGATGGCTGCAAATACTGGCCGATGGTGATCATGTCGATGTCGTGCGCGCGCATGTCATGCATCACCTGGACGACTTCCTCGTCGGTTTCGCCGAGGCCGACCATGATGCCGGACTTGGTTTTGACGTCGGGGTACATCGCCTTGCAGTCTTTCAAGAGCTTGAGCGAATGCAGATAGTCCGAACCCGGGCGCGCCTGCTTGTACAGCCGTGGCGCGGTTTCGAGGTTGTGGTTCATCACGTCCGGCAGCGCCTTGCCGAACAGTTCGAGCGCGAGGTCGAGCCGGCCGCGGAAATCGGGCACCAGGACCTCGATCTGCGTGTCCGGGCTCTTGTCGCGCGTCAGGCTGATGCAGTCGACGAAGTGCTGGGCGCCACCGTCGCGCAGGTCGTCGCGGTCGACCGAGGTGATCACGACGTATTTGAGCTTGAGTGCGGCGATGGTCTCGGCCAGATGCACCGGCTCGTTGGCGTCGAGCGGGTTCGGCCGGCCGTGGCCGACGTCGCAGAACGGGCAGCGCCGGGTGCAGATGTCGCCCATGATCATGAACGTCGCCGTGCCCTTGCCGAAGCATTCGCCGATATTGGGACAGGACGCTTCTTCGCACACCGTGTGCAGCTTCTGCTCACGCAGGATCTGCTTGATCTCGCCGAAGCGGCCATTGAGGCTCGGCGCCTGCACGCGAATCCAGTCGGGCTTCTTCAGCTTGGTTTCAAGCTGGACCACCTTGATCGGAATACGGGCGGTCTTGGCTTCGCCCTTGAGTTTGGTGCCGGCGGTAACGGGGGCGTTCTTGGTGTCTTGGGTCATGATCCGTGCCGATCAACCTTGCAATGAACAGGGTTAATCAGTTGATTTGTTGCAGGATTTTGTCGGCCATTTTACCGGCTAACGTCGCCGGTGTCTCCGCAAAGCCGAAATCGTTCAGCTGGGCGACGCGCAGGCCTTCATAGCCGCAGGGGTTGATCATCGAGAACGGCGCGAGGTCCATGTTCACGTTGAACGACAGGCCGTGGAAACAGCAGCCGTTGCGGATGCGCAGACCGAGCGCGGCGATCTTGGCTTCGCCGAGCTCGTCCTTCACATAGACGCCGGGTGCATCGACCTTGCCGTAGGCGGCGATGTCGTAATCGGCGAGCAGACTGACCACACTGTTCTCGAGCCGGCGTACCAGCTCGCGCACGCCGAAACCGAGCCGGCGCAGATCGAGCAGCGTGTAGGCAACGAGCTGGCCGGGGCCGTGATAGGTAACCTGGCCACCGCGGTCGATCTTGACGATCGGAATGTCGCCGCGCTGCAGGATGTGTTCGGGCTTGCCGGCCTGGCCGAGCGTGAACACCGGCGGGTGTTCGAGCAGCCAGACTTCATCGGGTGTGGTCGCGGTGCGAGTGTCGGTGAACGCCTGCATCGCGTGCCAGGTCGATTCGTAGTCGGCGAGGCCGAGCTGTTTGACCAGCGTTGCCGGTACGGTCGCGATCTCGCTCACAGCACCATCCGCACCAGCGGGTGCGCGCGCAGCGCGGCGTCGAGCGCGCGGACCTGATCGGCGTTGTCGAAGGTGATCATCAGCGTCGCGGCGAAATAGTTGCCGGCGCTGCTCGGGCGGATCGTCAGCACGTCGGTGGTGACGCCGGGAACGTGCTCGCACGACAGCGCGAACAGCACCGCATGGAATTCGTCGTGGCCGACCTGCTTGTGGCTGATCGCCTTGATCGGCAGCTTGGCCGGGAAATCGACCAGTTCTTCGAGCGGCGGCGGGGCCGGGGTATTCGTGTTCATTGGGTATCCTTGCCGGTGCGCATCACCTGGGTCTTGAAGGCCTGGTAATGCTGGTACATGGCGGTATAGATGGGGCCGGGCCTGCCGTTTCCAACCGGGGCGCCGTCGAGCGTGACGACGGCGAGCACTTCCTTGCTGCTCGACGTCAGCCAGACCTCGTCGGCGCTGCGCAGCTCGGCCTCGGTGATCGCGCGCACGCTGTGCGGCAGGCCGTGTCGGGCGGCGAGCTCGAGCACCAGATCGTAGGTGATGCCGGTCAGCATCAGGTTCGATGGCGGCGGCGCGAGGATCACGCCGGCTTTGACGACGAAGATATTGCTCGCCGAGCCTTCGATCATCAGCCCGTCGCGCAGCAGGATGGTTTCGGCAACGCCGGCATCGACGGCGCTCTGCCGCGCCAGCACGTTGGCGAGCAGCGAGATGGCCTTGATGTCGCAGCGCAGCCAGCGTACGTCGGTCTGGGTGATCGCGGCGATGCCGGTCTGCACCAGCTGCGCCGGTGGCGGTGTCAGCGGATCGGCGAAGGCGAACACCGTCGGCGTCGCCGCCAGCGGGAAAGCGTGGTTGCGCGGGTAGGCCGCGCCGCGCGTCACCTGCAGGTAGATCGACTGGTCGTCGAAAGGCTGGCGCTGGATCAGCGCCTCGACGATGTCGCGCCATTCGGCTTGCGTATGCGGATTGGTGATCTGCACCGACGCCAGACTGGCGGCGAGCCGGCCGAGGTGTTCGTCGAGCCGGAACGGCGTGCGGCTGTAGACCGGGATCATTTCGTAGATCCCGTCGCCGAACAGGAAGCCACGGTCGAGCACCGGCACGCTCAGAGCGCCCAGCGGGGCGAAGCGGCCGTTCAGGTAGGCGGGGAGGTCGGGGGTGTTCATGGCGACAGTTTACGCCGTAGTTCGTGGTTGCGAACTAAGCCCGGCAGCGCTGCGAGCCGCAGCAGGTCGCGATCGCCCGAAGCGCAGGCACCGGAATGTACAAGGTCGTACATGAGGATGCCGAGCACCGGACGATCGCGAGATGCAAAGGCGCAGCAAGCTGAGGGGTTTAGTTGAACAGCTGCTTGAACCACAGCCGGATGGCATCCCAGGCACGGCCGAAGATGCCGGCTTCGGCGACCGGTTCGATCGCGACGACCGGGTAATCGCCGAGCGTCTTGCCCTCGAGCTGGACCTTGACGGTGCCGATCTGCTGGCCCTTGGCAATCGGCGCGATCAGCGGCTGCTGGCTGACGAATTCGAGCTTGACCTTGGCCGCGTCGCCCTTGGGCATGGTCAGGTAACGGTCCTGCAGGAAGCCGGCCTTGACGCTGTCGAGCTTGCCCTTCCAGACCGGCACGGTGGCGATGCTCTGACCGGCCGAGTAGATCTTCGGCGTATCGTAGAACTGCACGCCCCAGTTCAAGAGCTTGGACGACTCGGCCGCGCGGACCTGGTCGCTGGTGGTGCCGACGACGACCGAGATCACCCGGCGGCCGTCACGCTTGCTCGATGCAACGAGGTTGTAACCGGCCGAGGCGGTGTGGCCGGTCTTCATGCCGTCGACGTTCGGATCGCGGTACAGCAGCAGGTTGCGGTTGCCCTGCTTGATGTTGTTGAAGGTGAATTCCTTCATCGAGTAGACCGGATAGAACTCGGGGAAGTCGTGGATGATCGCTGCGGCGATCTTGCCGAGGTCGGCCGCCGTCGTATACAGGTTCGCGTCCGGCAGGCCGGTCGAATTGGTGAAGTGGCTGTGCTTCATGCCGAGGCGCTGCGCTTCGCGGTTCATCAGCTGGGCGAAGACTTCCTCGTTGCCGGCGATGGCTTCGGCCAGCGTCACGCAGGCGTCGTTGCCGGACTGGACGATCATGCCCTTGATCAGCTGGTCGACCGTCGCCGGCGTGCGCGGATCGAGGAACATCGTCGAGCCGCCGCTGCCGCCACCGGCCTTCATGCCGGCGGCCGAGACGGTCAGTTGCTGGTCGAGCTTGAGCCGGCCTTCCTTGACCGCCTTGAACACGACATAGGCGGTCATCAGCTTGGTCAGCGAAGCCGGTTCGATCCGGGCGTCGGCGTCGCGCGCGGCCAGCGTCGCGCCGCTCTGGAAGTCGGTGAGGAAATAGGCCTTGGCGGCGATGGCCGGCGGCGGCGGCGTGAAAGCCTGGGCGGTCATCGAAACGAGCGGAACGACGAGGGCGGCGAGGGCGAAGGTACGGCGGATAGTCATCGGTGGAGCAACACTCTTGAAGGGGGCGGAACAGGAGTCTGCCTCGGCGGGCGGCGGCACTGGTGCAGTTGGCCCTGTGGCCGGCATCGGTGGTCTCTCGGTGCCGGTTCCTGCGCGTCGGGCGCGGGCAAACTGCGTGGCTCGCTCGCCTATCGGGATAGGCTCTGAGTCGGCGATTATAAAACCGTCATCCGGGCCGGGTCTGCCGTTACGGCCGTGCGAATTACCTTGCACTGACGGATGGTGTGCATTTTCAGCGACGGGGCTGGCACTTGGAGTGCTTATTCGTCGGGCAGTTCAAACGTGCCGTAACCGATGCGCCTGACCCGGCCGCTGACGCGAATGGCGCCGTCGGCGCTCAGGTCGAGCTGCAGGTGGGCAAGACGGCCAATCCCGTGGCCTTGCTGCATTGCCGACGAGAATGGCAGGGTCTGACCCTGACCGAGCAACCAGCCGCCGAGGTTGGCGCAGGCCGAGCCAGTGCCGAAGTCCTCGCCGATCGATCCGGCCTGGACCCAGAAGAAACGGGCGATGATGCCGTCTGCCGACGGCGCCCACACCAGCGCTTGTGGCCGGCCCTGCTTGCTGCGCGCCACTTCGCTGAACAGCAGCACATCGGGCTGGCAGGCGAAAACATCGTCGGCGCTGGCGACCGGGACGATCAGTTGTTCGGTGCCGGTATCGACGAAGCGCGCGCGGCCGGCAAGGCGCTCGGCGCTCAGTCCCAGTGCCCGGGCCAGCGTCGCGTCGCCCTGGGCGTCGCGATAGCGCGGCGACTGTGCGGTCAGCGTCGCCAGCCCGTCGCGGATCGACACCGGCACGGTGCCGGCCGGGAAGTGCAAGGCCACCTCGCCGCCGAGACCGCGCTCGGTATCGAGCACCGCCGCGGTGCCCAGTGTCGGGTGGCCTGCAAACGGCAGTTCGTAGCCGGGGGTGAAGATGCGCACGTCGGCATCGGCGCCCGGCGCCTTGCCGGCGCAATCGCGGACAAAGGTCGTTTCGGACAGATTGAGCTGCTGTGCGATCGCCTGCATCCGCGTATCCGAGACGCCATCGGCATGCGGGAACACCGCCAGCGCGTTGCCACTGAACGGGTTGTCGTCCGGCGCGGTGAAAACGTTGACGACGTGATAATGCAGCGTGCGCATGGCGGGCTCCGGCAGGATTCGGGAGCATCATTCAACCACGGGCTTGTTGCACACGACAGTGACAATCCGCGACCCATGTCACCGCCACAGCCACCCGACGCGGAGGCTGCGACGTTTTGCAACAGGCCGCGGCCGCGCGCGCCTGTATAATGCAGCGTCAAGCCATCAAACCTTCCTGACTCGCGAATGATCCGCAAACTGATCGGAAAAGTGCTTCGCCGCCCCGGCAAGCGCGTCCTGCACGCCAAACATTACGGCATCCGCCGCGACCAGCTGCACTCGGGTGCACTCAAGGTCTGTGACCGTCTGCAAGCCGCCGGCTACGATGCCTACATCGTCGGCGGCGCGGTCCGCGACCTGATGCTGGGCAAACACCCCAAGGATTTCGACGTCGCCACCAGCGCCACGCCCGAACAGGTGCGCCACGTCTTCAACCGCTCGCGCATCATCGGCCGCCGCTTCAAGATCGTCCACGTGCCGTTCTACGACCGTGACGGCGAGGAAATCATCGAGGTCACGACCTTCCGCAGCGCTTCGGAGGCGCCGACCGACGACGCCGGCCGCATCCTGCGCGACAACGTCTACGGCACGATCGAAGAAGACGCGTCACGGCGCGACTTCACCGTCAACGCGCTGTATTACGACCCGAACCGCGAAGAGATCCTCGATTTCCACCATGGTGTCGACGACCTCGAACGCCGCCAGCTGGTGATGATCGGCGATCCGGCACAACGCTACCGCGAAGACCCGGTGCGCATGCTGCGCGCGGTGCGACTGGCCGCCAAGCTCGAACTGGCGATTGCGCCGGCGACGAAGAAACCGATCGCGACGCTGACCAGCCTGCTCGAGAACATCCCGAGCGCACGGCTGTTCGACGAGACGATGAAACTGTTGCTGTCGGGCAAGGCCTGGGCCTGTGTCTCGGCCTTGCGTGCCGAGGGACTGCACCGCTCGTTGTTGCCGATTCTGGAACGCCAGCTCGACGATGCGAACGCCGCGACCTTCATCCAGCGCGCGCTTGAAAACACCGATTCCCGCCTCGCCGACGACAAGCCGGTGTCGGCCGGCTTCCTGTTCGCGACGCTGCTGTGGTACGACGTCGAGCAGTTGTGGAAGCAGAAGGAAGCCGCCGGCGAGCACACGATGCCGGCGCTGGTCGCCGCGATGAACGAGGTCGATGACCGGGTGAGCAAACGCCTGGCGATCCCGAACCGCTACAGCGCGGCGATGAAGGAAGTCTGGCTGATGCAGCCGCGCTTCGAACAGCGTGCCGGCCAGCGGCCGTTCCGCCTGCTCGAGCAACCGCGTTTCCGCGCCGCCTTCGATTTCCTCGTGCTGCGCGCGCAATGCGGCATGGCCGACAAGGCGCTTGCCGACTGGTGGCAGCAGTTCCAGTTCTGCGACGAGGCAACGCGTTCGGCGCTGATCGCCAACGTCGCCGGCAGCGACAAGAGTGGTGCGCAGCGCAAGCGCAAGCCGCGTCGCAAAAAACCCGCCGCGGCGCCGGCCAGCGGCGCGTGATGGCCGGGACTGCGGCCAGCGTCGGCACGCGTGTCGACGCCTATATCGCGCTGGGCGCCAATCTGGGCGATCCGGCGCGGCAGCTCGACGCCGCCGTCGACGCGCTCGCTGCGCTGGCGGATTCGCGCCTGGTCGCCGTGTCCGATTACTACCGCAGCGCACCGGTCGGTTATGCCGACCAGCCCGATTTCCACAATGCCGTCGCCCTGATCGAAACGTCGCTGAGTGCGCCGGCGGTGCTTGATGCGCTGCTGGCGATCGAGGCTGCGCAGGGCCGGCATCGGGCGTTTCGCAATGCGCCGCGCACGCTCGATCTCGACCTGCTGCTCTACGGCGACGCGACGCTGCACCTGCCGCACCTGAACGTGCCGCATCCGCGCATGCACGAGCGTGCCTTCGTGCTGCTGCCCTTGCTCGAGATCGCCCCGGACGTCGTCATCCCGGGATTCGGCCCGGCGAAGGGCGGCCTTGCGGCGGTCGCGGAGCAGGCGATCACCCGGATACCGGGCAGCGGCCGCCGGCGCTGAGCCGGATCAACTGCGGCTGTCGGCAACAATACGTATGGGCGCAGCGCTGCTGCTGGTGGAATAATGCGCCACGCGGCGGCGTTATCCCGCTGCCGTGACGTCTGCCCAACCATCCACGGGATTACGCAATGAAGACCACGATTACCACGCTGCAGAAAATGAAGCAGGACGGCCAGAAGATCGTCATGCTCACCTGTTACGACGCCAGTTTCGCCACGCTGATGGACGAGGCCGGGGTCGATATCCTGCTGATTGGCGATTCGCTCGGCAATGTGATCCAGGGGCTGAGCAGCACGCTGCCGGTGACGATGGAACAGATGATCTACCACACCCAGTGCGTCGCCCGCGGCAATCGCGAAGCGCTGGTGCTGGCCGACCTGCCGTTTGGCGCCTACCAGCAGAGCCCGCAGCAGGCGTACGAAAACGCCGCGAAGCTGATGGCCGCCGGCGCCGAGATGGTCAAGATCGAAGGCGGCATGGTGATGGTCGAGACCGTCGCCTTCCTCGCCGCGCGCGGCATTCCGGTGTGTGCCCACATCGGCCTGCAGCCGCAGTCGGTCAACGTCTACGGCGGCTTCAAGATCCAGGGCAAGACCCAGTACGAAGCCGAAATCCTCAAGCGCGATGCGCTGGCGCTGCAACAGGCCGGCGCGGCGATGGTGCTGATGGAAATGATCCCGGCCGAACTGGCCAAGACGGTGACCGAATCGCTGTCGGTACCGACCATCGGCATCGGCGCCGGCGTCGATGTCGACGGTCAGGTACTGGTCGTTTACGACATGCTCGGTGTCTATCCGGGCAAGAAGGCCCGCTTCGTGAAGAACTACATGCACGGCGTTTCGAGCATCCAGGGGGCGTTCGAGTCCTATGTGCGCGAAGTGCGCGCCGCGACCTTCCCGGCCGACGAACACAGCTACTGAGGCCACGCGATGGCCGAACGTCTCGACGCGATCTTCGCTTTCGCCCTCGAACTGGAACAGCTCAAGGGCGTGCTGCGACGGAACAAGCCGATCGGGCTGGACCGGCGCGAGAACACCGCCGAGCACAGCTGGCAGATCGCCATGCTGGCGCTGTCGCTGGCGGCCGAGTCGGCGCTGCCGGTCGATATCGATCGGGTGCTGAAGATGCTGCTGGTGCACGACATCCCCGAAATCGACGCCGGTGACGTGATGGTCTACGACAGCGCGCAACGCCAGGCCGCCGAGGCGCTGGAGCTGGCCGGTGCCGAGCGCATCTTCGGCCTGTTGCCGGACGACACCGGCAAGGCGCTGTTTGCGCTGTGGCACGACTTCACGCACGGCGTTGACAACGATGCGCGTTTCGCCCGGGCGATCGACCGGGTGATGCCGATGCTGCAGAACCTCAACAACCGCGGCCAGAGCTGGCGCGAACACGGCATTCGCGTGTCGCAGGTGATCGCGATGAACGAAGCCAAGGTCGCTCCGGTGCTGCCCGGCGTCTGGGCCCGGCTGCGCGCCGGCCTCGACGAAGCCGTCGCCCGTGGCGATCTGCAACCCTGAACCGGAGTGGCCGCGATGAGCGCACAGCCCGATCTGACCCCCTATCTGGCGGCGAGTGACGTCGTCGATTTCGATCATCCCGACGTTGCCGCGCTGGCGGCATCGCTGGCGGCGCCGACGCAGATCGATACGGCGCGCAACTGCTTCAACTGGGTACGCGACCGGATCGAGCACTGCATCGATTTCCAGCGCGAGGAAGTGCCGGTGTCGGCGTCCGACACGCTGGCGACCGGCACCGGTTTCTGTCATGCCAAGAGCCATCTGCTGGTCGCGCTGTGGCGCGCCAACGGTCTGCCCGGGGGCTTCAGTTACCAGCGGCTGACCTGGGATGGCCCGAACCCGCCGTACTGCCTGCATGGTTTTGCCGCAGTCTGGCTCGACGGCCACGGCTGGTACCGCTGCGATGCGCGCGGCAACAGCAAGCCCGGCATCGATTGCCAGTTCACGCCCGGCGCCGAAAACCTTGCTTTCCCGGTGCAGTATCCGGGCGAATGCACGTATCAAGAAGTCTGGGCCGCACCGTGGCCCGAACTGGTCGAGCGGCTGTACGCCAGCGATAGCGTGTCGCAGTATCGCACTGCGCCGATCGACCCGAATCCGCCTGTTTCCGAGTGAACGTCATGAAAATCATCCACACGATCCAAGAACTGCGCGAATGGCGCAAAACCGCCGGCACGGTCGCCTTTGTCCCGACGATGGGCAATCTGCACGCCGGGCATATGGCGCTGGTGCGCGAGGCCACAACGCGGGCGCAGGCGGTGGTCGTCAGCATCTTCGTCAACCGGCTGCAGTTCGGTCAGGGCGAGGATTTCGACCGTTATCCGCGCACGCTGAGCCATGACGCGTCGCTGATCGCGAACGAGTGCCCGCACGCCGTGGTGTTCGCGCCGGACGAGAAAGAGCTGTATCCGCATGTGATCCAGCAGTACAAGGTCGAGCCGCCGGCCTTGCAGGACGAACTCTGTGGTGCCTTCCGGCCCGGGCATTTCCGCGGCGTCGCCACCGTGGTGAGCAAGCTGTTCAACATCGTCCAGCCCGACGTCGCCTGCTTCGGCAAGAAGGACTACCAGCAGCTCTTCATCCTGCAGCGGATGGTCGAGGAGCTGAACATGCCGATCGACGTGGTGCCGGTCGACACCGGCCGCGCCGGAGACGGGCTGGCACTGTCGTCGCGCAACAGCTATCTGTCCGAAGCCGAACGCGCCGAAGCGCCGCGTCTCTATCACCATCTGACGCGGATGCGTGACGCGATCCATCAGGGCGAGCGCGATTTCGCCCGGCTGGCCGAGGACACCATTGCCGATCTGGTCCGTCATGGCTGGGTCGTCGACTATGTCGAAACGCGCAACGCCAGGACGCTGAAACCGGCGGTCCACACCGATCACGCGCTGGTGATCCTGCTGGCGGCGCGGATCGGGACGACGCGACTGATCGACAATATCGAAGTCGCGTGTTGATACTTCGTCAATTTGCGGACGACCAGTGGTTTTGTGTAAGGCGCTGAATTCGTTTCAGTTGGTGGGCGAGCCAAAGCAGTTCATTGTCGCCCGAAGCGCAGGCGCCCGAATGGACATGTGGTCCATGAGGACGCCGAGCATCGGACGGAAATGAAATGCGCGGGCGCAGCCGCCAAATGGGGCGGATCCTTAGCGCCGTGCCAGCGCCAGCATGCCGCCGACGGCGAAGAATGCCGCGCCGCAGCAACGATTGAAGCGGCGGATGCGGCCGGGGCGGTGCAGCCAGGTGGCGAGGCGCGTGCCGCCAGCGGCGTAGGCAATCTGCCATGCGGCCTCGATCACGAAGAAGCTCAGCAGCAGCACCGTCCACTGCGGGCCTTGCGCCAGTTTCGGGTCGATGAACTGCGGTAGAAAGGCGGCGGCGAACAGGATCGCCTTCGGGTTCGACAGCGCGACCGTCAGGCCGAGCCGGTAGCGCGCCCACGCCGAATCGCCGCGGATGTTCGGTTCGTCGAGCGTGTCACCGGCGCGCCAGCACTGGATGCCGAGATAGATCAGATACGCGGCGCCGACGAGCTTGAGCAGCAGGAACAGCTCGGCCGACGCGGCGAGGACGGCCGCAAGGCCGAAGGCCGACAGCGTGAACAGCAGCGCCAGCCCGGTCAGCGCGCCGGCCATGGTCGCCAGCGTCGGCTGCCAGCCGTAGCGGGTACCGTGGCTGAGCATCAGCAGCATATTCGGTCCCGGCGTGCCGGAGATGAAGAAGGTCGTCGCGACGAAGGCGAGCCAGAGTTCGAGGTGCATGCGGTGCGCCAGCGTGGATGAGAGGAACAGCCTAGGCGGCCGTGCCGTGCCGCGACAGTGGCAATCTCCCGGATGCGCGCCGGTTACAGTTTTGCGAATGAAGAAGGGCAGCCCGAGGGCTGCCCTTTGCGATGGCCGCTGCGGCTTACTGCGCCAGCACCAGCACGCCGTCGGCTTCGACCAGCGCACCCTTGGGCAGCGCAGCGGCCTGGATCGCGGCGCGGGCCGGGAACGGTGCGGTGAAATAGTCGCTCATGATTTCGTTGAGCTTGGCGAAGTTGGCCAGGTCGGTGACGAAGACGCCGAGCTTGACGATGTCGGCGAGGTCGCCGCCGGACGCCAGACAGACCGCGCGCAGGTTCTTGAACACCTGGTGGCACTGCGCCTCGAAACCGTCGACCAGTACACCGCTTTGCGGGTCGAGGCCGATCTGGCCGGACAGGTAGACGGTATCGCCGACCTTGACGGCCTGCGAGTAGGTGCCGACTGCAGCCGGCGCATGATCGCTGTGGATGATGGTCTTGCTCATGAAGCGTTTTCCGGTGGCGTTGAAGAGGTCGTTATTGTAGCGACGATTGCGGCCCCGGCGCCGATATCCTGCCGGCCATCGGCCCGGCATCCATTGATTTGGCATATCCCGCTTGCGTCGCGCGGGACGGCGAACTCTAAAGAGGAAAGATGCGCCGTCGGCGTGTCCTTACTGACTCTTTGAAGGAGTACGTCATGCAGACGGTTCTTCGTCACCGGGCCGCGCTCGTCGTCGCGG
This sequence comes from Jeongeupia wiesaeckerbachi, assembly GCF_050916355.1. Lineage (GTDB taxonomy): Bacteria > Pseudomonadota > Gammaproteobacteria > Burkholderiales > Chitinibacteraceae > Jeongeupia > Jeongeupia wiesaeckerbachi. The sequence goes on from NZ_CP136946.1 coordinate 1,764,938, forward strand.
CCGTTACCCTGACCCTGCTCGGTGGCTGTGCGAGCGACAGCGCGCTCAAGGCCGCGGTCGACAAGGCTCAGGCGACCGCCGATCAGGCGCTCGCCAAGGCCAATGCCAATGCCGCCGCCGCAAACAGTGCGGCCGCGATGGCGCAACAAGCCAACCAGAAGTCCGATCAGGCACTGGCCGAAGCGAAGGCGGCACGCCAGGAAGCTGCGGCAGCCAATGAAAAGGTCGACCGGGCGTTCAAGAAGTCGATGATGAAATGATGCATGAAGCGGGGCGCACCACCATGCGTCCCGCCGGTCCGCGCGCGGGCTCAGGCCCGCCGGATCAACGAATCTCGACCCGCATGCCGACGTCGGCCCACTCGCCGAAGGCCGCCAGCGCGTCGTTGTCGAGCGCGACGCAGCCGTCGGTCCAGTTGAACGACCGGTGGATGTCCGGGTTGCCCATGCCGACGCCATGAATGCCGATCCAGCCGCCAAGGATGGACCGCTGCACGGCACGGTGTCCGGCATCGTTCTGCTGTGCGATCAGATCGCGGGTGGCGGCGGACAGCCGGCCATCGCGGAACGCTTGCTCGGCTTGCGCGGTCTGAGGGTAATCCAGCTCGTAAAAGGTGACGAAGCGATGCGATTTGCGAATCGCCCGGATTCGATAGTTGCCGCGGGGCGTCGTGTTGTCGCCGCGGTAATGCACGTCCGACACGCCACCGCTGCCGATCGCGACGTGGTCGACGGTGAGCAGGGCGACGCCCGAGGTCGAAAAAACGGTCAGCGTCTGCGCGCCGGTATCGACCAGCGCCCAGGGCTCGGCGCGGGCGCTCAGCGTGGCAAGCAGCAGGACGGGCAACAACAGACGGATACGCATCGTCGGACTCCGCGGCTGGCCGCTGCGCTCATGCTCGGGGCGACCATGCTGGTTTCGACCATTGCCGTAGCGGCAACGTTCGCTTTACCCAAGGATGGCAGCACCCTGGTCGGTGAAGTCAAGGTCGTCGTGCCGACGCCCGACAATACGCTGCTCGACCTGATGCGCCATTTCGATCTGGGTTACGACGAAATCACCAGTGCCAACCCGGGGGTGCCGGTGTGGACGCCGGGCGCGAACACGCGGGTGGTGATTCCGACCCGCTTCATCCTGCCGCCCAAGCCGTGGCAGGGCATCGTCGTCAATATTCCGCAGCGGCGGATGTTCTATTTCCCGCCACCGAAGAAAGGCCAGCCGGCGCAGGTGATCACCTATCCGATCAGCATCGCCCGCGAGGGCTGGTCGACGCCGCTCGGCACCAGCAAGGTCACCGCAAAATACCGCGATCCGGGCTGGTTCGTGCCCAAGAGCATTCGCGACGAACACCGCGAGGAAGAGGGCGTCGAGCTGCCCGAGTATTTCCCGCCCGGCCCCGACAACCCGATGGGCATGCTGGCGATGAAGACCGGCTGGCCGGGGATTTTCCTGCACGCGACCAACCGGCCGTGGGGCATCGGCATGCGCACCAGCCACGGCTGCATGCACCTGTACGCCGAGGATGCGGCCGAATTGTTTCCGCAGTTGAAGATCGGCACGCCGTTCCGGGTGATCAACCAGTCGGTGCTGGTCGGTGATGCCGGCGGGCAGGTGTGGATGGCGAGTTACGACGGCGTCGGCGAGTACCCGGATCAGGCCGCGCCGGAAACGCTGGCGGCCAGCCTGCTCGACCAGCGTATCTTGGAGGCGGTGCTGGCCGACCAGCCGCTGGATCAGGATCGGATCCGCAGGTTGCTGGCCGAACCCAGTGCGATACCGCAGGCGCTGAATGCCGACAGCCCGGCACTGGCCGACGCGCTGGCGGCGCTGCCGGCCGAGCCCTACGCCTTTGCGCCGTACGGTATCGATGCCAACGATGCATCGCTGCCGGAACCGCGCCAGCGGGGCGGTGCGGCCGCGTCGACCGCACCCTGAGTCTGGCTCAGCGGCCGAGTTCGCCGGCCCGCTCTGGCTGGTAGACGACGTCGAGGATCGTCACGCTGGTCGTCCTGCCACCCGGCGCCGGCCAGCCGATCTGCTGGCCGACCGACAGGCCCAGCAAGGCACTGCCGACCGGTGCGGTGATCGAAATCTGCCCGGTGGCGCCGTTCAGGTCCTTCGGATAGCACAGCGTCAGCTCGAAGTGCTGATCCGAGCCGGCGATGTCGAAGCGCACGCGCGAGCGCATTGTCACCACATCGGCAGGCATTTCCGCCGGGTCGAGCTGCGTCGCGCGATCAAGTTCTGCGCGCAATGCCGCGGCGCCGGGGAAGGCGCTGGCGGGCAGCGTATCGATCAGCTCGTACAGGCGATCGGCGTCGAGCGACGACACCGTGATCGGGGGCAATGCGGACATGGGAAAGCCTCATCAAAATGCATGAAGCCCATTAGACCGCGGTACTTGGGGTTGTTCCCTGTCCGGGCGCAAAGGGGGAGGCAATGTGCTGCATGCATCGACCTGCTAGCGCGCGGCCTGTCGTCGGCGGAGGAGCGGGCCATGGCCTGTATCGGCGCCGGTGAGGGATCGCCGCAGCTGCCAGCAGCGCCGCGATTTTGTTACGATCGCAGCGTCGCGATCCAGGTCGCGGCATCACGCGTCTTCAGGGCGGGGTGAAATTCCCCACCGGCGGTAGGGCTCGAACAGAGCCAAGCCCGCGAGCGCCTGCGCCAGCAGGGTCAGCAGATCCGGTCAGATTCCGGAGCCGACGGTTAGAGTCCGGATGAGAGAAGACCAGGTTGGCCCGCATGCCGAGTGGCAGGCGGACGGCCGTCTCCGACCCGGTTCCGGGTTGGCCCTGAACGCTTTCGCCAATTTGCGGAGCGTTTCCCCCATGTCCAAGTTCGACCAGTATTTTTCCACTACCCATCCCCAACAACGGCTCGAAGCCGCCATCATCGCCACCGGTATTGGCCGCCCCGTCGTGCTGCTCGACGACGAGGATCGCGAGAACGAGGCCGACCTGATCGTCGCCGCCGAACGCATCGCCGCCGCCAGCATGGCGCAGATGATCCGCGACGGTAGCGGCATCGTTTGCCTGTGTCTGAGCGATGCCGCGCTGAACCGTTTGCAGTTGCCGCAGATGGTTGCGCACAACGGCAGCCGCAACAGCACGGCGTTCACGGTATCGATCGAAGCACGCGATGGCGTCGCCACCGGCGTGTCGGCCGCCGACCGGGTGACGACGATCCATGCGGCGCTGAGTCTTGACCCGGCGCAGCTCGTCAGTCCCGGCCATGTCTTCCCGCTGCGTGCCCGTCCTGGCGGCGTGCTCGAACGCCGCGGCCATACCGAAGGGTCGATCGAACTGGCCCAGCTCGCCGGCCTGAGCGATGCATCGGTGCTGTGCGAGCTGATGAACCCGGACGGTACGATGATGCGCGGCGATGCGGTCATCGCCTATGCCGAACAGCACGGCCTGCCGGTGCTGACGATAGCCGATCTGGTGTGGCTGCGGCAGCAGGTGGCGCAGCGAGAGACAGCGATGGCTGCTTGATGAAAAACGGCACGCCGAGGCGTGCCGTTTTCTCCAGAATTGAAAGCAAAATCTAACCGCAACTTCCGATGGAAACCTCATGGCCACGGAAAAATCCGTCAGAGCCCAACACGCATAGCCAATCTCCTTCCTTGCTCTTGAATGAGTATTCAGTAGGGCATAGTCCACCGAAAGCGTGGACGGATTTCAGCTCTTCATTTGAAAGGCGGGCTCTCATTTTCTTCTGTATCGCAGCGTTGATATCACAGTCGAGGGTGATGCCCACGCTAATAAGCAGTCCCAAAAGTGTGCCGAACAATATTGCAAGCGATAGCAGGAATGGCCAGATGCTTCTTGTAAATATCGAGTGAATCAGCCCGAAGACTGGGGGCGAGATCGAGAAAAGTGCTGATATCGATAACAACGCGTTTGATGCGTTTATTTCGGCTGTGGATGGCATGTAGCCCCATGCCGATAGCCTTACCCGGTAAGCTGTTGCGCTGAGGCAGATGATCCAGTAAGCGATCAGTAGACTCAAGTAGCGAGTCAGGATTGTCGTATTTTTTATATCTTTTTCTGGCGTCCATTCTGGATGCGAGGTCATGGGTTTCCTAGCGATAAGCATTTTCCGCATGCGGGAGCCGTGTATATAGATCAGTTATTCGCTCGGTGCTCGATTTGTATTAATCTGCGCATTAGGCATTGAGTGCGTATTACTCGGTCAAAACGTCCGGAGGTTGGGTTCTGGTTCGTAAAATCTGACCGTGTTGCATCTCCTGCTGTGAGTGAAGGCCAAAGGGGTACCGTTTTGTTTTTCTTTCAATCCGGTAGAAAACGCTCAAGCAGGGTATTGAGGAAGCGCCGTCCCTGTTCGGTCGGCCTGACGTGATCAAGTGTGCGTTCGAGCAGGTCCTCGGCGCAGGCGCGGTCGATGTCGTGGATGATGCGCGTCAGCGGCAGGCCGGTGCGTTCGGTGAACAGCGTGAGTGCAAAGCCGTCGGTCAGCCGCAGCGCGTTGAGCATGAACTCGAACGGCAACTGTTCGAGCGTGATCGCGTCCTCGGTCTGCACCGCGTTGCCTTCGCGCATCTTCGCCAGGTATTCGGTCGGCTGCTTGTAGCGCATCTGGCGGATGACGCGGTCGGGAAAGCTGATCTTGGCGTGCGCACCGGCGCCGATGCCGAGGTAGTCGCCGAAGGTCCAGTAATTCAGATTGTGCTTGGCGCGGCGCTTGGGCTGGCCGAAGGCGCTGGTTTCGTAATGTTCGAAACCGGCAGCGGCGAGCCGTGCCTCGATGGCGTCCTGCATGTCGGCGGCGAGGTCATCGTCGGGCACCGCCGGCGGGTAGCGGTGGAACAGCGTGTTCGGTTCCAGCGTCAGATGGTAGGCGCTGATATGCGTCGGCCTGGCGGCGATCGCGGTGTCGATGTCGGCGAGCGCTTGTGCCAGCGTCTGCTGCGGCAGCGCGTACATCAGGTCGAGGTTGAAGTTGTTGAAATGACGGTGGGCGATCTCGATGGCGCGCTGCGCCGCGTCACGGTCGTGGATGCGGCCGAGCGCCTTGAGCTTGCTGTCGTCAAAGCTCTGGATGCCGATCGACAGCCGATTGATGCCGGCGTCGGCATAGCCGGCGAACTGGTCGGCCTCGAAGGTGCCCGGATTGGCTTCCATGGTGATTTCGGCGTCGGGCAACAATTTGACCCGGGCGCGGATCGCCGCGAGCAGCCGGTCCATTGCTGCTGCCGAGAACAGGCTCGGCGTGCCGCCGCCCATGAAGATCGACGTCACCGGCCGGCCCCAGATCAGCGGCAGACAGGACTCGAGGTCGGCGATCAGCGCATCGATATACTGGGCTTCTAGCGTGCTATCGAGCCGGCCGTCGTCGCCGCCCGCGCCGCCAAACTTCAGTGCGTGCGAGTTGAAGTCGCAGTAGGGACATTTCTTCACGCACCACGGGAAATGGATGTACAACGCCAGCGGCGGCAGTGCGGTCAGGCCCCAGGTGCTGCGGGTCGTTGGTAAAGCGATGGTCGTCATTGGTATTTCATTCACGCCCGGCATACGGGTTGTGCAGCGCGTCGACGAGCTTGTGCAGCACGTCCTTCATCTGCGCTTCGGAGACTTCCATCAGGATGCCGTCTTCGAGCGCGTCCTGCAGCAGCTGGGCAATTTCATCGAGGTTTTCGTTCATGACCTTGACCTTCTCGGTGCACGACACGACCGAGCCGTCGTCGCGTTGCCAGATGGCGTAGCGGGCTTCATTGCTGCAGGCGCTCATAGCTGCGTGTCCTTGAGCTTGTCGACCAACTGGCGCAGCGCGCGGCCGCGGTGCGAGATCGCGGCCTTTTCGTCGGCGCTGATCTCGGCGACGGTGCGGTCGTATTGCGGCAGCAGGAACAGCGGGTCGTAGCCGAAGCCGCCTTCGCCGCGCGGTGCGGCGATGATGGTCCCCGGGCAGACGCCGTCGGCAATCAGCGGCTGCGGATCGTGCTCGCTGCGTACCAGCACCAGCGCTGCGTAGTAGTAAGCACCGCGGTCGGTCTTGTCGGCCAGTTCGGCCAGCAGTTTTTCATTATTGCGTGCGTCCGACTTCGGCTCGCCGGCGAAGCGTGCCGAGTACACGCCCGGCGCGCCGCCGAGCGCGTGAACGCAGATGCCTGAGTCGTCGGCCAGCGCCGGCAGGCCGGTGATGCGGCTGGCGTGGCGGGCCTTTTGCAGCGCGTTCTCGATAAAGGTGCCGAAGGGTTCGTCGCATTCGGGCACGTTCAGCTCGCCCTGCGGGATGATGTCCAGCCCGAGCGGCGCGAGCAGGTGGCGGAATTCTCGGATCTTGCCGGCGTTATTGCTGGCGAGGACGATTTTTTGCATGGTCATGGCCGGATTCAATAGGTTTTCTTGGTCAGCGTCAGCAGGTCGTTGTCACGCTTCATCTGGAATCGGTTCAGCGCCGAATTGCCGAGCAGGGCAATGTCGAGCGTGTTGCCGTCTTGCACTGACACGTCGACGTCGTAGAGCATCAGGTTGCCGATCTGCACTTGTGGCACCTTGGTGATCCATACATTAATCCGGCCGTTGGCCGTCATCGCCTCGCCGGCGCGCCCGCTGCGGTAGTTGATTTTCATCCGGTCGGCCATACCGCCGCTGAGCGAGATATAGCTGGCACCGGTATCGACGATGGCTTTCTGCGTCGTGCCGTTGATGCGCAGATCGGCGAAGAAGTGCCCTGCGCGGTCTGCGCTGAGTACCAGGCTGCCACCGCCATTGTCGCGATTGCCGCCGCTGACCGAATAGCCTTCGCCCAGCACGATGCGCTTTTGCGCGCCGCCGACGTCGATCGTTGCCGCATCGCTATTCAAAGCCAGCAGCTTGACGCTGCCGCTGCTCTGGCCGACGGTCACGGTGCGCTGCGCACCGTCGATATTCAGGATCGCCTTGTTGCCGAGTACGGCCATCAGGGTGATGTTGGTGGCCAGTGCGGCTGGCATCAGCAAGGCGGTGGTCAGAGCGACGACGAGCGGGGCGGCACGATTCATGCGGGCGAGGGTTCCGGTGATTGCATTTGCGCCATCGCCGCCTCGATCAGCGGCCAGCTGGCATCCTTGAGCAGTTTGGCGTCAGAAAGCGTTCTGCGCCAGCCGCGCGCACCGCGTTCGCCCTGATACAGGCCGAGCACATGGCGGGTAAAGAAGCGCAGCGGTGTGCCGGCCTTGAGTTCGGCTTCGACAAAGGGGCGCAATGCGCGCATCGCCGCTTCGCGGCTTTCGGGGCGCCAGTCGCTGCCGTAGTAGCGTGCGTCGACGTCGGCGAGCATCCACGGGTTGTGGTAGGCCTCGCGGCCGACCATCACGCCGTCGACGTGCTCGAGCTGCGCGGCGATGTCGTCGTGCACGGCGATGCCGCCGTTGATGATGATCTCGAGCTGCGGAAAATCGCGCTTGAGCCGGTGGACGTAGTCGTATTTCAGCGGCGGAATGTCGCGGTTTTCTTTCGGGCTTAGGCCTTTGAGGATGGCGTTGCGCGCGTGGACGATGAAGGTCGTCACGCCGGCGGCGGTGTGGACATGGCCGACGAAGTCGCGCAGGAATTCGTAATCTTCGAGCGCGTCGATGCCGATCCGGTGCTTGACGGTGACGTCGATCGTGCAGGCATCGCGCATCGCCTTGAGGCAGTCGGACACCAGCCGCGGCTCGAGCATCAGGCAGGCGCCGAACGAGCCGGACTGGACGCGCTCGGACGGACAGCCGACGTTGAGGTTGACCTCGTCATAGCCCCAGTCCTCGGCGATTTTCGCGCATTTGGCCAGATCAGCCGGATCGGAGCCGCCGAGTTGCAGCGCCAGCGGGTTCTCGACGTTGTCGAAACGCAGATGGCGCATCTTGTCGCCGTGCAGGATCGCGCCGGTGTTGACCATCTCGGTGTACAGCCAGGCGTCGCGGCTCAGTTCGCGGGCGAAGCGGCGGTAGAAACGGTCGGTCCAGTCGAGCATCGGCGCGATCGAAAAGCGCCGTGACGGTTTCACTGCGGCCGTCATGCTGCCAGCGCTGCCTTTTGCGCCGCGATCAGTTCACGGATACCGGCGTCGGCCAGATCGAGCAGGGCGTTCATCTCGGCGCGCGAAAACGGTACGCCCTCGGCGGTGCCCTGGACTTCGATGAACTGGCCGCTGTCGGTCATCACCACGTTCATGTCGGTTTCGCAGTCCGAGTCTTCCGGGTAGTCGAGGTCGAGCACCGGCGTGTGCTGGTAGACGCCGACCGAGATCGCGGCGACGTGCTGGCGGATCGGGCTTTGCGTGAGCTTGCCGGCGGCGATCAGCCCGTTGATGGCGTCGCTCAATGCCACGAAGGCGCCGGTGATGCTGGCGGTGCGGGTGCCGCCGTCGGCCTGGATCACGTCGCAGTCGATGAGGATCTGCCGCTCGCCGAGTTTTTCCAGGTCGACGACGGCGCGCAGGCTGCGGCCGATCAGGCGCTGGATTTCCTGGGTGCGGCCGCTCTGCTTGCCGGCGGCGGCTTCGCGCCGCATCCGGCTATTGGTCGAACGCGGCAGCATGCCGTATTCGGCGGTGACCCAGCCTTGGCCCTTGCCGCGCAGGAACGGCGGCACGCTTTCTTCGACGCTGGCGGTGCACAGCACCTTGGTGTCGCCGAATTCGACCAGCACGCTGCCTTCGGCATGGCGGGTGTAGTTGCGGGTGAGACGGACAGGGCGCAGCTGCGCGGGAGTACGGCCGGACGGGCGCATGATCATCCTTGGTTCAATCGAATCAAGGGATTATACCGCCCGGCGTCAGCCCGGCCGCCCGAATATTGCCTGAGCGCGGAACGGCTAAGAAAACCCGGCGCGCCGCCGCCAGCAGGGTGTGTACCCCGCAGCAAGTAACCCGGGGGTGTTAGTCGCGCTTATTTCGAATACTTGGCGATCGCGGCCTGAATCTCGGCGATGGCGCTTTCGATGTCGTCGTCGGTAAAGTCACCGCCGTCCTTGGCGGTCAGCGGGTCGACGTGGGTCGAGATCGTGTGATGGTCGAGTTTCAGCGTCGACACGAAGGCGTCGCCGTTGACCTCGTTCTCTCCAGCATCGTGCCAGTTGATCGCCAGCGCCGACAGATTGTCGCCGAATTTGCCACCGCGCAGCTCGGCGCGGTCCATCAGTTGCGGCACGGCGAACAGCACCGGGAAGGCACCGAGGAAGTGCGCGAGTTCGTCGTCCTCGAGCGAGCCCCACAGCCCGTCCGAGCACAGCAGCAAGGTGTCGCCGTCGGACAGCGCGACCTTGCCGCCGAGGTCGATCTCGGGCGGGTAGACGCCGCCGAGACACGAGTAGATCTTGTTCTTTTCCGGGTGGACGCGCGCTTCTTCCTCGGTGATCTTGCGCTCGTCGAGCAGCCGCCGCACCTTGGAGTGATCGCGCGTCTGTGCCAGCACCTTGCTGCCGCGCAGCAGGTAAAGCCGCGAATCGCCGACGTGTGCCCAGTAGGCGATGCCGTCCTGGACAATGCAGGCGACACAGGTGGTGCGCGGGATTTCGAGCATCTCCTTGCGCGCCGCGTAGTCGTAGATCGCCTCGTGGCAGCGCTGGAAGCTGTCGGCGAGGAATTGCAGCGGATTGGCCAGCGCCGGCTGTGCCTTCTGCTCGAACTGGTCGGTCAGCAGCTCGACCGCCAGTTGTGCGGCGACTTCGCCGTGCAGATGGCCGCCCATGCCGTCGGCGACGACCAGCAGCAACGCATCGCGGCTGTATGAATAGCCGACGCGATCCTGGTTGCTCTTGCGCGCACCACGGCGCGAATCCTGGAAGACGGTGAACTTCATTCGAACCCCCGATCAGGCTTGATGGTGAGTTTGCGCCAGGCGAGTTGGACAGTCCGGATCAGACCAGGCTTGCGCGCCGGCGGTGACGCGGCTTCGATCAGTGCCTTCTGCAGCTGCGGCACGCTTTGCGGCCTTGCGGTCGGGTCGAGCAGCAGGCACTGGTGAATCAGGTCGAGCAGTTCGGGCGAGTAGCGGTCGCCGTAGGCGGTGCGCAGGTCGACCAGCTTGTCGGCGCGCTGGCGCGCATCGGCCGGTTGCGGTGCGGTGCCGGCGAGGCAGGCGAACATCGATGCGCCGACACCGTAGATGTCGGTCCACGGCCCGAGTTCGTTCTTCTTGTTGTATTGCTCGGGCGCGGCAAAGCCCGGCGTGTACATCGGCGTGAGCTTGGCGTGGTCCTGCGTCAGCGTCTGTCGGGCCGAGCCGAAATCGAGCAGCACCGGTGAGCCGTCCTTGCGGACGTAGATGTTCGCCGGCTTGATGTCGAGGTGCAGCAGCTTGTTCAGGTGGACTTCGCGCAGGCCGTTGAGCAGGTGGAAGAACACGTGGCGGATCAGCTTCTCGTCGACGCCTTCGCGCTCGTGCTTGAGCTGGATTTCCTTTTGCAAGGTACGGCCGCGTTCGTACTCCATCACCATGTAGACGGTGTCGTTGCCGCGGAAGAAATTCAGCACCCGGACGATGTTCGGATGCTGAATGCGCGCCAGCGTCTTGCCTTCCTCGAAGAAGCACTTGAGGCCGTGACGGAACATCGCCAGATTCTCTTCGCTGGTCGCTTCGACGCGCTCGCCTTCGCAGCGCAGCGCGAGTGAATTTGGCAGATACTCCTTGATCGCGACCGGATAGTCGTTTTCGTCGTGCGCGAGGTAGACGATACTGAAGCCGCCAGCTGACAGGAGCTTGGCGATCGTATAGTTCTGTAGCTGATAGCCGCGTGAAAGCGGCTGATTACTCGGTGTCGCCATCCGTATTTTTTATATCTGGCATTGCCTGATCGGTCTGCGCCGATTCTGAGTGCCGCCCCGGCGAAAGTAAAGTTGCGTGGCTCACGCTGTTTCACCGGTGCACCCGCTAGACCACAAGGAGTTCCAATGATTTTCAGCATGACCGGTTACGCCAACGCCCAGCAAGAGCTGGCGCTTGGTACGCTCAGCGTCGAAGTACGCGCGGTCAACCATCGTTTTCTCGACCTGTCGCTGCGGCTTGGCGAAGACCTGCGCGCGTTCGAAGGTTCGATTCGCGAACGTATCGGTGCAGCGCTGAGCCGCGGCAAGGTCGAATGTCGTGCCTATTTCAATGCCCAGGACGCCGGTTCGGCCAAATTGCAGCTCAATCGCGCGCTGCTCGAAGAATTGCTGCGCGTCAGCGCCGAAGCGCGCGACGTGGTCGGCAGCGGTGGTGAACTCAAGCTCGGCGAGTTGCTGCGCTGGCCCGGCGTGCTGGTGCAGGAAGCGCCGCAGGACGAAGCGCTCGGCGAGACGCTCGCGGCCCTGCTCGACGCGGCCCTGGTCGATTTCAAGGCCAGCCGCGCCCGCGAAGGCGAGAAGCTCAAGGAACACCTGCTCGAGCGTATCGCCGGTATGGAAGCGATCGTCGCTGACGTCAAACCGCGCATCCCGACGCTGGTCGCCGACTACGAAGCCCGGCTGACGGCGCGTTTCGTCGAAGCCATCGGTTCGGCCGACGACGACCGCATTCGCCAGGAAATCGTCGTCTTCGCCCAGAAGATCGACGTCGACGAAGAGCTGTCGCGTCTGAGCGCGCATTTCTCCGAAATCCGCCGCATCCTGCAAAAGGGCGGTGCGGTCGGCAAGCGGCTGGATTTCCTGATGCAGGAACTCAATCGCGAAGCCAATACGCTGGGGTCGAAGTCGGTGTCGGCCGAGACCAGCCGGGCGTCGATCGAACTCAAGGTGTTGATCGAACAGATGCGCGAGCAGATCCAGAACATCGAATAGGCCGCCATCCCATCGGGCGCAGCCAGCCTGCTGGGCGGATTCCGCAACGCAAGGGGCGTTTTCGACGCCCGCTGCCTATGCTACGCTGGCTGTAATTTTCTTACGGAATTGATCCGCGATGACCCAAGGCAATATTTTCGTCGTCACCGCGCCGTCGGGCGCCGGCAAAACCACGCTGGTTGCGGCGCTGCTCGCCGCCGACGCCAATGTCCAGCTGTCGATCTCGTTCACCTCGCGCGCGCCGCGCGCCGGCGAAATCGATGGCAAGGACTACCGTTTCGTCGACCGCGCTACCTTCGAGTCAATGATCGCCGCTGGCGAGCTGCTCGAATACGCCGAGGTCTACGGTAACTACTACGGCACGTCGCAGGCGTGGATCACCGAAGCGCGTCAGTCCGGCCGTGACATCCTGCTCGAGATCGATACTCAGGGCGCCGAGCAGGTGCGCAAGCTGTTCCCCGATGCGATCGGCCTCTTCGTCTTGCCGCCGTCGCTCGATGTGCTCGAGCAGCGGCTGAAGAACCGCGGCAAGGACGCCGATGACGTGATCGCCCGCCGCATGGCCGAAGCGCGCGCCGAAATCGGCCACGCCGGCGAGTTCGATTATCTGATCGTCAACGAGCATATCGACGAGGCGGTGCGCGACATTGTAGGCATCGTCCGCGCCGAGCGCCTGCGCGAACCGCGTCAGGCCGAACGCCACGCGAAGCTGCTCGCCAGCCTCAAGGGCTGATGGTCATCCGGGGCCTCTGGTAGAATGGCCCCATCTTTCGCCTGATTCGGCGATTATCACTGATTTGGAGTAAATGACATGGCCCGTGTGACCGTTGACGACTGCCTGCCGAACATCGAAAACCGCTTCGACCTGACCCTGGCCGCCGCTTACCGCGCTCGCCAGATCGCCAATGGCTCGACTCCGCAGGTCGACAACCCGGGCAAGGACAAGCCGACGGTGTTGGCGCTGCGCGAAGTCGCATCCGGCCTGATCGGTCGCGACATCCTCAACCGCAACCGTATCTGACCGCTTGTGGAGCCGGCCCGGCGTGTCCGGGCCGCCAACGACGATGAAACGACGGTGTCGCCACGCTGACGACCCGGCCTGCCCGCGCTGGCAGGTAAAGGCGGGCACATGCCCGCGATAAGCCCGCACGAACTCCCCGAGCTGGCCACCCAGGCGCCGCACGTCCTGGATGCGGCCAACAGCTTTCTGTCCGACGATACCGGCTACCTGAAGCCGGAAGACCGCGACTTTCTCGCTCGCGCGTTCAAGTTCTCCGAAATCGCCCACCGCGGCCAGACGCGCCAGTCGGGCGAACCGTATATCTCGCATCCACTCGCGGTCGCGACGATCCTGACCGCCTGGCACCTCGACGCGCAGGCGTTGGCCGCGGCGCTGATGCACGATGTCGTCGAGGACACCGGCGTCTCCAAGCTCGAGATCACCGAGAAGTTCGGCCGCCATGTCGCCGACCTGGTCGACGGCATGAGCAAGATCGAGAAGCTCGAATTCCAGAGCAAGGAAGAGGCGCAGGCCGAGAACTTCCGCAAGATGCTGCTGGCGATGGCGCGCGACCTGCGCGTGATCCTGATCAAGCTGGCCGACCGCTTGCACAATATGCGCACGATGGATGCGATGCGGCCGGACAAGCAAAAGCGCATCGCCCGCGAAACGATGGAAATCTACGCGCCGATCGCCAACCGGATCGGCCTGAACGCGGTCTATCAGGAACTCGACGACCTGTCGTTCAAATACATGCATCCGCGGCGTTATGCGGTGCTCTCGAAGGCGCTGAAGGCCGCGCGCGGCAACCGCCGCGAGGTCGTCGGCAAGATTCTCGATGCCGTGCGCGCGCAGCTGATGGGCGCCGGGCTCGACGCGACGGTGTCCGGGCGCGAAAAGAACCTCTTCAGCATCTATCGCAAGATGCAGGAGAAATCGCTGTCGTTCTCCGAAGTCCTCGACATCTACGCCTTCCGCGTCATCGTCAAGGATGTGCCGACGTGCTATTTGGCGCTGGGCGCCTTGCACGGGCTGTTCAAGCCGATCGCCGGCAAGTTCAAGGACTACATCGCGATTCCGAAGTCGAACGGCTACCAGAGTCTGCATACGACGCTGTTCGGCCCCTACGGCACGCCGATCGAAATCCAGATTCGCACGTCGGAAATGCACCGGATTGCCGATGCCGGCGTCGCCAGCCACTGGATGTACAAGAGCGGCGACGAAACGTTCTCGGACGTGCAGCAGAAGACGCACCAGTGGTTGCAGAGCCTGCTGGAGCTGCAATCCGAATCGGGCGATGCGGTCGAATTCCTCGAACACATCAAGGTCGATCTGTTCCCCGATCAGGTCTATGTGTTCACGCCCAAGGGCAAGATCCTGTCGATGCCGGCCGGTGCAACCTGCGTCGACTTCGCCTACGCGGTGCACTCGGACATCGGTGATCGCTGCATTGCCGCCAAGATCAATCACGAGCTGGTGCCGCTGCGTGCCAAGCTCAAGAACGGCGACCAGGTCGAAATCGTCACCGCTGCGCACGCCAAGCCGAATCCGAGCTGGCTGACTTTCGTCACCACCGGCAAGGCGCGCAGCCATATCCGCCATTTCCTCAAGAGCATGCGTTTCGAAGAATCGGTGACGCTGGGCGAGCGTCTGCTCGAACAGGGATTCTCGAGCCTGCACCAGGCGGCGGTCGAACTCGATGACGAGGTGTGGGACCGCTACGTCAAGGAAAACAACGCCCGTGACAAGGCCGAGGTCCTCGCCGACATCGGCCTGGGCAAGCGGCTAGCCGTTGTCGTCGTCAAGCGGCTGCTGCAGCTGGGCGGCTTGTGGCGGGACGAGGGCGGCGGTTCGCGGCGGACGGCGGCGATGACGATCCGCGGGACAGAAGGCATGGCGGTGCAGTTCGGCCGCTGCTGCAACCCGATTCCGGGTGATCCGATTCTCGGCATCGTCAAGAAGGATCAGGGCCTCGTCATCCATACCCATGACTGTCCGCTGCTCGCCAAGGGCCATGTCGACGCCGAGAAGTTGATCGACGTCGAATGGGATCCGCAGGTCGAGCGCTTCTTCGACGTGCCGGTGCGTGTGCTGGCCGACAACGCCCGTGGCGTGCTGGGGCAGATTGCCACGGCGATCGGCGACGCCGAGGCCAATATCGGCGCGGTGACGACGCAGGAAGCCGAGGGCGAGCGCTACGTCCAGGTCCAGTTCACGCTGCAGGTGCACGATCGGGTGCATCTGGCCAAGGTGATGCGCCGCTTGCGCCAGCTGCCGGTGATCTACCGCTTGCAGCGCGTGCGTGCCTGAGCGGCGTCAAAGTCCGACGCCGCGCGCGTGCTAAAATCGGCGCCATCCGCAATCCTGCCAAGGCCGCTGCCGTGATCCAGCTGTCCATCAACGGCGAAGCCAAGACCTTCGCCGCCCCGCTGACCGTTGCCGAACTGATTCAAGCGCTTGATCTGACCGGCAAACGGGTCGCGATCGAACGCAATGGCGAGATCATTCCGCGCAGCACCCATGCACAGGCACTGCTGGCCGATGGCGATGCGCTGGAGATGGTCGTCGCCGTCGGCGGCGGTTGAGCCATGATCTCCCGCAGCTGGCATGGTGCCGTTCCGGCACGGCATGGCGATGCGTTTGCCGAGCATCTGCAAGTCACTGGTGTTGCCGAGAGCCGGGCTCTGGCCGGCAATCTGGGCGCCTTCGTGCAGCGGGTCGAGCAAGATGGTTACTCGCATTTCTTCCTGCTGACCTACTGGAGCGATTGGCCGGCAATCCATGCCTTTGCCGGCCTGCAGCCGCATATCGCCGTGACTTATCCCGGGGATGAGCGCTTTGGCCTCATCTCCGATCCCATCGTGGTCCATCAGCAGGTGGATGCGGTGGCGCCGTGGCTTACCGCTGATTCGGCTTTCTGATTTACCGCCTTATTGCTTCAAAAGGGAAAAGCATGTCTGACGTCTTCCAGATCGCCGGCAAGAGCTACAACTCGCGCCTCTTGGTCGGTACCGGCAAGTACAAGGATTTCGACGAAACCCGCCGGGCAATCGATGCCTCGGGCGCCGAGATCGTCACCGTGGCGATCCGTCGGGTCAATATCGGCCAGAACGCGAACGAGCCGAGCCTGCTCGACTACCTGCCCCCAAGCGAATTCACCTACCTGCCGAACACCGCCGGCTGCTACAGCGCCGACGATGCAATCCGTACGCTGCGGCTGGCGCGGGAGCTGCTCGACGACCACAAGCTGGTGAAGCTTGAAGTGCTCGGCGATCCGAACACGCTGTACCCGAATGTGCGCGAAACGCTCAAGGCCGCCGAAGTGCTGGTCGGCGAGGGCTTCGACGTGATGGTCTATACGTCGGACGATCCGATCATCGCCCGCGAACTCGAGCAGATCGGCTGCTGCGCGATCATGCCGCTGGCGTCGCTGATCGGCTCGGGCATGGGCATTCTGAATCCGTGGAATCTGCGGCTGATCATCGAGCAGGCCAAGGTGCCGGTGCTGGTCGACGCCGGCGTCGGCACCGCGTCCGACGCGACCGTCGGCATGGAGCTCGGCTGCGACGGCGTGCTGATGAACACCGCGATCGCCGCCGCCAAGGACCCGGTGCGGATGGCGCATGCGATGAAGCTGGCGGTCGAAGCCGGGCGTGAGGCCTTCCTCGCCGGGCGGATGCCGAAGAAGCTCTACAGCGCCGATCCGTCGAGCCCGCTGTTCGGGATGATCGGCAGCAAGTAATCGGACGCGGGCGGCGCACACGCCGCCCGTCACCCTGATGAGGCGCCCGCCAGCTGAGCGGGCGCGGGCTTCAGGGCTTATTGGTTCACGCGGTTGCAGCTGGGGTAGGGCCCGCACAGCGAAAAATCGCGGAACCAGCGCTGGACGATGCTGCCGTCCGCGGCGCGGTCGCGGCTGGCGTCGAGCAGCTCGAGCAAATGGCCGCGAGACAGCGCCAGCGGCGCTTCGTACGGCGCATAGGTCGTGCCGACCGGATAGTCCGCATAGGCCGCCTTCTGCTCGACGTGGGTGCCGAGGACGTGGGTGACGATCTTGCCACGGGTGAAATCCACCAGCCGTTGCACGCTGGCGGTGAAGACATCCGGATCACCGTTCACATAGATGCGGCCCGGGTACAAGGTGTCGCCGGTCAGCAGGATGCCGGTCTGGCGGTCGTACACGGCGATGCTGGTCGCGTCATGACCGGGGATCGGGATGATGTCGAGCACGCGCTGGCCCAGATCATAGGCGGCGATGCTGTCGGGCCAGCTGCCGATGCCGAATGCCGTCTGCAATGCGCTCACGTCGCCGGGCGGTACCAGCGTCACGTTCGGCAGGCCGGCGAACTGGAAGTCGCCGTAGGTATGGTCGCCGTGCGAGTGCAGGTGGCTGACGACGAGCGGGATGGTGCGACGCTGATTGCGCAGCAGCCAGCCGGCAATCACCCGTTGTACCACGGCCGCGACGTCGGGCCTGCCCGCCACAGCGTGAGACCCCGCGCCGGTGTCGAACAGAATCGCTTTGTCCTGACCGAACAGCAGATAGAGGAAGGGCTTCTCGTCATTCACGCAGCCCGATTCGCGCAGGATGAACAAATCTTCGTTGTAGGCATGGACTTGAAACTCCGGCGACAAACGCGTGCATTGCGGGCTGCCCGAACTCCAGGCGATGGGCAGGGTGCCGGGGCGCACTTGCGAAACAAGCTCGGCGGCGACGGCCGTGGCGCTGCCGGTGAGGGTGGCGAAGCAGAGGCAGCCGAGAAGCAGCCGGAAAGCGGGGCGATAGGTGTTGAGCATCGTTTAGGGGCCTCGGATTGAAGATGGCACATCGAATCGAGCGATACGTGCTTGCGTGCTGGTTGTGAAATGACTGGAAATGAACGCTTTCCAGGTGCTTTCGGTTGTTGTTCGTCGCTGGAAGGCATGGCGCCTTGCCGAATGGATTTATAGCCGCTGAACCGGTCATGGGCAGGCCAGTCGCGCGGCAGGGCGACACGCCGCTCAAGCGCACTACCAGTCTGACCCGGCTGTTCGGTCCAGTGCGTGAATCCAGATCCGCCGCGCGCTGGACCTGTACTGGTGCCGGTTTCCACGCGTATTGATCGCAACGTCGTCGTCTCGCGCGCAGCAATAGCCGTTGCCACCGGTATTCGCTGACGTATATCTTGCATCTCTTTCGTTTTTCCGGAGAACACGATGCAGGCCGTCACCGGATTCACCATCCCCCCCTGCAGCGTCCGTTACGCCAGCCTCGATGATCTGGCCGCGTTGACGCGGCTGTTCGATGCTTACCGGCAGTTCTACAAGCAGTCGAGCGATCTGGACGGCGCGCGGGCCTATCTGGGCGAGCGGCTGGCCTTGCGCGAGTCGGTGCTGTTGCTGGCCGAGCAGAATGCGCAGCCCGTCGGCTTCGTACAGCTGTTTCCGCTGTTCTCGTCGGTCGGGATGCAACGCGTCTGGCTGCTCAATGACCTGTTCGTTTGTGAAACGGCGCGCGGAAATGGCGTGGCCCGGGCGCTGATGGCCAAGTCGCGCGCGCACGCGGTGGCGACCGGCGCGGTCAGCTTGCGACTGTCGACGGCGCATACCAACGCCGCCGCGCAGGCGCTGTACGAATCGCTGGACTATCAGCGCGATACCGCGTTTCAGGGCTATGCGCTGAAGCTGTAGTATCGCGCTGTCTTTGGTCTTACAATCTGGCGCTTTTTTGACCAGGAGCGCCCGATGGCGAATACCTCAGACCAAGCCGGACCGCGCAGCGACGTCGTCGTGCGCTACGCCAGCCTTGACGATCTCGACGTACTGGCGCCGCTGTTCGACGCCTATCGCGTGTTCTACGCGCAGCCGAGCGACCCTGCCGTTGCGCACGGCTTTCTGGCCGAGCGCCTGAGCCTGCGCGAGTCGGTCCTGCTGCTGGCCGAGGCCGACGGCGTGGCCTGCGGTTTCATCCAGCTCTACCCCTATTTCAGCTCGATTGCAGCGACGCGGGCGTGGAGCCTGATGGATCTCTACGTGACCGAATCCGCGCGCGGTGCCGGCGTTGCGCGCGCGCTGATGAACAAGGCCACCGAGCATGCCCGCCAGACCGGCGCCTCGCACCTTGAGTTGTCGACCGCCCATGACAATATCCGCGCGCAGGCCTTGTACGAATCGCTCGGCTACGAGCTCGATACCGTCTACCGCTACTACAGCTTGCCGCTCTGAGGTACTGCGGCCGGCGGGGAACGCCGGTTATAATCGCCCCATCGTTGAAAAGCGCCGCTTTGCGGCGCTTTTGCTTTGAATACTGATTGGAATGGGTGATTGGAAAGCGTCATGGAAAATCCAAACTATATGCGCCGCATCCGCAGCTTCGTGCTGCGTCAGGGCCACCTGTCGGCCGGGCAGGAACGCGCGCTGGCCGATTTCGGCCCGCGTTTCTGCATCCCGTACGCCGCCGAAGCGCTCGATCTGACTGCGGCATTCGGCCGAGAAGCGCCGCGCGTGCTCGAAATCGGCTTCGGCATGGGCCAGGCGACCGCCGAGATCGCCGCCGGCCGTCCGGATACCGATTTTCTTGGCGTCGAGGTGCATACGCCCGGCGTCGGCAGCCTGCTGAAACTGATCGGCGAGCAGGAAATCGGCAACATTCGCATCGTTCAGCACGACGCGGTCGAGGTGCTGGAACACATGCTCACGCCGGACTGCCTCGACGGCGTGCACATCTATTTCCCCGACCCGTGGCACAAGAAGCGCCACAACAAGCGCCGGCTGGTGCAGCCCGATTTCATCAAGCAGCTGCTGTCGCGCGTCAAGCCGGGCGGCTATCTGCATCTGGCGACCGACTGGGAAGACTACGCGGTGCAGATGCTCGAGGTGCTCTCCAACGAGCCGCTGCTCGAGAACACCGCCGACGGCTACGCCCCGCGTCCCGACTACCGGCCGCTGACCAAGTTCGAGAACCGCGGCATCAAGCTCGGTCACGGCGTCTGGGATCTGGTGTTCCGCCGCAAGGCCGGTTGAACCGGGGACGGATGGCGCGCGTTTCGCCGCTGTGCAAGCAGTGTTAACAGGCCCTAAACTCGCAGCATCGCCCACCGGAAATTCGCGCATGTCCATCGCCCGCTACGCCGCCATGCTCGTCCTGCTTCACGGCGGCGCGCTGGCGGCCGACGACGTCACCATCACGCCGCTGGACGGCTCGACCCTGGGCCGGCAGACGGTTGACGTCGACCGGGCGCTGGCGGCGACGACGACGCCGCGTGCCGAGCCTCTGCCCGCTGCCGCGCCGGCACCGGAGGCTCCCTCCGTGCAACCGGCCGCCGAAGCGGCGGCCGTCCGCCAAGCGCCGCCGCAGCGCTTGTTCAAGCGTTCGGTCGTCGTGCTGCCCTTCGTGGTGCGTCAGCCGAGGCAGATCGCCGATCTGCCGCAGTTCCTCGAAGGCACGCAGGACATGCTGCGGCGCAGCCTCGATCTTGGCGGCAAGCTCAATGCGCGGATCGCCCCGGGTGAGGGCGCTTTCATGCTGCTGCCGGGCAGCGTCGACGTGCAATGGAAGCCCGAGCGCGTGCGCGAGCTGGCGCGGCGCTATGGCAGCCAGTTCGTCATCGCCGGCGTCGTCGACGACGCGTCGACCGAAGGGACACGTTTCATGCCGGCGATCGGTACGCAGGTGAAGCCGGGCGAAGCCAAGCTTGCGCTCGATCTGCCGGTGATCAACTTCCTCGGCCTCGGCGTCAAGCGCACGCCGTCGTCGCGGCGTTTCGATGCCACGCTCTATCTGTTCGACGGTGTATCGGGGGCGATGCTTGGCCGCTATCCGCTGCAGGCGACCGCCAGCGGCGACGTGCTCGGCGACCCGCGTCAGGCGGTGGCCGGGGTCAGCTTCGTCAGTGGCGATTATGGTCAGGTGGTTGCCGCGCAGCTGGGTGGCGCAGCCGATGTCATTGCCGAAAAAATCCGTTGCCAGCCGTTTTCGGCCCGGATCGTCGGTCTTTCGCAAGGCCAGGTCGTGCTCGACGCCGGCACCGCGGTGGGGCTGCGGCCGGGCGATACGCTGCAGCTGTACCGGCTGCGCAGCTTCCAGCTGCCGGTCGACAGCCTCAACGGCGATCCGGCGCAACGGCTTGGCATGATCGAGGATCGTGGTGGCGTGCTGACCGTTGAACAGATCCAGCCCTTGATCTCGCTGGCAACGGTGGCCGGCCCGCAGCCCGAGGTCGGCGACTATGCGCGCTGGGACGGCGCGGGACACTGAGATATCCCGTTCGTTGCCCCCTGAGGAAGCTTGTTTTCGGGACGCCCTGCCGGAGCGTGGGCAGGATCGAACTGCTGTAGCGCTTGCCTCCGGGCATGGGGTCCAAACGCTTTACATGCCGGCGCCGCCCTTACTTGCAGGCGGTTTCCTGCAACTGGGTGCCGCGCAGCTGCGCACTGGCTTTCTGCAGTTTCTGCTGCTGCTCCGGCGTGACCTTGGCGGTGACAAAGCTGGTCGGCTTCAGGCTGTCATCGCGTTCGCGGACCACTGCCGAGCGCACGCCTTTGGCCTGCAGCTGCGCCAGCCGGCGTTCGCCGGCTTCGCGGCTTGAGTACACACCGAGCGAAATCGCGTTCTGCCAGCGTTTGCCGTCGTTGACGACCAGATAGTCGTCGATGCCGAGTTCGGCCAGTTGTGCGGCTTTTTGTTTGGCGGTGTCGAGGTCGGCCATCGGCGGGATGTAGACCCAGACACGGGCATTCTCGGCGCTGCTGTGTTCCTGCGCGGCGATGCCGAGCGCCTTGAGCCTGCCGCGTGCGGTATCGACATCGGCGCCGCTCAGGCCGGCCCAGCGCATGCAGACGCCGGCGGTGTCGGCCTGCGCCTGCGCTGGCGGTGTCGGTTTGGGGCTAGGCTTCGGAGTCGGAGTCGGAGTCGGAGTCGGAGTCGGAGTCGGAGTCGGAGTCGGCTCGGGCTGGCTGGCCGGTGTCGGCGCCGGCGGCACCGGGGTGTTGTCGATCTGGGCGAGGTTGACCGTCTTGACCTGGCTCGCGGCGATTTCGGCTGCGCGTACCTCGCCGCCCGGCCGGTTGGGGGCAAGGCGGGTATAGCCGAAGTACAGCAGGTTGAGTGCGACGAGCGCGGCCAGAAACCATTTCATCGTGCGGCTATCCGTGGTCGGTTCAGGCAAAGGCCAATGCGGCCAGCCCGTGAAGCACGAGATTATCGACGAGCGTTGCCGGTGTGTTAAGCAAGGCCGTCAGTTGTGATGCATCGCCGCCCGCCAGCAACAGCCGCGGCGTTTCGCCGCGTGCCTGCAGACGCGCGACCATGGCGTCGACGCTGGCCGCCAGCGCGGTACGGATGCCGGTTTCGATCGCGTCTTCGGTCGACGTCGGGTAATCGTGGAGGCTGCCTTCGGCATCGGGCAGCCGGGCGGTGCCGGTCGCGAGCGAGCGCTTCATCAGCCGGTAGCCGGGCAGGATCATGCCGCCGAGAAACACGCCATCGGCCGTCAGCGCGTCGACGGTCAGCGCGGTGCCGGCACTGGCGATGACCAGCGCCTCACCGGGAAACCGAGCCCGTGCGCCCAGCACCGCAGCCCAGCGGTCGGGGCCCTGCTGCTCGAGCCGACGGTAGCGGTTGTCGACGCCGAGCGCGTGGCGCGACGGAGTCAGCCAGGCGATCTTGCAGCCCCAGTGTGCGGCGGCGAAGGCGTCGAGCTGTTCGCGCAAGGCCGGTGCGGCCACGCAGGCGCCGTGTACCGCAGTCGGTGTTGGCAGCACCCGCCAGACGGCAAATGCGCTATCGAGCTGATCGTGCGCGGCATCGCCCTCGGCGTGCCAGTCGTCGGCCGCATCGGCCGTGGCCCATTTGAGCCGCGTATTGCCGAGGTCGAGAAAGAGCATGCTCATCGCGTCGGCTCCGTGCGCCGCAGGCTCAGATCGCCGGTATGGACGAGCAGTTCACCGTTGGCGGTGCTCAGCCGCAGCGAACCGTCGTCGGCCAGCCCGGCCAGCGTGCCGCTGCGGCGGCTGCCGTCGGGCGCAACGAGTTCGACCTGCTGGCCGTGCCAGGCGCTGAAGGACTCCCAGCGCGGCTTGAACGGGGCAAAGCCGCTGCGGGTGAATTCGCCCAGACCGCGCTCGAGCGCCGCCAGCAGCAGTGCCAGCAACGCGTTGCGCTCGGGTACCGGGCCGTGTTCGGCCAGGCCGGCGCAGGCCTGATCGGTGACCGCCGCCGGTGCGACCAGATTGAGACCGATGCCGATGACGGCGTCGGTCGGGCCCATCGCATCACCGGCGATCTCGATCAGGATGCCGCCGACCTTGGCGCCGTCCAGCAGCAGATCGTTGGGCCACTTGAGTTTGACGCCGCTGACGCCTGCGTCGCGCAGGGCCTCGGCGACGATGGCGCCGACCGCCAGCGACAATCCGGACAGACTGGCGGTGCCGCCTTCGAAGCGCCACGCGAGCGAGAACATCAGGCTGCCGCCGAGCTGGGCCAGCCAGCGGCGGCCCAGCCGGCCGCGACCGCCGTCCTGCCACTCGGCGACCAGCGCACTGGCATGGGCCGGCGCGGCCAGCAGGCGGCGATTGGTCGAGTCGGTGCGCTGGACGATGTTGACGTCGATCCGGCTGCCTTCGGGCAGTGCGGCCAGTACCTGCGCGCGGTCGAGCCAGGCGATCGGCGTGCTCAGCTTGTAGCCGGCGCCGGTGCGGCGGGTCAGCGTGATGCCGTAGTCTTCGGCGCTGGCAAGCGCGGTCGAGACACTGGCGCGGGAGACGCCGAGCGACGCGGCGATGTCGGCGCCGGAGGTGAATTGCTCGGCGCTGAGAAAGTGCAGACAGGTAAGGGTATCGGCCATGGCGGCGATTTTAGAGCAGCGGGCAAAAACCTGCAGGCGGCGTTGTACCGAAACGGTGATCGCGCGGTCTGCAAGCGGATGAACAACACCCCGCCAGTCGCTGGTCCGAGCCCTGGACAACGGCGAGCTGGCGGTTACGCCAGAGGCAACAACGCCCCGGTGGTGATTCTGCCGGGGCGTTGGCCAGTCGAACAACGATGCTTGCGCTTAGAGCGTTTCGATCGTGTGGTTCTGGTTGGTGTAGATGCACAGGTCGCCGGCGATCTCGAGCGATTTCTTCACCACGACGTCGGGCGGCAGCTCGGTATTGAGGAACAGCGCGCGTGCGGCCGATTCGGCGTAGGCGCCGCCCGAGCCGATCGCGGCGATGCCTTCCTCGGGCTCGAGCACGTCGCCGTTGCCGGTGATCACCAAGGTCTGGGTCTTGTCGGCGACGATCAGCATCGCTTCGAGCCGGCGCAGCATCCGGTCGGTGCGCCAGTCCTTGGCGAGCTCGACCGCGGCGCGGGTCAGCTGGCCCTGGTGTTTTTCCAGCTTGGCCTCGAAGCGTTCCATCAGCGTGAATGCGTCGGCGGTGCCGCCGGCGAAACCGACGATGACGCGATCGTTGTAGAGCTTGCGCACCTTGCGCGCCGTGCCCTTGATGACGATGTTGCCGAGCGTGACCTGGCCGTCACCGCCGACCGCGACGTGCTCGCCGCGTCGGACCGATACGATCGTGGTGCCGTCAAATTGCTGCATGCTGTGTCCCGCCGGAATGAATGATTCAAAGCAAATGGGGCCCCAAGGGCCCCGGTTCAAGAGCGTGCGCCAGCGTTACGATTGCCGACTGATGCTGACGAGGTCGGCGATGCCCATCAGCCGCATCAGCCCGAGCACCAGCTCGTTGACGCGCGAAAACGTCACCGTTTGCCCGCGGGCGAGCGTTTCCATCGTCAGATTGAGCAGTTGACCGCCGGTTTCGAAATCGACGCGGGTGACGGCGGCGAAATCGAGCGTCGGCTTGCCGTGCTGGCGGATGAATTCGCGCATCTGCGCCAGCGCCTGCGGCGCGCCGTCGGCGAGTACGCCGCTGATGATCAGGCGGTCCGGCGACGTTGGCGACGGGGTCGGTGTCTGCGCGGCCTGGGCCGGCGCCTTGGCAACCGGCTGTTTCGGCACCAGCTTGTCGTCCCACGATGGTGGCGAGACTTCGAAGGTGATCGCGTAATCGATGGCGATCTCGTCGAAGCGGTCGGCGTTGCCGGTGGCCTGCATCAGCTCGATCAGCAGCAGCCAGAACGGCGCTTCGGCGGGCAGGCGCCGGCCGGTCTCGATCTTGCCGCTCAGCAGTTCGACGATTTCGTTTGCCCCCAGTACTTGCAGGACGGCGCCCTGCTTGCGGGTGCGTGGCCACAGCGACAGCAGTTCGGCGGCGGCAAAGGGGTCGATTTCGGTCACCTTGGTGAAATCGAGGCGCACGGTATTGCCGGGTTTGCACGCGTCGATCAGTCGGTCGAGCTCGCGCTCGAAGCTGTTGGCGTTCAGTTGCGCCGGCAGCGCGATATAGCTGCCGCCTTGCGCCGGCGCGGTATCCGGCGTCGCGACGCCGCCGCGCCACAGCGGCGGCGAGATCTCGAACTCGAGGACATAGGCGAGCGCCAGATCGTCGAAGGCCTTGCGGTCGCCGGCCTGCTGGTACAGCTCGAACAGCATCAGCCAGCTTTCGGTACGGCGCTGGCCGGCGATTGCAGGCAAATGGCCGACAAGTGCCTTGATCGCGAGCGCGATCTGGTCATTGGCGTGCAGCACCACCGCTTCTTCCTCGGCGGCGCTCAGGTGCGACGCGGCTTCTTCGACCTCGATCGACAGTTCGCTGAGGTTGTAGCTTTCGGACGCCGGCGTGTCGGCAGGCTTGGCGGCGACCGGTGTCGTTGCGGGTTCGAGCGGCCGGGCGATCGTGGTCGTCGATTGCTGCTGTTGCGTGGCAGGCCCGTTGCTGCCGGGGCCGGCGTCTTTCTTGCGGAATAGGGAGAACACCACGGCGCGAATTCTTTTAACGGCTGGATTCCCGATTTTAAGCGCTTGCTTGCCCGAATCAAAGCGCGGGATCAAGGGCACGAAGCCAAATCCGCTCGAAGGCAGTGGCGAGCTAAAATGGCAGGAAGAATATCGACGGCGAGGTCAGGCTCATGAAACCGGTAGCACTGCGACAGCGCGTGGGACGCCTGTTCGAAGGCAAGCGGCTGCGCAAGCTCGGGGTCATCGCGTTGATTGCCGTCGTATTGATCGGCGCGCTCGGTGCCGGCCTGCTGCCGTGGCTGGCAAAGCCACGGCTCGAGACGGCGCTGTCACAGGCGCTCGGCGGCCGGCCGGTCGAGATCGGCAAGCTCGCGGTCAATCCGTTCACGCTAACGGCCCGCATCGAGGATTTCCGGGTGCTCGAAGCCGGCAAGCCGGTGCTGGCATTCAAGCAGGTCGAGGCCAATGCCACGCTCAAATCGCTGTGGCGGCTGGCGCCGGTGCTCGAATCGCTGACGATTGATCAGCCGTATTTCCGCCTCGTCCGACTGGGGCAGAATCGCTACAACATCTCCGATCTGATCGACAAGGCACGGGCAGCGCCGCCGTCGGAAGGCGAACCGCAGCGTTTTGCCGTCTACAACATCCGCATCAACGGCGGCCGCGTCGATTTCGATGACCGGTTGTTGCGCCAGCAGCACAAGATCGACGCGATCGACCTCGGCGTGCCGTTCGTGTCCAATCTGCCGGTGTTTGTCGATACCGATGTCGAGCCGAAACTGTCGCTGAAGCTCGACGGCGCGCCGTTCGCGCTCAGCGGCACGACCAAGCCGTTCGAGGATCGCCGCGAGACGCGCCTGGCGCTGAACTGGAAAGGGCTCGATCTGGCTCGCTTCTGGGAGTACGTGCCGGTCAAGCTCAACGGAACGCTGACGTCGGCCAAGCTCGACAGCGATCTGCAACTGGTGTTCAGCCAGGGCAAGACGCAGACGCTGAGGCTGGATGGCAAGCTCGCGCTCAATGCATTGCGTTTCGTCGGCGACGGCAACGCGCCGCTGCTGTCGGTTGCGGCGATCAAGGCCGAGGCGCAGCAGATCGAGCCGCTGGCCGGTGTCTATCGTTTGAAATCGCTGAATATTGTCGCGCCGCAGTTGAGCGCCAGCCGCGATGCAGCCGGCGTGCTCAACTGGCAGCTACTGCTGCCGCCGACGAGCCCCGCGGTCAAGCCGGTACCCGCCGCATCGGCGGTTGCGGCCAAGCGGGATGGGACGGCCGCTGCGCTGCGCTACAGCATCGGCCGCTTCACGCTCGACGATGGCCGGATCGACTGGCGCGACGCCGCGGTCAGCCCGGCGATGTCAATGGCGCTGACCGGCGTGAAACTGCACGCCGACGGGCTGGGCAGCGACGCCAAGGCGCCGGCCAAACTCGAATTCGCCGCCGACGGCAGTCATGGCGAAAAGCTCGCGGCCACATCACAGCTGACATTGACGCCGCTGGCGGCGAACGGCACGTTTTCGGCCGAGGCCTTGCCCGTGGTCGATTACCTGCCGTACTACCGCGATTACACGCATGCGCAGCCCGAAGCCGGCACGCTGGCCGTGGCCGGCAAATATCATTTCGCCACCGGCGAGGCCGGGCCGCGTTTCGGCATCGACGACGGCACACTGCACGTTGCCGGGGCACGGTCGACGCTCGACAAACAGCGGGTGATCGACGTCGATGCGCTCGATGTTGGCGGCATCCGCTACGCCAGCGACGACAACACCGTGAACATCGCCAGCGTCGGACTCGACGGTGGCGCGATCAAGCTGGTGCGGCAGGCCGACGGCACGCTCAATCTGCAGAATCTGGCCAAGACCGCCGCGGTCGCGACCGACAAGGGCGCCTCACACCGTGCGGCGAAGGCCGACAAGCCGGTTCATGTGCTGGTCGATCAGATCGCGCTGAAGCAGCTCAAACTCAGTTTCGAAGACCGGACCCTGCCCAAGCCGGTGCCACTGGTGTTCGACCGGATCGCCCTCGATGCCGGGCCGTTCGCCTGGCCCGACGTGGTGACGACGCAGCTCAAGTTGTCGGCGCGCAACGGCGCGGGCAGCCTGGCGACGCAGGGCGCGCTGAAGCTGCTGCCGCTGTCGGGCAAGCTGAAGATCGATGCGCGCAGCCTCGACGCGGCGCCGACCCAGCCCTATTTTGCGCATTACCTGAATATCGACCTCGTCAGCGGCCGGGTGTCGGCAAAGGGCGATCTCGATTTCGATACCGCGTCCGGCTTCAAGGGCCGTTATCGCGGCAACGCCGGCATCGGCCGACTGCACGCGATCGACCGCAACAGTGGCGAAGACCTGCTGCGCTGGGGCAATCTGGCCTTGAACGGCATCGATACGCGCTTCGATCCGCTGAACATCGCCGTGCGCGACGTCAACCTCAGCGATTACTACGCGCGGCTGGTGCTGACCGAGAAGGGCCAGCTCAACCTCAAGGACATTGCCGCCGGCGACAATACCGGCCCGGTCTCGGACGAGGTCGCCGCCGCGGCGAAAGCCAGCGACAAGGCCAGCGAGACCAAGACCGTGGGCGGCGCGCGGGTACGCGAGGCCTCGCTGCCGGCCGCCGCACCCAAGCCGGTGACGCCGGTGCGCGTCGACAAGATCACGCTGCTCAAGGGCCGGATCAACTACACCGACCTGTTCATCAAGCCGAACTACACCGCCAACCTGACCGATATGGGCGGCACGATCACCGGCCTCAGCTCGGTCGACGATACCCGCGCCAAGCTCGACCTCAAGGGCAGTGTCGACCGGATCGCGCCGGTGACGATTTCGGGTGAGCTGAACCCGCTGGCGCAAAAGCGCTACATCGACATCAAGGCCGGCGTGAAGGGCTACGAGCTGGCGTCGGCGTCGACGTATTCGGCCAAGTACGCCGGTTACGGGATCGAGAAGGGCAAGCTGTCGATGGACGTGCATTACAAGATCGACGACAACAAGCTCAAGGCCGAGAACAAGCTGTTGCTCGACCAGCTCACGCTCGGCGACAAGGTCGACAGCCCGACCGCGACCAAATTGCCGGTGAAGTTCGCGCTCTCGCTGCTGACCGACCGGCGCGGCCAGATCAACGTCAACCTGCCGATTTCGGGCTCGCTCGACGATCCGGATTTCAGCGTCGGCGGACTGATCGTCCAGGTCATCGTCAACCTGCTCGAAAAGGCCGTCACCGCGCCGTTCGACCTGATCGCCTCGGCGTTCGGCAACGGGCCGAGCCTGTCCTATGTCGGCTTCGAGCCGGGTTCGGCGCGGCTCGAACCGGCGTCGCAGGACGGCGTGAAGCAGCTGGCGCAGGCGCTCGGCGACCGGCCGGCGCTCAAGCTCGAAATCACCGGCTGGGTCGACCGCGACAAGGACGTGACCGGGCTGCGCGAGCGGATGATCCGGCAAAAAATGCGCGTGCTGAAGGCCAAGGATGCGTCGCAAGGCGGTGAATCGGTCGACGACATCAAGATCAGCGACGCCGAGAAGCCCGAGTTGCTCAAGCGCGTCTACAAATCGGCCGACATCAAGAAACCGACCAATGCGATCGGCCTGAGCAAATCGCTGCCCGACGACGAGATGGAAAAAATCCTGCTGGCCGAGTTGCCGGTCACCGACACCGACCTCGCCCAGCTGGCCGACCGGCGCGCGCGCAGCGTCAAGGATGCGCTGCTCGCGGCCGGCGTCGCCGAGGAAAGGCTGTTCCTGACCCGCGCCAAGCTCGACGCGAGCGCCAAGGACAGCGAGAAGGACAAGGGGCCGAGCACCCGGGTGCAGTTCAAGCTGCAATAGCGCCGATGCAGAGGCTTGATCCGGATCGGTGTGCGTTGCGCCGTTTCATGGCAGGGTAGTGATTTCGCATCACGGAGCACGGCCATGACGTTTCGCGACCGACTGTCCATCCTGTCGATCTCGCAGGAAGGACGCTTCGTCAAGCTGCTGCTCGCCTTGCTGCTCGGCTACGGCCTGCCGACCCTGTTCGGCGCCAAACCGTATATCGCCGAAACGATGGCGTCGTCGGCCTGGCTGGCGCTCGGGCTCGGGCCGTCGATCGAAACGTCGAAGAAATACTTCTTTCAGCGATCGATGGCCAATCTGGTGCCGATCCCGATCGGCCTGCTGCTGTATCCGCTGGTGCCCGAACCGATGGCGATCATCGTGCTGGTCGCCATCGTCATGTTCGTGCTGGTCAAGCGTTTTCCGGATGCCTTCCGCCTCACCAGCATGGGGATCGCGATCTGCCTGGTCGCCGGTTTCGGCCGCGATCTGGCTGCGGCAGAAGGGCGGATGTTCGCCGTCGCGGTCGGCATGGCGATCGGCTTTCTGGTCGAACTGCTGGTGCTGCCGCCCGATCAGGGCTACCGCTTCCACCAACTGGCGCATCGCGGCAGCAGCCAGCTGGCGGCGCTGTTCGAGGCCATCGTCGCGACGCGCTCGCTCGACAGTCTGACGCCGGCCTGCCTCGACTCGCTGACGCAATCGCAGCTGGAAACCCGTGCGCAGCTGGCCAACTTCAAGGCCGACTACGGTCCGCGTGGCCGCCGCCACTTGCGCCGTTACGGCAAGGAGGCGGCGCTGTTCGAGTACCGGCTGGCGCTGATCGACAGCGGCACCGGCCTGCTGCGCAAACTCGGCGATAGCCGCGAGCTGTTCGTACTGCTCGAGCCGTCGTTCCGCGACCACGTCTTCGCGCATCTGGCGCAGATTCATCAAGTGCATCAGCAGCTGGCGGCGTACTTCGAACACCGCCGCAGCGAGCCGCCGGCCCATCGCTATCTCGACACGCCGTACACCCCGGCCGACAGCGCCAATCCGTTCAATATGGTGCTGCAGGGTGCGCTGATGGAGCACCAGCGGCTGCTGGTGCGGAGCGTCGAGGCGATCCGCGAAGCGGTCGTGAACCTGCTCCAGTAGGCCGGCGAGCCAAAGCAGGTCGCTTGCGCCCGGAGCGCAGAAACGGAATGGACTGGAGGTCCATGAGGATTTCGAGCACCGGACGAAAGAGAGATGCGCAGGCGTAGCGGACTCATGGGGCGGGTTCTACAGCGTCAGCTGAATCCCCGGCAGCTCCGCCGCACTGACCTCGCGGACGATGTCGACGAAATCGCTGAGATACGCGGCGTCGGCGCGCTCGAACGGCATTGCCGCGTACAGCCTGGCCGTCAGCCCGCCTTCGGTCACCGGTTTGGCGGCGACATAGCCGCGATCGAGGTAGTGCTGGACGCTCCAGCGCGGCAGCGCGGCGATACCGCGGCGGCTGGCGACAAGCTGCAGCATTGCCACCGTCAGCTCGGTCGTCCGCCGCTTCGGGTTGACGCCGGCCGGTTTCAGCACCTGGCGGACGAGATCGAGCATGTCGTCGGGCACCGGGTAGGTGATCAGCGTCTCCTCAAGAAAATCCTCGGCCGCCAGCCAGGCCTTGGCGGCAAGCGGATGATCGTTGGCGACGAGGGCGACCATGTCGTAGGCGAACAGCGGCGCGTAATGGATGCGCGCTTCGGCATCGACGTCGGAGACGATGGCCAGATCGGCTCTGTCGTCGAACAGCAGCCCGACCGGATCGGCGTGAAAGCCCGAGACGATGTCGAGTTCGACCTCGGGCCAGCGGCCGCGAAAGGTGTCCATCGCCGGCATCAGCCAGTCGAAACAGGTGTGACATTCGACCGCGATGCGCAGGCTGCCGGCTTCGCCTTCGCGCAGCTTGGCGATGTCGCGCTCGGTGCCGGCGATCTGCGGCAGCACGCTGTCGGCCAGCGTCACCAGCCGCTCGCCGGCCGGCGTGAGCTTGAGCGGCGCCGATTTGCGCGCGAACAGCGGCATCGCGTAATGCTCCTCAAGCTGGCGCAACTGGTGCGACAGCGCCGACTGCGTCAGGTGCAGCCGTTCGGCCGCGCGGGTCAGGCTGCCGGTGTCGCGGATCGCCGCCAGCGTTTTCAGGTGACGCAGTTCGAGTATCGATTGCATGAGCGGGTTTCACATTAATTCTGAAAATAATGAGTTTGAATCATAAGTGTCGGCACGCGCATCATGCAAGTCACTCATACAAATGGATGAATGAAATGACTGTTGCTCATGTTCTGGGTTTCCCGCGCATCGGTGGCCAGCGCGAACTGAAGTTCGCGGTCGAAAGCTTCTGGCGCGGCGAATCGTCCGAAGCCGAACTCGCCGCCGTCGGTGGCAGCTTGCGCCGTCGTCATTGGGATTGGCAGAAGGCCGCCGGCCTCGATTTCGTCGCCGTCGGCGATTTCGCCTGGTACGACCAGATGCTGGGGACCGCCGCCTTGCTCGGCGCGCTGCCGGCGCGTTTCGGTTTTGACGCCCGGAACCTGAGCCTGAAACAGTATTTCGAGCTGGCGCGCGGCAACGTCGGCCAGCCGGCAATGGAAATGACCAAGTGGTTCGATACCAACTACCACTACATCGTGCCCGAACTCGACGCGGCGACGGCATTCGACGGTGGCGTCGACTGGCTGTTCTACGAGATCGACGAAGCGCGCTCGCAGGGCCACCAGGTCAAGCCGGTGCTGGTCGGCCCGCTGACCTTCCTCTATCTGTCGAAGACCAAGGCCGCCGGTTTCGACAAGCTCGAACTCCTGAACAAGATCGTCCCGGCTTATCGCCGCATTCTGGAAAAGCTCGCCGCGCGCGGCGTCGAATGGGTGCAGATCGACGAACCGATTCTGGCGCTCGAACTCGAGCCGCAATGGCAGGCGGCCTTCGTGCCGGCCTACCGCGAACTGGCCACGGCCGGCGTCAAGCTGCTGCTGGCGACCTACTTTGACAGCGTCGTCGAGCATGCCGCGCTGATCAACGCACTGCCGGTTGCCGGTGTGCACATCGACCTGACCCGCGCACCGGCACAGCTCGACGCGCTGCTGCCAGGCTGGCCGGCAGAGCGCATCCTCAGTGCCGGTGTGATCGACGGTCGCAATATCTGGGCCGCCGACCTGACGGCCAAGCTGGGCCAGCTCGAAGCCGCAAGGGCGCAGCTGGGCGAGCGGCTGTGGGTGTCGGCCGGCAGTTCGCTGCTGCACAGCCCGGTCGATCTGGATTCGGAAGATCAGCTTGATGCCGAGCTGAAGTCATGGCTGGCGTTTGCCAAACAGAAACTGGCCGAAGTCGCCGTGCTCAAGCGCGGGCTGGCCGTGGGCCGCGCCGCGGTGAAGGCCGAGCTGGCAGCCAGCGATGCCGTTGCGCACAGCCGCGCGACGTCGAGCCGCATCCACAATCGCGCCGTCGGCGCCCGCCTGGCCGCGCTGGTCGCCAGCGACGCCGAGCGTCACAGCCCGTATGCGCTGCGTGCCAATGCGCAGCGCGAATGGCTGAAGCTGCCGCTGCTGCCGACGACGACGATCGGCTCGTTCCCGCAGACCAAGGACATCCGCGCCGCCCGTGCCGCCTTCAAGCGCGGCGCGCTGGCCGAGGCCGACTACGTGGCGGCGATGCAGGCCGAGATCCGTCTCGCGGTCGACAAACAGGAAGCGCTGGGGCTCGACGTGCCGGTGCACGGCGAGGCCGAGCGCAACGACATGGTCGAATACTTCGGCGAACAACTGGCCGGTTTCGCCTTCACCCGCTTCGGCTGGGTGCAGAGCTACGGCAGCCGCTGCGTGAAGCCGCCGGTGATCTTCGGTGATGTGTCGCGCCCGAAGCCGATGACCGTCGAGTGGAGCCGCTACGCGCAATCGCTGACGCCCAAGCCGATGAAGGGCATGCTCACCGGCCCGGTGACCATCCTGCAGTGGTCCTTCGTCCGTGACGACCAGCCGCGCCGTGACACCGCATTGCAGATCGCGCTGGCGATCCGCGACGAGGTCGTCGACCTCGAAACCGCCGGCATCAAGGTGATCCAGATCGACGAGCCGGCGTTCCGCGAAGGCCTGCCGCTCAAGCGCAGCGACTGGGACACGTATCTGGAATGGGCCGGTCGCGCGTTCCGGATCTCGGCGTCGGGTGTCGTCGACAGCACGCAGATCCACACCCATATGTGCTATTCGGAGTTCAACGACATCCTGCCGGCGATCGCCGCGATGGACGCCGACGTGATCACCATCGAGACCAGCCGCTCGGACATGGAGCTGCTCGAAGCCTTTGGCGAATTCGCCTACCCGAACGAGATCGGCCCCGGTGTGTACGACATCCACAGCCCGCGCGTACCGGACGTCAGCGAAATGCTGCGGCTGATCGCCAAGGCGCTCGACGTGGTGCCGGCCGAGCGGCTGTGGATCAACCCGGACTGCGGCCTGAAGACCCGCGGCTGGCCAGAAACCGAGGCGGCACTGGCGAATATGCTGGCCGCAACGGTCGAGGCCCGCAAGGCGATTGCCGAGGGTCGCAAGCTGGTGGTCGACGCGGTCAATGCCTACAAGGTGCACGAACACGGCGGCAACTGCGGCTGCAACGCGTAAACCAAACCGCCCCGAGAGGGGCGGTTTTTCGTTGGGGGAATGCCATGTACGCCCAAATCATGCGCTTCCGGCTCAAGGATGCCGATAGCCGGGCGGCGTTTGTCGAGCTGACTCGGCAGATGCATCGCTGGCTACAGCCCGGGTTTACCGCCTACGAATTGTATGAAGGCGCTAAAGGTTGGCTGGACCGGATCGCCTGGTCCGACCGGGCCGCGTGCGAGCGCGGGCTGGACGACTTCCTCGCCACCGGCATCGCCCGGCAAATGCTGGCTCTGGTCGATGACGATGTCGACGTGTTCTTCGGCCGGCACGTCATCGCCAGCGCGCCGGGCTGAACCTTGGCGCTGGCCGGGGCAGATCAGGGGGCGCGGGCGACGATGCGGATGCCGCCGAGCCGGCCGCCATCGAACAGCGCCGCCATGATCTTGTAAAAGTGGTCGAGCAGCGCGTGGTCGGCCTCACCATGAATGCCGATCAATCGGGCGCGATCGTCGCGCCAGAAGGCCGCCCGCTGCCGGCAGAACGCGCCCCATGCGGCGCTCGGATCATCGATCTGGACGTCGACAAAGCCGGCGGCTTCGAGATCGGCGGCGTAGTCGGCCACGGTGGTCAGCGTGACGCCGTGAACGGTGTTGCGCATCGCATCGGCCTCGGCCGCATTTAGTGGCGCGAGCAGGCAGAAATCCTCGATATACAGACTGCCGTCCCGGCACAGCGCAGGACGCAGTCGTGTCAGCAAACGTCGGCGTTCGGGGATGTGCAGGATCGCCAGCCAGCTGACGACGGCATCGAATCGGCCAGGAGCGAAGTCGGCGGTTAGCGCGTCGCCGCATTGATGGTCGATGGAGCGAGCCAGGCCGCAGCGCTGCGTCAGCCGGCTGGCCTGCAGATGGAGCGCCTGCTGCAGTTCCAGCGCGGTAACGTGAGCGCCGAGCGTGTGCGCAAGGTAGCGGGCTGGTCCGCCAAGACCGGCGCCGACGTCGAGCACGCGGCTGTGCGATCCGAGCCGCAGCCGCTGTACCGCCGCTTCGACTGCGGCCGTGCCGTGATAGTGATACTGGTCATAAGGAAACAGCTGCTCGGCTGTGAGGTTCGAGCTGGCCGCAATCCCTTGCGCCGCCAGTTCGGCGTCGATGCGATGTACGTTCTGATAGAGCGGCATGGCCGCGATGGTCTGTGTTTCTTCCATAGTGATTTCCCGTTCCTGCGAATTGGCCGGCTTGGGCGAATGCAGCTGGTTGCAGCGCTTGCATGCGCTGCAATTTAGGCAATTGCGGCGGGCCGCGCCGTCTGGCCGGCCGGTTGTCCGAAAACAGGCGCGGTTGCGAAGGCTTGCTGCCATAGCGGAAACAGACGGAGCTGGCGCATTGGCGAGCAGGGCATGGATACAGATACCGAAAAGGGTTCGTGGTGGAAAACGCTTCCCGGCGTTCTTTCCGGCGTCGCCGCCGTGATCGCGGCCTTGGGCGGATTGATTGCGGTGCTGTCGCAATCGGGCTTCTTCGACCAAAAGAAGGTCGCCGCCGTGGCACCGGTACCCAGTGAGGCGCAGGCGCCTCCCAGCGCCCCGGCGGCGGCCGAAGCGAAGCGCATGGACCGGCCGAGCGAGGCCAGCGCCGAGCAACAGCTGCACTTGCTCGCGCAGGCCAATATCCGCAATAGCGTCGGCGACGCCACCATGCGCAAATGGCTGGCCGATTCAAACTGGTATCGCCAACTGGCCCGGGAAAGCCTTGCCCTGGTCGGCAATCGGCGCTTGATCCGCGATGGCGCCGATCTGGACAAGGTCAGCTTCTATTACGTCGAATCGCTGGGTTTCAAGAGCGAGAACGACTTGCCGGCCGATCACGCGATCAATCGCGGCAAGCTGACGCAGGCTGTCGTCGATGCGTACAACGACAGCAATGGCGTCAGCGCCAGGTCGCTGCAGGAAATACTCGAGTAGGCGTGCTACGGGGCGCGATCGAGGCTCGTGTGTCGTTCAGAGACATCGCTACGGGTGCGCCTTTGGGCACGACATGCGTGCCGGCAAGCTCAGCCTGCCCGGCCAGCGCGAGGCGGCCGGGCCGAGCTTGCAGATTCTCAAGGCAATTCGATTTCTGCCCAGTACTGCACCGCATACTCGCGGTTGATGGCCGTGGGTGGGCGGATCAGCCTGACCTTGGTTCCCCGGGGGACGACGCCGAGGCTTTTGCGTGCGCGGAAGTAATCGGCATCGTTGGACGGCAGGCCGTCGCGGACGACCATATTGCCGAGCGTCAGGTATTCGGTGCCGGCACCGAGTTGCTCGGGCGGCACCGACACCGGCTGGCCGGTACCGAGCGGGGCCAGCATCGGTTTGTTCCATTGCGATTGGTAATCGCCGATCCAGATGAAACCGCGCTGCTTGGGTGCATCGGGGACGAGCGGGGTCGACAGCGTGGCAAGCTGCGCGGTCTGGTCGGATACGGTTTGCGCCGCCTGAAAAACCGTCGACTTGGCTTGCGCCGATTGCGTGTCGCCAGCGGGCGAGTGCTTTTTCAGCTCCTCGATGGCGACCAGGGCACCGTTGAGCTTGCTGGCAAGCTCGGTGATTTCGCCCTTGGCCTCCTGGGTGAACTTGACGCCGCTGGGGGATATCTCCGCTACCGGGCCGAAACTGATGCCCAGCGCATACTTGCCGGCGATCAGCGCCAGCAGGATGGAAAAAATCGTCACCGGATACTTCAACAGTTCGATGACGGCGGATCGGTCCAGAGCCATGGGATGACCTCCGTTGGAGAGCTAGAACCCGCGCAGGTCATCGACCGGCAGGGCCAGCGCATCGTTGCCGGTGATCTGTTTCAGCGTCTGGCCGATCACGTCGACGTTGTTGTCGAAGCTGCCGTGAGTCGCGGCGATCGTGCCGTCCGGGCTGACCCTGGCGCGGGCGTCTCGCCAGACGTGCAGCCGCTTGGCGCCGCTGGCATCGGCCCAGGCGCGGCGCCAGTCGTTGACGATGTCGAAGGACGTCGACGAGCCGTCCCAGTCCCGCGCGCCGGTGGTCGAGAACACCTTTTCCAGCCCGAGAATGGGGGTGCGCTTGTCGGCTTCGAGCGCGTTGCTGACCAAGTAGAGCAGCGACTTGCGATAGATTTCGGCGACGGTGTCGTTGCATTCGTTGTCGTCGCTGAGCACATGCAGATGCAGCCGTTTCATCAGGTC
Source organism: Jeongeupia wiesaeckerbachi (assembly GCF_050916355.1). Taxonomy (GTDB): domain Bacteria; phylum Pseudomonadota; class Gammaproteobacteria; order Burkholderiales; family Chitinibacteraceae; genus Jeongeupia; species Jeongeupia wiesaeckerbachi. The sequence continues at coordinate 1,802,127 of NZ_CP136946.1, forward strand.
CTGATGCGGCGTGTAGTGCCGGTTGGCGAAGGCCACCGTGCACGCGGGCGCGTACAGATGGATCGAACTCAGCCGGTCGCCGAGGTCGAGCTGGGCGAAGCGGTCGAGCAGGTGGCCGAGGATGATCGAGCCGGCCGAGTGGCCGACCAGGTGGATTTCCAGCTTGTCGCCCCAGATGTTCGCCAGTGCTTGCAGCGCCAGCGCGAGCAGGTCGCCGCCGCGTCCACGCTCGACCGAGAAAGCGGCGTTCTCCTTCATCTCGCTCCAGATCGGCCGGGCGAGCGGTCGGCCGATGACCGTTTCGACGAGCGCATCTTGCTGGTCGGCGAAAAAATCGCCGATGCCACGTTCGGCGCCGAACAGGCCACCGCGCAGTTGGTCGATATGGTCGCCGATGATCTGGCCGATCGATTCGAGCAGGCCGGTTTTCCAGACCAGAAACAGCGGATAGCAGCCGTTGCCGCTGAAGTAGGGACCCATCGCGCGGGCGCGCTTGAGCGCGGCCTCCTCGCTGTTGAGGCCGCCGTGAGCGTAGACGACCAGCCGTTTGACCTCGCCCGGCTGGGTGCGGAACCACAGGTCGGGCAGCGTACAGGCCTGGGCGCGTAGCGAGCGTTGCAGTTCGTCCTCGGCGATGAAGCGCGCGATGCGGCCGTCGTTGCCGCAGATGATGCTGTGCCTCGCGGTCGTTTCGTCGTCCCAGCTTGTCGCTGCGGCACCGCTGAGGCCGGCGTCGCGACGCGGCCGCGGGACGCGCTGACCGGACAGATTGCCGGGTACGCCGAGGGCGGCCACCCAGGCGTCCATCGCGTTGGCGAGCCAGTCGGCGTAGCTGAGCACGGCGAAGCCGCCTGCGCCCCATGCCTCGCCCCACGAGTTCTGCACGACGAAGCCGGTCCGGTTGAAGCCGACCAGCGCGAAGGCGTGCCCGCCCGACAGCGATGGTCGCTCGTCGAAATCGATCTGCGGCAGTTCGGCGTGCGATTTCGGTGCCTTGGTCCGTGCAACGCTGGCCCAGCCGGGGTGGGTATACGCCGAGACGTAGATCGCGCCGACCTCGGTGATTGCCGCCTGCAGGTCGACCAGCGCCTTGGGGTCGATCCGGTAATAGACGCCGAGCGTGGTTTCCAGCGCGGCGTCGATCCAGCCCGGATTCGGCGACGTGTCCTCGCCGGGCTGATAACGCCAGTCGCGCTCCGGACACACGCCGTGGCGATGCCAGCCCCGCAGCGCGCCGCGACAGCTCGAGCCTTCGTAATCCTCGCCGTCGTACTCGTCGTAGCGGCGTGCGAATGCATACAGCATCCGCGGGCTGACCGAGTCGGTGGTCTTGCCGTCGTTGGCGCGCCAGCGCAGGTAGTTGATCACGCAGGCGAGGCCGAAGCCGGTGCAGGCGCCTTCCTCGCCCTGATTCAGCACCAGCCCGGCCTTGGTGTAGGCGGGCAGCAGCACGGCAACGTCGGCGTCGTTCGGATGCTGCGGTGGCAGCGACTGCACGCGGGGCAGGTAGAGCCGGTCGCGCAGGTCGACGCCATCGCGGACGACGGTGAGGGTCTCGGGCACGGTAAAGCCCTTGGCCTTGCCGGCGGCGAGCCCCGCCCGGACCGGGCCGAGCGCCGCCAGTCCGCGGCGGTAGGCGTCGGTGAAGCGGTCGAGCCCGTGACTACCGCCGTTGACGAGCTTGCGCGCCTTCTTCAGGTCGTCGCTGTCGAGGGCGTCCTTGATCGCGTCGCGCTTGGCGGCGAGGAAGGCCGCGAGCAGGCAGGCGGCAACCTCGGGGGCGTTGGCCAGTTCGGATTGCCCGACGAGATCGACGTCCAGCCGGGTGCCCAGCCGGGTGTAGTTGTCCCGGCCGGTCAGCTGCACATAGCCGCGGCCCTTGAAGCGTGCGCCGTCGCCGGGCTGGTTGTTGCCGAGGTTCTGGCCGATCCGGGTACCGGGGTCGTAGGCGCTGAAAGGCGGTTTGCCGGGCTCGGTATTGAACTTCGAGATTCCTTCGCTGATCGGGACGAAACCCTCGGTTTCGGCGCGGATCGTCGCCAGCGCCATGCAGACCAGTTCGCGCTCGATCAGGCCCGCCGCCCGCAGCGCCGCCATCACGTAGGGCAGGTTGCGTTCGATGTTCGACGCCTTGGTCGCCGGGAACATCTTCTGCACCGCCGCGGTGTTGACCTGCACCTGTGCGGGCTCGCTTTGCAGCAGCCCGAGCTCGCCGAGCACGCGCGGGCCGGCGATGCCGTCGGCGACGAAACCGGCGCTGCCCTGCCATTGCTGCAGCGCGGCTTCGGTATCGGCATCGAAGCCGTCGTTGCCGTCGAGCAGCCCGGGGAACAGTGACGGCGCGATGCCCGTCTGTTCCATGGCCTGGCGCAACGCCTGTTTCAGCGCTGCGACCGCGGCCCCTTGATGGCCGCGAATCAAGAGTGAGCCTGTCATGGCACGTTCCTTACCGAACTGAAGACCTAGTTGAAGACCGGCCAGCCTTGCTGCGCGCGCGTGCCGCCGAGCTGCGGCGTTTGCGGGTAGTTCTGGCTCGGCAGCGATTGCCGGATGGTGGTGAACCAGTCGCGATAGGTGGCCGGGCTGCGTTTGAGCGCCTGCAAGGCCACGTAGCTGAATGCGCCGTTGGGCTTGCCGTTGAAACGGGCGTCATAGCTGAATTCGGTATCGCGGCAGCCGGCCATCAGGACGCCGCCGGCCGGGCGGGGCGGCTTGGCCGGTGCGGTGGCACGGCTTTGCGCCTTGGCCAGGGCCGCGCCGGTGAGGAAGGTTTCCGGGGCAAGGAAGCGGGTCCGGCCGCGATCGTCATCGCCGAGCGGCGGCGGCGCTTTGGCGACGGTGCCCGAGTGGCAGGAGTCGGCGATCAGGACGATGCGCACGCCGCGTTCGCGCTCGTCGAACAGCGCGTACAGCTCGTCGTCGCTGAGCGTCCGGCCTTGATGGATGTCGTGCGGGCAGAGGACTTCGTCGCGGGCATCGGGCTCGTCGCCGTCGTCGTCGGGCACCCACGAACCATGGCCGGAATAGGTGATCACGACCACGTCGTTGGCGCGTGCCGCGTCGACGTGCTGGCGGATGGCATCGACCATGGCCTGCTTGCTGGCATCGCCGTCGAGCAGCAAGCTCACCGCAAAGCCGCGTTGCTGCAATTCGGCGGCCCAGTCCTTGGCGTCGTTGACGCAGCCGGCCAGATCGCTACTGACGCCGGGATAGTCGTTGATACCGACGCAGAGTGCTGATTTGTGCATGATTCGCCCCGTATTCGCTGTCAATACGTGTGAGCGGATCGGCCAAGTCATTGAAGTCCGACTGTCGGTGCGCATCAGCGCAGCCTATGGCTATGTTGTGAACACTAGTTGCTTCATCTGTCGCTTTGGACGAAATCGGACAAATGGGCATGCCGATGGCAAAGCCGCGTTCTGACTGGGCTGGCGGGGGATTTTGCCGGGTGGTGCTGGCGGGGACGATGGGTGCCGGCAGCGCACGGCCGGATCGATACCTTGCCCGCTGGGCGAAAGTTTGGTCGATCCGGCCGGGCTGGCCGGTTGAGGCGTAAAGCGGAGACTTACTCGGGCGAACCCGGCATGGCCTCGGCCGGCATGATCGCGCCGGGGTACTGGATCACCAGTCCGGCCAGCGCGTGGCCGTTGCGGGCGGCATCGGTGGCGCTGATGCCGTTGATCCGGGCGGCGAGGTAGCCGGCGGCGAACGAATCGCCGGCGGCGCAGGTGTCGACGACGTGCTCGACCGGCTGCGTCGCGACGGCGACCCATTCGCTACCCTGCGCGATGATGCACGGCGCGGCGCCACGCTTGATGACGACCTCCAAGCAACCGGCGGCCTGCACGCGTTCGATCAGCGCATCGCCACTGTCGCCGAAGACGCGGGTTTCGTCGTCCTCGGTGATCAGTGCGATATCGGCAATCGCGTACAGCTGCGTGTAGGCATCGCGTGCTTCGGCTTGCGACCACAGCGCTGGGCGGTAGTTGTTGTCGAACCAGACGCGGCCGCCCCGGGCCTTGAAATCGACCAGCGCGGCGATCAGCCGGGCGCGTTCGGCCGAGGCCAGCAGCGCCAGCGTGATGCCGGACAGGTAGACCACATCGAGCCCGGCGAACAGTGCGGCAAAGTCCAGCCCGCTGGCTAGCCAGTGGCGTGCCGCGCTGTCGTTGCGCCAGTAGTGGAAGCGCCGCTCGCCGGCGTCGTCGGTCTCGACCAGGTAGAGGCCGGGCAGACGGCCGGGCAGGCGGGCGATCCGCTCGGTCGCGACGCCTTCGGCCTGCCAGGCGGCAAGCAGTCCGTCGGACAGGCTATCGTCGCCGAGCGCGCTCAGATAGGCGACGCGGTGCGCGTCGCCGAGCAGGCGCGACAGATAGACGGCGGTGTTGAGCGTATCGCCGCCGTAACGGCGTTCGAGCGGCTGGCCGGCGAGTTCGATCATCGCCTCGCCAAGGGCGCCGATGTGCATGCCCACCCCCTTACGGCTTCTTGTAGGCGATGCAGTCGACTTCGACCTTGCAGTCGACGACCATGCTGGACTGGACGCAAGCGCGTGCCGGCGGGTTGGCGCCGAAGTACTCCATGAATACGCGGTTGAACGACATGAAGTCGCGGGTATCGTCGAGCCAGACGCCGCAACGGACGACGTCCTCGGGGCCGTAGCCGGCTTCCTTGAGGATGGCGAGCACGTTCTGGATGGCCTGGTGCGACTGGGCGACGATGCCGCCGTCGATGATTTCGCCACCGACCATCGGGACCTGGCCCGAGACGTAGAGCCAGCCGTCGGCGCCGGCCGCGCGTGCGAATGGCAGATGCTGGCCGCCGGTACCCTTGCCGCCTTCGACGCCGATGCGAATGATGTCAGTCATGATTTAGTGCTCCTGTTGCGAGTTGGATGGGGAATTGAAGGTCGTGCGCACGTTGGTCTGACGTGGCAGGAAGCGGCCGGCGCGCACGCCGGTCGGGGTCTTTTCACGATAGGACAGCACGCCGTTGACCCAGACGCCATGGATGCCGTCGGCGGCCTGTTGCGGCTCGCTGAAGCTGGCGACGTCACGGATGCGCGCCGGATCGAACAGCACCAGATCGGCGCAGGCGCCGACGCGGATGCGGCCGCGGTCGGTGAGGCCGAAGCGATCGGCCGACAGGCCGGTCATCTTGCGCACGGCCTCGGCGAGCGGAAACAGGCCGACGTCGCGGCTGTAGTGGCCGAGCACGCGCGGGAACGCACCCCATAGCCGTGGGTGCGGCAGCGGGTCGTTCGGCAGGCCGTCCGAGCCGACCATCGTCAGCGGATTCGACAGGATGTGCTGGACGTCGGACTCCTGCATGCCGTGATAGACGGCACCGGCCGGTTGCAGCCGGCGCGCGGCGTCGAGCAGCGACACGCCCCAGCCGGCGGCGATGTCGGCGAGGGTGCGGCCGGCTTCTTCCGGATGCGGCGTGCTCCAGGTGATCAGGATGTCGAAATCGTCGGTGACCTGCTTGAGGTCGAGCGTCGACGAACTCGCCGAATACGGATAGCAGTCGCAGCCGACCGGGTGGCCTTTCGCCGCCTTTTCCAGATGCGGAATGATCTCGCGGCTGCGGCCCCAGTTGCCGGCGCCGGCGCACTTCAGGTGCGAGACGACGACCGGTGAACGCGCATGGCGGCCGATCTCGAACGCTTCGTCGAGCGCGCCAATAATGCCGTCGAACTCGGTGCGCAGATGCGTGGTGTAGACGCCGCCGTGGGCATCGAGCACCTCGGCCAGCTGTTTGACTTCATCGGTGGAGCTGGAAAACGCCGAGGCGTAGGCCAGCCCGGTCGACAGCCCGAGCGCGCCATTCGCAAGCGCGTCGTCGAGTTCGGCACGCATCGCGGCGATTTCGGCGCCGGTCGCTTCGCGGTCGAGCTGGTCCATATGGTTCTGCCGCAACGCGGTATGGCCGACCAGCGCGGCGACGTTGACCGCCGGCTGGGCCGCGTCGACGGCGTTGCGGTAGTCGATGAAGTGCGGGTAGGCGAAATGTTCGGCGTCGCCGAGCAGATTCATCGGATCGGGCGGATCGCCCTTCAGCCGCACCGGGCTGGCGCTGATGCCGCAGTTGCCGACGACGACGGTCGTCACGCCCTGCGACAGCTTCGGCAGCATCTGCGGCTGGCGGATCACATTGGTGTCGTCGTGGGTATGTACGTCGATGAAGCCCGGCGCGAGCGCGAGCCCGGCGGCGTCGATGTCCTCGCGTGCGCCGGCGTCGAATTCGCCGCCTTGCGGCACCACGGCGACGATGCGGCCGTCACGGACGGCAACGCTACCGGCGAATTCGCCGCCGTCGCCGTCGAGGATGCGGGCGTTGTGGATGATCAGGTCGTACATGAGGTCTCCAGGAGGGCAGGCAGCCAGCGGCATCGGCTCGGCCACGCTAGTCGCCGAGCGGCAGGCGCTGGTCGCCACCGCCGCGGTAGTTGTCGAGCACGAACTTGAGCCGGCGCAGCATTTCCTTGCTGTGGCTCTTGTGCAGCAGCGCCAGTTCGGTGGCGAGCACATCGATCACCAGCATCATGCCGTAGCGCGATGCCGACGGTTTGTAGATGAAATCGGTCTCGGTGGTGCGAAACGGCAGCAGCACGTCGGCCCGGCCCGCCAGCGGCGAATCCGGCACGGTGATGACCACCGTCTTCGCGCCGTACTGGCGGGCGATGTCGGTGATTTCCAGCAGCTCGGGCGTGACGCCCGAGGCCGACAGCAACAGCAGCACGTCGCGCTCGGACAGCGTGGCCGCCAGCATGCGCAGCAGCACCGGGTCGTGATACGCGGCGACCGGGTAGCCCAGCCGCGCCAGCCGGTACTGCACTTCATCGCCGAGCATCGTCGATGCGCCGCCGAAACCGGCGACACAGATCATCCGCGCCTTGTCGAGCAGCCCGGCGGCCGCGCGGAACTGCGCCTCGGAGAAGTGCGCCAGACTCTGGTGCAGCGCATCCTCGATCTCGGCGCAGATCCGGTTGTAGAACACGTTTTCCTCGCCGCCGGCGTGATCGGCGAGAAAACGGCTCCCGATCGCGCCGGCCTGCGCCAGCCGCAGCTTCAGATCGCGCACGTCGTCGCAGCCGGCCACCTTGGCAAAGCGCGAAATCGTCGCAATGCTGACCCCGGCCCGCTCGGCCAGCTCGTTGATGCTGGCGCTGGCGGCAAAGCCGAGGTCGGCAAGGATGGCGTCGGCGACCTTCTGCTCGGTCGTCGAGAGCTGGTCGTAGCGGGCGCGGATCTGGAAAACGATGTCGGAAGTGCTCATAGGGGCCTTAGATGACCAGCGACAGTGCCAGTACCAGCATGAGACCGATGACCGACACCATTGTTTCCAGCACCGTCCAGGTCTTGAAGGTCTGGGCGACGGTCATGTTGAAGTACTCCTTGATCAGCCAGAAGCCACCGTCGTTGACGTGCGAGAGGATCAGCGAGCCGGCGCCGGTGGCCAGTACCAGCAGTTCCGGGTGCGGATAGCCCTGCGCCATCGCGATCGGCGCGACGATGCCGGCGCCGGTGCTCATCGCCACGGTGGCCGAGCCGGTGGCGATGCGCATCAGCGCCGCCATGATCCAGCCCAGCAGCAGCGGCGACAGGTGCAGCACGTTCGACAGCGAAACGATCTCGTGGGCGACGCCCGAATCGACGAGGATGCGGTTCAGGCCGCCACCGGCACCGACCAGCAGCGTGATCCCGGCGGTCGGCGCCAGGCACTCCTGGGTGAACTTGAGGATGGTCTCGCGGTTGAAGCCGCGCGCCAGGCCCAGCGTGAAGAAGCTGACCAGCGTGGCGATCAGCAGCGCGACGACCGAGTTGCCGATGAAGTGCAGCAGATCGTTCGCCAGCGTGCCCTTGGTCGCGAGCACGTCGGCCCAGCCGCCGAGCAGCATCAGGAAGACGGGCAGCAGGATGGTGAACAGCGTGATGCCGAAGCCCGGCAGATCGCGTTCGCCGTCCTGATGGATGAACTGGTCCTCGAGCGGGTTGTGCGCCGGCAGTTGCACGCGCGGCGCGATGAACTTGGCGAACAGCGGGCCGGCGATGATCGCGGTCGGAATGCCGACGAGCAGCGCATAGAAGATCGTCTTGCCGACGTTGGCGTGGTATTCGCCGACGGCGATCATCGCGGCCGGATGCGGCGGCACCAGACCGTGGACGACCGACAGACCGGCGACCATCGGCAGGCCGACCAGCAGCAGCGAGGTGCCGGTGCGGCGGGCGACGTTGAAGGCGATCGGAATCAGCAGCACGAAGCCGACTTCGAAAAAGATCGGCAGGCCGACGAGGAAGGCAATGCAGACCATCGCCCAGTGGACGTTCTTCTCGCCGAACTTGGATATCAGCGTCCGGGCGATGCGCTCGGCGCCGCCCGATTCGGCCATCATCTTGCCGAGCATGGTGCCGAGCGCGACGATCAGCGCGATATGGCCGAGCGTCTTGCCGACGCCGCCTTCGTACGACGAAACGATGCTGTTGACCGGCATGCCGGCGACGAGGCCGAGGCCGAGCGAAATGATGGTCAGCGTGATGAAGGGGTTGAGCTTGTAGCGGGCGATCAACAGGATCAGCGCAATGATGGCGACGAGCGCATAGAGCAACAGCGGACTGCTTGTGAGCATGGTTAACGACTCCTGGATTGTGATTGCTGGCGTTGGCCCGTGCCGCGGGCGGCAAGGTCAAGCCGTTTTCCACCCCGATGCGGCGCCCTCTGTGTGGCTGCTCGATCATCGGTGGCGGCCGCCGGCGTGGTGAGCCGGCGGGGTCGATCGCTAGAAGAAGGTCTCGACCAGTTCGGTCACCGTATAGCCTTCGTCGACGATGGCGAGCTGGCGCCATTTGTCGAAGGTCAGGCACGGGTGGGAAATTTCGAAGGCGATCAGGTCGCCGACGGCGATGTCGTCGCCGTCCTGCAGCCCGTCGAGGTAGGCGTGCTGATCCATCATGCCGCTCAGCTGCCAGTGCGCTGGCACCGCGCGCGGGGCGGTTTCGCCGGGGCGGTGTTGCAGCGCCGGTGTCGGCAGGCCGGCGTCGAAGGCCGCGTCGCGCTTGCCCAGTGCGATGATGGCGCGGCCCGGCTCGGGCAGCGACTGCACATAGGCCCACAGTTGCAGCGCCGGCAGCAGGCTGGCGTTCATCTCGCGCGCGACCGGATTGTCGGCGTCGATGCGTGCCTGCGAAGCCTTGTAGATGCCGACGTCGTGGGTCAGGTAGCAACCGGGGCGCAGCACGATGTCGACCGGGCGGCTCAGCGCCAGTCCCGACCACTCGGACGCGACCACGTCGTACCACGCCGAGCCGGCGCCGCTGAGGATGGCCGTGTCGGTGCCGATCGCGCCGGTGTCGCACAGCTGGCGCAGCCGGTTGGCGGCGCGCTGCAGGAAGGCACGGATCTCGGCCTCGGTCTTGAGCACGCCTTCGTAGAGTTCGATGCCGGCCAGCTTGAGCGTCGGCCAGCGGGCGATCGCGGCGAGGATGTCATCCTCGGCCGCGGCGTCGCGTGCGCCGGTGCGGCCGCCCTGAACGCCGATTTCAAGCAGGACCTTGAGCGTCTGGCCGCGTTCGCTGAAGTAGGCGCCGAGCGCGTCGACGTTGGCGACCGAGTCGACGCAGCAGTAGAAGTCGAAGTCCGCATCGGCCTGCAGCCCGGCGATGATCGCCATATTGCCGCGACCGACCAACTGGTTGGCGAGCAGCACGCGGCGCACGCCGTGACGGTAGGCGGCGCGCGTTTGCGACGCGGTAGCCAGCGTGATGCCCCAGGCGCCCTGATCGAGCTGGCGCTGGAACAGCGCCGGGCTCATCGTCGTCTTGCCATGCGGCGCCAGCTTGACGCCGTAGCGGCCGATGAAGTCGCGCATCCACACGAGGTTGTGGGCGATGCGTTCGCCACGCAGCACCGCCACCGGCAGGCTCACGTCCTCGTCGAGGATGTTCCAGCCCAGCTGGGCGACATCGCCCAGCGTGTCATCGGTACCGAAGGCGCCCAGGCCTTTGCCACAAGGGGCAATCGGATGTGTCGAGAATGGATGCGCGGCCATGCTGTTTCCCGGTTTTGATTGATACTTTTTCGAGATTACTCCGTTGCTTTTTGGTTAATCAAGAAAATTATTTTCACAATTGACGAACGTCAAGCCGGGCCGCGGAAAGCGGCAGGTGGTCGGCGTGGCCGCGCCAGGGAGCCTTTGGCGTGGCCGAGCGCCTACCGCGCAGCTCTGTTTGCGCAGGTCCGCCAGACTATTTCAGCATCGATACCGGTGCGGGCTGGATTTGCAGGTGGGCATGCAGTAGATTTTTTAATGTCACTGACAACGGATGCCCTGAATGCTCGCACCCCGATTTCCCGCCGACGAAGCGGTTCGCTTGGACACCTTGCGGAGCCTGCTGATCCTGGATACCGCGCCCGAGGAACGATTCGACAACCTGACGCGCGCTGCGGCCGGGTTTTTCCGCGTGTCCATCGCCGTGGTGTGCCTGATCGACGCCGACCGGCAGTGGTTCAAATCGGTCTGCGGGATGGATGTGACCGAAACCGCGCGCGAGGTGTCGCTTTGCGCGCACGCGATCCTGCAGGAGGAGCCGCTGGTGGTCGAAGATACCTCGCTAGATCCACGTTTCTCCGATAACCCGCTGGTGACCGGTGCGCCCAATATCCGTTTCTACGCCGGTGTACCGGTCAAGGCGCACAACGGCTGCAATCTGGGCACGCTGTGCCTGATCGACCGCTTGCCGCGCAGACTCGAGCCCTTCGAGCGCGAAATGCTGGTCGACATGGCCAAACTGGTCGAGGTCGAGCTGCTGCGCGCGCCGCCTCCCGTCAGAAACTGATGTCCGAAATGGAAACAGGCCCGCAAGCGGGCCTGTTTCTTTTGGCGGCGGGGCGGTCAGCGTGCGCCGTAGACCATCTTGCGTGCGAAGCCGCGCCGTAGCGGGCCGATCTGGTCGAGTGCCAGCAGGCCGGCACTGCGGGCGTGCTTCAACAGCGGATTCGGATTGTCGAACCAGCCGATCAGCCCGTCGGTAAAACGCGTGACGCGACCGGCGTCCTGACGGCGCAATGCGGCGTAGCGCGCCAGCGTCGCCGCTTCGCCGAGCTGTGCCGCCGGTGTGATGCTCAACAGATCCGCAAGCGTGGTCGCATCGCGCAGACCGAGGTTCAAGCCCTGACCGGCAACCGGATGCAGCGTCTGCGCAGCATTGCCGATCATCACCACGCGGCGGCCGACGACCGAGTCCAGCGTTTTCAGCGCCAGCGGCCAGCCGGCGCGCGCGCCGACGCGGGTAAAACCGGCAATCCGGCCGGCGAAACGTGCGCTGACCTGTGCGATGAATTCGGCGTCGGACAGCGCGAGTTTTTCCTCGGCACCGGCCGGTGTCTGCGTCCACACCAGCGTGTAGTCGTCGCCATTGGGAAGCAGTGCCAGCGGGCCGTCGTCGGCGAAGCGCTCGAAAGCAACGCCGAGGTGCGGCTCGGTCGGCGTGATGGTCGCGAGGATCGCGTGCTGCGCGTACGGTTTGACGGTCTGCTTCACGTCGTCGAAGCCGGCGAGCAACTGGCCGCCGTCGGCGAGCACGACAAGGCTGGCGGTGAGCTGGCGCCGGCCGTGCGGCGTTGCCAGGCTCAGCCGCGCATAGCGGGCCAGCCGATCGACACCGGTGACGGTGGTGCCAAGCGCGACCGCGGCCTTGCCGGCCTTGAGGCGATCGAGCGCCAGTCCGGCCAGCGCGCGATACGGTACGACGTAGCCGAGCGCCGGCAGACCGATTTCGGTGCTGGATAGCTCGGTGCGGCCGAGCGTGCCGGCTTGCGAGACATGGACGCGGGTGATTGCCGTCGCGCTTGGATCGTCACCCCACAGGCCGACGCGGCCCAGTGCTTCGGCGCTGGCGTGCGACAGCGCCAGCGCGCGCGGGTCGGCCGGCGTGGTGACGCGGGCTTCGATCGCCAGCGCGTTGATGCCGGCATCGGCCAGCCGCAGCGCCAGCAGCGCGCCGACCGGGCCGCCGCCGACGATGGCGACGTCGACGTGTTCGGGCAGGCGTTCAGCGATCATTGCTGCGCCATCCAGGCTTCGATGTCGGCGACGCTGCGCGGGCAGTCGTCGGTCAGCCATTCGAAACCGTGCTCGGTGATGACGACGTTGTCCTCGATCCGGACGCCGATGTTTTCGAACTCGGCCGGCACATTGTCGGCCGGGCGGATGTAGAAGCCCGGCTCGATCGTGAACGCCATGCCGGGTTCGAGCGCGCGCCATGTGCCGTTCTGCATATAGGCGCCGGCGTCGTGGACGTCGAGGCCGAGCCAGTGGCCGGTCCGGTGCATGTAGAACTGCCGGTAGCTGCCGGTTTCGAGTACCTCGTCGAGCGAGCCTTTCAGCAGCTTCAGGTCGAGCATGCCCTGCGCCAGCACCCGCGTCGCCGCGTCGTGCACGGCACCCCAGCTGTTGCCCGGCCGGGATTCGGCCTGCGCGGCTTCGTGCGCGGCCAGCGTGATTTCGTAGACGGCCTTCTGCGCCGGACTGAAGCGGCCGTTGACCGGGAAGGTGCGGGTGATGTCGGACGCGTAGCCGCCGATTTCGCAACCTGCGTCGATCAGGACCAGCGCGCCGTCGTCGATGCGGGCGTTGTTCTCGATGTAGTGCAGCACGCAGGCATTGGCGCCGCCGGCGACGATGCTGGTGTACGCCGGGAAGCGGCTGCCCTGGCGGTAGTAGTCGTGCAGCAGCTCGGCCTCGAGTTCGTATTCGAACACGCCCGGCTTGGCAAAGCGCATCGCGCGCTTGTGCGCGGCGACATTGATCCGGCCGGCGCGGCGCATGATCTCCAGCTCGTGCGCGTCCTTGAACAAGCGCATTTCGTTGATCGCGTCGCGGACCTCGACGATCTCGCCCGGCGCCGCGATGCCGGCGCGGGTGAAGGCGCGCACGCCGGCCAGCCAGCCGGAGAGCCGGCTGTCCCAGGCCCTGTCCTGACCGAGCGGGAAGTACACGCGCGGCTGGTTCTTCATCAGCTCGACCAGGCGCGCGTCGAGTTCCTCGATCGGGTAGGCCGCGTCGAAGCCGAAGGTGTCGGCTGCGGCGGCCGGGCCGTGGCGGTAGCCGTCCCAGATCTCGCGTTCGAGGTTTTTTTCGCGGCAGAACAGGATGGATTGCGGTGCGTCGCCGGTGACGATGACCAGCACCGCCTCGGGTTCGGCAAAGCCACTGAGGTAGTAGAAGCTCGAATCGTAGCGGTAGGGGAAAGCGGTGTCGGCGTTGCGGTTCAGTTCCGGCGACGTCGGCAGGATCACGAGGCCGGGGGCCAATTGGCTGGCCAGCGCGGCGCGGCGTTGAGCGTAGGGCTGCATGGAGCGCGTCCTGTTGGTGTTATCCGCCAATTATAAGGCCGGATGGGACGGCAGGTGACCGAGCTGCAGCGCCACGTGGCGCTGTGCCAGTGTTTCAGCCAACTGTGGGCGCCCGGCCCGTGCGGGATAAGTGCTGCATAAAGTCGCCGACAATGACGAAAGCATTATTTGTGCCAATTTTTCGTGGAAAAGCGACAACTTCCTTGGAGGAAGGCGTCAAAAATTGGCCTGAGGTTCTCTGTTCTTCATAATTCATTACGCATCATGAAAATAATCTCCTTTGATATAAGACAGAATCAAGTAATGAAAAAACAAATTACCGCATTGCTCTCTTTCGCTGCTTTGTCCTGTGCCGCTACAGCGGTGCAGGCAGTTGAACGCGAAGGCGTTTATTTTGACGTCAATGAGAACGTCCAAACCAACGACAGCAAGGTCTACAACACGCAGCTCGGCCTTGGTTACAAGGCCGTTGACGAGCATGGCATTTTTGAAGTCCGCGGTAGCGGGCTGTACCAGAAGGGTTATGGCGACGAAAGCGACAGCTACGACCATGGCAACGGTTTCGCGCTCGACGGTATGTACAAGTCCCCGCTGCTTGGCGGCTCGACCCGTATTCTGGCCGGTGCCAGATGGCAGATCAGCAAGGACGAGTACACGAACGATGAATTCAGCGGCGACATCCGCGGCAATGGTTACACCTTCTTCGGTGGCGCACAGTTCGATCTGAATCCGTCGCTGCGCTTGCAGGCGCTGGCGAGCTGGGGCAGGAGCAAGGCCACGTATGACAAGGCGCTGTTCGCCGGCTCGGCCGCCAATGATATTTTCAATGATGACCCGGAAGGCGACATCAAGACGACCGGGCTGGCATTCCGGCTCGAGTACGATGTCAGTGCAAACTGGACCATAAATGCAGCGGCCGGCTTCTACCGTACCAGCTACGACAATATCGAGGCTGATCTGACACCGATGGCCGCCGCGTACGCATTCGGCGACGCGAGCGCCACCCGTGTCTGGATGGAAGGCAGCGAGGACATCAGGTACAGCGAGTACTCGATCGGCGCTCGCTACCAGTTCTGATCCCTTCGCGGCAGACACAAAAAAACCGGCTAAGCCGGTTTTTTTGTGTCTGCTTGATGCTTTCTTGAAAGCTGGCATCGCTGCCCTGAAACGCTAGGTTTAGCGTCCGGTCGCGGCGCGGAAGCGGGCGGTGTTCTCGACGCCGCCGGCGTACTTCTCCAGCTTGCTGCCGATATTGCGGTCGATATAGTCGAGCCGCGCCTGCGGGCTAGGGTGGGTGCTGAACATCAGCTTGACGCTGCCGTCGGCCGGGTTGATCTCGCCGAGGGTCTGCAGCACCGACACCAGGGCGTACGGGTTGTAGCCGGCGCGGGCGGCCAGCACCATGCCGGTGACATCGGCTTCGAACTCGTCGTCCTTGTCCAGACCACGGACATAGACTTCGGAGACGCCCGACAGCACATTGGCGCCGAGCTGGCGGCGCGCGTCGTCGGTCTTGTACTGGGCGACGCCCTGCAGCGCATTGGCGACGGCTTCGCGACCCTTGCCCGATTGCGCGGCGCGGGTGACATGGTGGCGCAGCACGTGGGTGATCTCGTGGCCGAGCACGCCGGCGAGTTCGGATTCGTTGCGCAGCCTGTCCATCAGCCCGCGGGTGATCAGCACCACGCCGCCCGGCGTCGCGAAGCTGTTGACGTTGGGCGTGTCGATGACGCCGAAGCGCCAGTCGAGGTTCGGTGCTTCGCTCTGGCTGGCGACCCAGCGGCCGACCTGATTCACATAGCTTTGCAGGCCGGCGTTGCCCACCAGCGGCGCGGCGCCGAGCAGGTTGGCGGCCATGCCGTCGCCGAGGGTTTTCTCTTCCTTCGGCCCGATCGTGCGGTTGGCGTCGATGGTGTTCTGCACCGCGCCGACGACCGAGTTGACGAGGTCCGGGTTCTCGATCGCCTTGTTGAGCAGGTCGGACAGATTCGATGCGAGTACCGGTTGCGCGAGCGCACCGGCGAGCAGCACGGCGATCAGTCGGGATGTCGGGCTGATCCTCATCACGGGCTCCTCCGGCGGTTTTGCGGATCGTTGGCCGGCGCCGAATCTGACGTCGCGGCGCGCGAGACGACATAAGGCACGCTGCGCGGTTTCAACCCGTTGGCAGCGGCGCTGCCCGCGGCGCTCTGGCGGGTCGCGTCATAGCCGTCGAGTTTTTTCAGTTCGGCGTAGTTCGGTCTGGCATTGCGGATCTGCTCGCTCGACAGCCCCTTCGCGCCGGTGGTCACCGTCGTGCCGGACGAGCCGGTATTCAGCACGCTGCCGAGCTGGCCGATGCCGCCGCCGGTGCTTCTACCATTGCCGGTGCGCACGTTCAACAGTTTGACCCAGCCGCTCTGGCTGCCCGATTTCACCTGCATCCACGCACCCTGACGCGCGACGATGTCGACGCGCGCGCCGCTGCCGAGCTTGCCGGCGCTGGCGGCATCGCTGAACGGTTTCTGCTTCAGGTCGCTGGTGCGGACCAGCGTGCCGCTCTCGGCCCAGGCGATGCTCGCCAGGCTCAGCAGCACGATTGCTAGCAACGATCTCATCACTTCTCCTCATTGCTAAGGGGTTCATACAGGCGGACGGCCTCGGCGCGTCCCTTGACGTGGTGTTCGCCGCGATCGTCGAAATCGAAGGCAGCACCACACGCATCACGGGTCGCCTGCGATACCAGAATCCGTGCGATCCCCTTGGTTTGACCTTCGATCCGGCTGGCAAGGTTCACCGTATCGCCGATCGCGGTGTAATCGAGCCGATCGTCGGCGCCGATGAAACCGACGACGGCGCGGCCGGTGTGGATGCCGATGCCGATATCGAACTCGATGCCATCGAGCGCCAGTTCGGCGCGGAAGGCTTCGAGCTCGCGGCCCATTTCCTGTGCCGCGGCAACGGCGTGCCGGGCGTGTTCGCTATCGTCGACCGGGGCACCCCAGAACGCCATGATCGCGTCGCCGATGAATTTATCAAGCGTGCCGCCATGGCGAAAGACGACTGCGACCTGTCGTGAAAAATAACGGTTTAGTAAAGCAACTACCTCTTCGGGCGAGCGCGTTTCGGACAGGCTGGTAAAGCCGCGGATATCCGAGAACAGCACCGTCACTTCGCGCGCGGCCGGCGCGCTGTCGAGTCGGTCGCCAGCGACAAGGGCGGTGACGACGCGCGGATCAAGGAAGCGGCCGAACAGCCGCACCGCGGCCTCGCGCCGGGCGCGTTCCTTGACGTAGGCGATCAGCGCCGCGAACAGGTAGTAGACCCAGCCCCAGACCAGCGCCATCGCCAGTGGCAGGAAGTACAGCGCCGTCTGGGCGAACGCCATTGTCGCGGCACCAAGCAAGGACGCCACGCCCATGGCCAGCGCCAGCCAGACGCTGTTGATGCCGAGCTGGAAACCCAGCGCCAGCAGCGCCGTCAGCGCCAGCGCCAGCGCGGCGAAGCCGTAGCGCGAAGGCTCGCGTAGCCAGTTGCCGTGTTCGAGATTGTCGATCGCGGTGGCGAGGATCTCGACGCCGGGCCAGGACTTGGACAGCGGCGTCGGCCGCAAATCCTGCAGCCCCGGGGCGGCGGTGCCGATCAGCACGATCTTGCCGGTGAATTCGTCCGACGGCCGCTGCGGGTTTTCGCGCCCGGCGTCGTGATAGACATCGGCGTAGCTGACCGTGGCATGCCGTGGTGTCCAGTTCAGCCGCATCCGCTGGGTATCGGGCTGTGGCCAGTGGAAGCGTTGCGCCAGCGTCGTGGGCAGCGAAGGCATCCGCCAGCCGGCGCGCTCGGCGTAGCGCAGGTAATGTCGGCCGATGCCGTCGTTGTCGGCGTCGAAATTGATCAGCCCGCCGCGCCAGCTTGCCGGATCGAGCACCAGCGGCAGCAGCAGCGGCGCACGGGCGTCCGGCGCGGCATGCGGCAGCCGTTCGAGACCGAGCGACGCCGGCAGCTCGGCGAGCTTTGCGCCCTGGCCGTCGCCGAGCAGCACCGTCGGCACGAAGACGTTCGGCGTCGCCGCGACCGTGTCGCGCAGCAGGGCGTCGCTGTCGGCGCGGAAGGTGTCGGCCTCGTTGAACAGCAGGTCGAAGACGATGGCGCGCGGATGCTGCGCGGCGATGGCTTCGATCAGCTCGGCGTGCACCGCGCGTGGCCAGGGCCAGCTGCCGGCTTCGTCGTTCATCAGCTCAAGGCTGCGCTGGTCGATGTTGACGATGACGATGTCGGGCGACGGCGTGCGCGCCGGGAGCATCGCCCGCGTCAGTGCATCGCCGGCCTGCGCGTCGACGCGCTCGAACAGCGCCCAGCGGTAATCGGCAGCGATTGCCAGTGCGACGATGCAGAACAGGATCAGGTAGGCGTAGTGCTTGAGCGGCGTCATGGGCGTGACCGGATGGATGTTCACAGCATGGCGCCCGTCATCCGCACAGACAAGTAATCAGCTGTGACCAGATGTTGACGCCAGCCGCTGCGTGAGCGTGGCCTTGACGCCGGGCCAGTCGAGATCGGTGATGGCGTACAGCACGCTGTCGCGGATGTGGCCGGTCCAGATGATGCGGTCGCGCCGCAACACGCCTTCGCGCACCGCACCGAGCTTGGATATTGCCGCCTGGCTGCGCAGATTGCGCACGTCGGTCAGCAGCTCGACCCGGCGTACGCCGTTGCCGAAGGCCTGTTCGAGCATCAGCAGCTTGGATTCGGCGTTGACGCGCGTGGCGCGGACCGACGGATGCAGGAAGGTCGCGCCGATCTCGACGCACTGCCGCTCGGGCTTGATGTTCAGAAAACTGCTGGTGCCGACGATACGACCGCTGGCGCGCTCGCGAATCGCGTAGGCGATCCACTGGCCGGCGGCGACGCCATCGGTGAGCCGCGTCCACCAGGATTCGAAGTGCGCCCCCTGGCCGCTCATCATGAACAGCTGCCAGGCCTCCGGATCGCAGTCGAGCGCCGCACGGACCTCGTCCCGGAGTGCGTCGGCATACGGTTCGAGCCGGACCAGATCGCCCGACAGGTGGGTCGGGGACAGCGTGAACGTGGCGTCGTGCATGGCGGCTCCGGAACGGCGGTGGCTGTGGGCGGAAAAAAAGGGCCTGACGGCCCTTTTTGTTGCGGTGTCGCGGACTTTACTCGTCTTCGTCCATCAGCGCCGTGGTGTACACCTCTTGCACATCGTCGAGGCTTTCCAGTGCGTCGATCAGCTTCTGCATCTTGGCGATGTCGTCACCGGTGAGTTCGGTTTCCGACTGCGGCTTCATCGTCACTTCGCCCATCTCGGCCTTGAAACCGCCGGCTTCGAGCGTTTCCTTGATGCCGACGAATTCGTACGGCGGCGTGATGACTTCGATCGAGCCGTCGTCATTGGTCACGACGTCTTCGGCGCCGGCTTCGAGCGCGGCTTCCATCAGCGCGTCCTCATCGGTGCCAGGTGCGAACACGAGGTAGCCACAGTGCTTGAACTGGAAGCTCACGCAGCCGTCGGTACCCATATTGCCGCCGTACTTGCTGAAGGCGTGGCGCACGTCGGCGACGGTACGGGTCTTGTTGTCGGTCAGGCAATCGACCATCACCGCCGCGCCGCCGATGCCGTAGCCTTCGTAGCGGGTTTCAATGTAGTCGACGCCGTCGAGCGTACCGGAGCCGCGCTTGATCGCGTTCTCGATATTGTCCTTGGGCATCGATTCGCCCTTGGCCTTGTCGATCGCCAGACGCAGGCGCGGGTTCATGTTCGGGTCGGCGCCGCCCATCTTGGCGGCGACGGTGATTTCCTTGATCAGCCGGGTGAAGACCTGGCCGCGCTTGGCGTCCTGACGGCCCTTGCGGTGTTGAATATTCGCCCATTTGCTATGGCCGGCCATACGCGTGCTTCCCTGAAGATAACGGTTTGAATGGACGCGATTTTATCACAGCGCTTTTCGCGGCTGTATGGCCGCTGCCGTGGTGTTGACTTGGCGCAGCTCAGGCTATCCAGTGCAACGGTGCCGACAAGTCGTGCGGCACGTCCCGCGGGTGCGCTTGGCGGTCGCCGCCGTACGCGCCGTCTGGCCCGCGAGCCCAGTGCTGCCGGCAGGCATTGCGCCCGGCGGGAAGTGCCCTTGGGAATAGCTGCGCTTACAGCAGATGAACCGCGGTGCCGAGGCCGTAGACGAGGGCGGTGCTGCCGGCGGCGACGAGCGCGGCGCGGCGGCCAGCCAGCCGGGCAATCAATCCGGCGCTGGCGAGCACGACGGCGACCAGTCCCCACGGTGCCGGTACCACGGCGAGCAGGGTGGCGGCGGGCAGTGTGCCGCTGATCCAGGCAAGCGTGCGCAGACCGGCGCGCTGCCGCTGCGACGGCGGAGGCGGCAACAGGGCCGGGCAGGCCTCGATCAGCGCTGGCCAGCCGCTGTCGGGTGAGGCGCGCAGGGCCGCGACCAGCGCCAGCGCATGCGGTGGCGTACAGCCGGTGGCCAGCAGCAAGCCGGTCAGCCCGGTGCATTCCTCGGGGCCGGGCGATGCATCGTCGGCGGCTGGCGGGGCTTGCGGCGTTCGCCAGGCTGTGTACAACGCGCCGAACAGGAGCAGCAGCCACGCGGCGAACGCTTGCGTCGCCGGCAGCAGGCCGAAGCCGGCCAGCAGCGCCGAAACCACGGCGACGTACAGCGCGGCGGCGGTGGCGGTGTCTCGCGCTTGCTGCCAGACCGGCGCCTGCGTTGCGGTGTACAGGGCAATGCCCGGCAACCCGCAGCGCTCGAGCCAGGGCCAGCACCACAGCGGGCCGATTCGTCCGACAAGGTCGACGATGCGCCGTGGTGCAGCGGACGACGCGGGCAGCAGCGCGGCAATTTCCAGCCAGTACCACTGTCGCGGCGTGCCCGCTTCGCCATCGGAGAGCCGCCAGGCTAGCGCTGCAGCGTCATTGGCACGCAGGTGTGGCGTAAATGAGTCGGTCAGCATGTGGTGATTTTAAAGCGTGGCAAGGGGAAATCGTACGACGCGACCGTCGATAAAGTATCCGACAATGGCCGTATAAGACATGACCGCGGACGCAATCATGGTCGTACCACGGGGGCGGCCAACCGGGAGCTCAATTGCAGGGTATCAAAAATAAAATTCTCGCCAAGCCGGTGGAGTTTGGCCTGATTCTGTTTCTCGTACTCGGTGCGGCCTGGCTGGCCATTGCAGACCGCTGGAGCGACGCCATTGTCGTTGACGATGCCGCCGCGGATATCCGGCGCCTTGAGGCGCAAAAACGGGAGGAGCTGGCACAAACGCTGAGCCGCTTCAATCGCCGGGTCGAGCTGCTGAAGGCGGTGCCAAGGATCGTGGCCCAAGCGCCCGATGTGCGCAATGCGCTGCTTGACCCGGCTTCGCACGACGGCAGCACCGTCTTCCGGCTGCTGACCACGCTGGCCGATACCTTGCCGGTCGGCAAGATCATGATCTTCGACCGGACCGGCGTGCTCGTGATGTCGAGTGACCGGAGCGATGTCGGCAGGCTGTCCGAGTCGACGGTGCAGCACGGCAAGTTCTTCAACCGCGCGCTGAGCGGCTACAGCGATGCTTTCTATGGCGTCGATGCGATCACCGGCATGCCCGGCTTCTACTTTTCGGTACCCATCCTGTTCGGCGATATGGTGCTTGGCGCCGTCGTCGTCAAGCTGGAACTGGAAATGGTGACCAATGAAATCCTGAACCGTAACCTGACGCTGATCGACCAGAATGGCGTGATCGTTGCCGCAAGCAATCCGGCATTCCGGCTGATGGCGCATCCGGGCGCGATCGTCGACGCGCTGTCCACGGCGGAACGCTACCAGCTCTATCGGCGCAGTGCGTTCAAGCCGCTGGTGTTGCAACCGGCCAGGGCACCGTTGCCCGGCAGCGTCGTGATGTTGCCCAACGACCCGGTGCCCTATCTGCATCTCGACGGCCAGCAGGACATCGCCAGCGAATTGAAGGTGCACATGCTGCTGCCGCTGGAATCGCTGAATCATCTGCATGAGCGCCAGCAAGTCGTGCTCTGGCCGATGCTCTGCGCGGGCTTCCTGGCACTGGCGCTGGCGCTGCTGCTGCTGATCTATCTGGTTAGAACGCGTTTGCTGCGCCAGCAATTGACCGTCGCCAACCTTGAGTTGCGTCGCCAGGCCGAAAGCGATCCGCTGACCGGCGTCGCCAACCGGCGCAAATTCGACATGGTGCTGGAGACCGAACTGGCACGGGCGCGCCGCTATGCGCATCCGGTCTGTCTGGCGATCATCGACATCGACTTCTTCAAGCGGGTCAACGACGTCCATGGTCATCCGGCCGGCGATGCCGCGCTGATCTATCTGGCCGACATCATGGCGCTGGCGATACGCAACACCGATGTACTTGCGCGCTTGGGCGGCGAGGAGTTCGGGCTGTTGTTGCCGGAAACCGACGAGGCGGGCGCGGCACTATTGCTCGAGCGCCTGCGCGTCGTGATCGAAACCAGCGAGCTGGTCTATGACGGGGTGGCGATTCCGCTGACGATCAGCATCGGCTACGCCTGTGCCGGCCGCGATGACGATGTCGAGCAGCTGATGCGTCGCGCCGACGAAGCGCTGTATGCGGCCAAGCAGGGTGGGCGCAACCGCGTGTGCGCCGCGCCGCCATGCTGACACGGCTGAAACGCCGCATCCAGGCGCAGCCGATCGGTTTTGGCTGTGCCGTGTTCACCTTGCTGGCGGTGTGCTGGTTGCCGCTGGCCTGGTATCTGGCGCGCAGCGTGGTGAACGAGGAGGCCGAACGCTATGTCGTGCTGGTGAAGGCAAGACGGGCATCCGAACTCAATCGTGTCACCGACAATCTGCGCGGCCGTTTCGACTATCTGAAGGCGGCACCGGAGATCATTGCCCATACCGGCGAGATTCGCCGCGCGCTGCAACAGCCGAGCCGTGACGCTATCGACACCGGCAACCGCTATCTGCAGATGTACGTGGCGCGCTCGCTGGCCGACACGCTCTGGGTGCTCGACCGCAGCGGCAAGGTGCTGATGGGCAGCGACGCCGGGCAGCCAGACAACCTGATCGGAACCCATCTGCCACAACGGCAGTACTTCGTCGACGCCATCGGCGGCCTGCCGGGCATGCAGTTCAGTTACGGCACCCGGACCGGCATTCCGGGGTTCTTCTTTTCGGCGCCGATCATGGCGGATGGCATGGTGCTTGGCGTCGTGGTGCTCAAGGTCAAGGCCAGTACGCTGGACAAGGTGATCGACGACAGCGATCTGCTGATCTCGGACGTGTTCGGCGTCAGCGTGCTGGCGCGGCATGAGGCGCTGCGCATGCGCGCGCTGCCCGGCGCCGCGGCGTTGTCGCTGTCGGCCGAGATGCTGCAGCACCTGTATCACCGCAATGCGGTGCAAGCGTTGCGCCTGGTGCCGACGCAGAAGCCGCTGCCTCAGGGCCTGTTCTTTCTCGACGGCGGCGCCACGCCCTATCTGTTCCTGACGAATCACGACCCGCAACTGAACGGTCTGCGGGTGCACATGCTGGTGCCGATCCGTTCGCTCGAAGCACTGCCGGCGCAACAACGCTTTTACTTCGGACTGATCGGCGGCTGCGGGCTGCTGTTCGGGGCGTTCGGCCTGCTGGTTGCCATCTACCTGTTGCGCACCCGCGGCCTGAGCCGGCAACTGGCGCTGGCAAACCGCGAGCTGCGCCAGCAGGCCGACACCGATTTCCTGACCGGCTGCGCGAACCGGCGCAAGTTCGACCGGCGCTTCGCCAGCGAGCTGGCGCGCAGTCTGCGCTATGGCAGCCCATTGACGCTGGCCTTGATCGATATCGATCATTTCAAGCGGATCAACGATGTCCATGGTCATCCGGTCGGCGATGCCGCACTCATCCAACTGGTCGATCTGATCCAGCAGGGCATCCGCGAGACCGACCAGCTCGGCCGGCTCGGCGGCGAGGAGTTCGGTCTGCTGCTGCCGCAAACGGAGATCGACGGCGTGCTGGCCTTGCTCGAACGCCTGCGCAAGCAAGTCGAGCAGCAGGTGCTGCCGGTGGCGGGCGGCGAGATCGTGGTGACGATCAGCATCGGCTACGCCGCGGTGAGGCCCGGCGACGACGTCGCCCGCTTGCGCGCCCGGGCCGATGCCGCCTTGTACGCCGCCAAGCAGGGCGGCCGCAACCGAGTTTGTCGGGAAGCGAATGATATAATTGCGCCTGATGAAATCTGAGCATCCGCAACGTCCGTTCGCGCTGGCGGTGGTCGTCCTGACCCTGCTGGTCCTGGCCTGGCTCCCCGTGGCATGGTGGTTGAGCGCGACCATGACGCGCGCCGAGGCCCGGCGCAACGTCGACGACATCCGCACCCGCCGGGTGGAAATGCTCAAGCTGCAGACGTCGGGTTTCACCGATCGCTGGCGCTACCTGACCACCTCACCGGAAATCATCGCCAACAGTCCGGCCGTTTTGCGGGCGCTGGCGGCGCCGACGCATGAACATGTCAACGAGGCCAATCACTATCTGGGCATGCTGATCGAACGAACGATCGGCGACACGATCTGGGTCATCAGCACCGAAGGCCGGATCATCCTGGCCAGCGACGCAGAGAAGCCGACGACCTTGCAGGGGAGGACGCTGTCGGACCGGACTTTTTTCCACGACGTGCTGATCGGGCGCAGCCGGCAGTTCTTCGGCCATGGCATCTATACCGGCCAGCCGGGCTTCTATTTCTCGGTACCGATCCGGGTTGGCGACAGCATCGTCGGCGTTGCCGCCATCAAGGTACGGATCGATACCCTCGATGCGCTGTTCGGCGATCCGTCGATCCTGATCTCCGACCAGCACGGCGTGGTGGTGATGAGCAAGAATCCCGAGCTGCTCTGGCACACGCTGCCGGGCGCGAAGGTCGTCAGTCCGTCGCTGCGTGCACAGCGCTACGGCACGCTGCCGTTGCAGCCGCTCGGTCTGGCGCCGGTCAGCTCGGCGTTGCTGCCGGCCGGCCTCTATCACAAGGCGGGCAGCGAAACGCCATACCTGTTCCTCAGCCAGCAGGACGGCAGCAACGCCCGCCTGACGCTGCATATGCTGGTGCCTTTGCCCGAGCTGAACCGCTTGCCGGCGCAACAGCAGTTCTACTTCGCCTTGATCGGCGGCAGCGGCGCGCTGGCGCTTGCGCTGGTGACGCTGCTGCTGACCTATTTGCGCCACATCAAGCGTCTGGGCCGACAGCTCGCCGATGCCAACCGCGAGCTGCAACGTCAGGCCGACAGCGATTTTCTCACCGGTTGCGCCAACCGGCGCAAGTTCGAGCGAATGCTCAACGCCGAGCTGACGCGCAGCCACCGCTACGGCAATGCGCTGACCGTGGCGATCATCGATATCGATTTCTTCAAGCGCATCAATGACAGCTACGGTCATCCGGTCGGCGATGCCGGGCTGGTGTATCTGGCCAGGACGGTGACCGCGGCGATCCGCGACGGTGATTTGCTCGGCCGGATAGGCGGCGAGGAGTTCGCGCTGATGCTGCCGCAGACGTCGCTACAGGATGCCGAGACCGTGTTGCAGCGGCTCAGGACGACCTTCGAAGCGGAAGGTTTCATGGCGGGCGGCCGAAGGATCGGGTTTACCGTCAGCATCGGCTACGCGGCCGCTGTGGCGGCCGACGATATCGAGTCCTTGCTCCAGCGTGCCGACGCCGCGCTGTACGCCGCCAAACAGGGCGGCCGCAATCGCGTGTGCTTTAGTGCGGTGGCGGACGCCGTGCCTCAGCCGAACGCGTAGTCCAGCAGCACGCCGGCGAAGATTGCCGCACCCATGCGATTGGCGTTGAGAAAGGCGCGGAAGCAGGCCTGCGGCTCGCGATGGCGGATGCGCGGAAACTGGTCGAACAGCACCAGCAGCGCGGCCGCGCCGACGCCAGCCACGTACCAGCGGCCGCGGCCGATCTCAAGGCCGACGGCCAGCATGATCGCCAGGAAGGCGAAATAGCACGCCATGACGATGGCGACATCGAAGCGGCCGAAGGTGATCGCCGAGGTCTTGATGCCGATCTTCAGGTCGTCGGGCCGGTCGCACATCGCGTACGCGGTGTCGTAGGCCACCGACCAGAACACGTTGGCGAGCAGCAGCCACCACGCGGCGGCCGGCACCGCGCCGGTGACCGCCGCATAGGCCATCGGAATGCCAAAGCCGAAAGCCACGCCCAGATACGCCTGCGGGACGGCGAAGAAACGTTTGGTGTACGGATAACTGGCGGCGAGAAAGGCCGCCGGTATCGCTAGCAGCAGCGCCTGCCGGTTCAGTGGCAAGGCGATCAGCAGCGCGGCCAGCGCAAGGGCGGCGGCATAGAGCAGCGCGGCCTTCGCGCCGATCTTGCCACTGGTCAGCGGTCGCGCCTTGGTGCGTGCAACGTGCTTGTCGAAGTCCCGGTCGGCATAGTCGTTGACCACGCAGCCGGCCGAGCGCATCAGCACCGTGCCGGCGACGAAGATCGCCAGGATCGTCCAGTCCGGCAGGCCGCCACTGGCGAACCACAGCGCCCAGAGCGTCGGCCACAGCAGCAGCATGATGCCGATCGGTTTGTCGAGGCGCGCGAGGCGCAGATAAAGCGAGAGGGTGCTGTCTGAGTTCATTGTGTGGCGTCGGCGGCCGAGGTCGCCGCGAAAAACGGTGGCAGGAAGATTTCGGTCACCAGCAGGCGATCGTGGCCGGCGAAAAACAGCGAACGGCGCGCCCACAGCCGCATGGGCAGGTTGGCGACGTGCAGCGCGGCCTTGCGCCACAAGGGATGGCGGGCATCGACCTGGCGCCATGCCAGCGGCGAACGGCGGATCGTCGGCGTGGCAAACAGGAAGGAGCCGAGCGAGGCGTTGCCGAGCCGGCCGATCGGCCGAAAGCCGCTGCGCAGCGCGCGGTGCTGCAGCACGCTGTGGGCGAAGACCAGCGGGGTATCGCCGCTCATCAGCAGCACTTCGCGGGTCTCGACACGCTGGCTGCGGCGCGCCAGCGCAATCGCCCGGCCTTCGTCGTCATGGGGGGCGGCCAGGCCCTGCGCACAGACGCGCACCGAGAACGCCGGGAAATGCGCGACCAGCCTTGCGGTCAGCGAGCCGGATTCGGTCAGCCAGGGCCGGAGCGCAGGCGGGGCGAGGCAAAGCGGCGTGTGCCAGGAAGCGGAGCGGGGCATGGGCGCATTATGCCACGCCCCTCCGACCGCGATTCCGGCACTGTTTCTGTACCGGTCGTTTACTTACTGAGCTGTAACGGTGAAGGGCCGGTCGGCTCGCCTATCATCGGACGATGACTTCTATTTCTTCACCCTGTCCGTCCCGCGACGGCGTCGCCGCCGGTGTGCGCGATGCGCTGGCCATGGTCGTTGGCATCGTGCCTTTCGGCCTGATTTTCGGCACGCTTGCCGGCCCGGCCGGACTGCCGCCGTGGGCCGCAATGGTGATGTCGGCACTGGTCTACGCCGGTTCGGCGCAGTTCATCGCGGTCACACTGCTCGCCGCTGGCGTCAGCCTGCCGGTCATCATCGCGACCACGCTGATCGTCAACCTGCGCCACCTGCTCTACAGCGCGACGATGCAGCCCTATGTGCGTGACCTGCCGCGCCTCTGGCGCGCGTTTCTCGGCCACTTTCTGACCGACGAAGCCTTTGCCGTGATCTACAACCGCTTCAGCAGCCCGCGCGGCGGCGTCGATCGCCGGCGCTATTACCTCGGCGTCGCGCTGACGCTGTTCGCCGCCTGGACCGGTTCGACCGCGATCGGCGTGCTGCTCGGCAACGTCGTACCCGGCATCCAGCACTGGGGGCTTGAGTTCGCAATGGTCGCGAGCTTTGTCGGCATCGTCGTCCCGCAGCTGAAGAACCGTGCACAGATCGCAGCGGCACTGACTGCCGGCCTGGTCGCGCTGCTGGCGCACGGCCTGCCGTACCAGCTTGGCCTGATGGTCGCGGCGCTGACCGCGGTCGCCGTTGGCGTGTTGCTCGAGCGGACGATCGAATCGAAGGAGGGCGGCGCATGAACACCGTGCTGCTGCTGGCCGGCATGGCGGGCGTGACCTATGTGCTGCGCGTCGGTTTCTGGTTCGGTATCGGCGACGGCTTGCCGGCCTGGTTCAAACGGGCACTGCATTACGTCCCGGTTGCGGTGCTGACGGCGATCGTCGTGCCGGCGGTGCTGCTCAAGAATGGTGCTTTCGATCTCGACATCCACAATGCCCGGCTTGTCGGCGCGCTGGCCACCGGTCTGATCGTCTGGCGTTTCAAGCATTTGCTCGCCGGCATCGGCGGCGGCTTGCTGATCTTCGTGTTGTGGCGCTGGCTGGGCCCCTTGCTGGCGGCGTGGATTTGATCCATTTGGTTAATTGCAACAACTAATTGGATAGACTTCGAAGTTTAACGAAAGACTTTAGACAGTATTTGCCGAATCTCGGTAGCATAGGTCTCGTCCAGGCTTCGTTGATCCAGATCCCGTGCTTTCTCGTGTTGTCACACTGGCCGTCTTGCGCCATGTGCCCATCCGCTGTGCCTGCCTGACGTGGCCGCTGCCACGCGTGCGACGATGATCGCTGCATCCCGCATTGTTTCGGTTTTGCGGCTGCTGCGGCCCTTGCGCTGGCCTATTGCCGCCGTGGCGATTCTGACCGTGCTGCTGACACTGGCAGACTGGAGCAGCACGGCCGAAACGGCGCGGCTGCGCGAACAGGGCCAGAACCGGCTCAACGTCTACGCCAGCAGCCTGCGCAACGCGATCGAGCGCTACGATGCGCTGCCGGTCGTGCTGTCGACCCACCCCGATATCATGGCCTTGCTGCGCAAGCCCGATGGCCCCGGCCTGCGCGACAGGATCAACCGCTATCTGGCGCTGAGCAACAACGACACGCGCTCGACGGTGCTCTACCTGCTCGATGCCGAGGGTGTGACGCTCGCGGCAAGCAACTGGGAGACACCGCAAAGCTATGTCGGCAAGAACTACGCCTTCCGGCCTTACTTTCTCCAGGCCAAGGAAGGGCGTGCCGGCCATTTCTATGGGGTCGGGTTCACCACGCACCAGCCAGGCTACTTCCTCTCGTATCCGGTCCGCGATGCCAACAAAGTCATCGGTGTCGTGGTGGCCAAGATCAACCTCGATATGGTCGAGCGTGAATGGCCACGCGGCGGCGGGCCGATTCTGGTGGCCGACAGCAATGGCATCGTCTTCC
Organism: Jeongeupia wiesaeckerbachi; assembly: GCF_050916355.1. Classification (GTDB taxonomy): domain Bacteria; phylum Pseudomonadota; class Gammaproteobacteria; order Burkholderiales; family Chitinibacteraceae; genus Jeongeupia; species Jeongeupia wiesaeckerbachi. Next base: position 1,830,668 of record NZ_CP136946.1, read on the forward strand.
TGTCGAATGCCCCCGAACTGAAATGGCGCGCGCTGGCACCGCTGCCGGCCGAAATGCTGCGCTACATCGCCGATACCCATCAGTACGGCGAGCGTCGCGAGTTTGCCGTGCTGGGCTTGTCGGACCGCGAGCCGCTGGATGTCGGCGTTGAGCGCGCCGAGCTGGATCTCGGCGGCACATCGCGTTCGGTGCTGGTGCAACGGATGGCGCTGGGCGGGGTGGGCTGGCATCTGGTGGCACTGAACGACCTTGCCCCGGTCCGCCAGGCGGTCCGCCATACCTTGATCGGCGCACTCTTCGCCCTGCTGGCGCTGGCGTCATTGCTGCTTTACTGGCGCCAGTACCGTCGGCGCATGCTCGATCGCCTGCAAGCCAGTACGGAACTGCGGCACACGCAGACGGTGCTCGAACGCGAGGTCGCGCTGCGCGGCGGTGAACTCGCCGAAACGCAGCTGCGGCTGCAGCGTGAAACGGCCGAGCGGCAGAAGCTCGAGGCCCGATTACGTATCGCGCACGACAAGCTGCTGCACGCGGGCAAGCTGGCCGTACTCGGTCAGATGACCACGGCGCTGGTCCGCGAGCTGGGGCAGCCGCTGGCGGCGGTGCGGGTACTGACACATGCGCTGCGCGGCGCGCCGGAACTGGCCGAGGGCACACGCACGCATCTCGACGGTATCGGCGTCCAGGCCAAGCGGATTGCGGCGCTGACGACCCGCCTGGGAGCCTATGCGCGACGGAGCGACGACCGGGTCGGACCGGTTCTGCTGCATGGCGTGATCGACAACGCCGTGTTGTTGCTTGAAACGCAGATTCGCCACCAGCAAGTGCGGCTCGACCTCGACCAGCCGGATGCCCGTGTGCGCGTGTCCGGCAATCCGGCCCAGCTTGAACAACTGCTCGTCAACCTGTTGCGCAATGCGCTCGACGCGGTCCGGACATCGCCGCAGCCGGTGATTCGCGTGTCGGTTCAGCGCTCGGGCCCGAGAGTGCAGATTTCGATCGGCGACAACGGGCCGGGGATCGCTGAGCCGGCCTTGGCGACGCTGTTCGACCCGTTCTCGGCACCCGATGGCGGCAGCGAACGACTGGGTCTGGGCTTGGTGACCGCAAAAGCGATTGCCGGCGATTGCGGCGGCCGGCTCAGTGCGATGAATCAGACCGAAGGTGGCGCGATGTTCGTGCTCGAGCTGTCCGTCGTCGACTGGACACCCTGAGCAGCTGCGCTACAGCGTGGCACGCCGCCCGAAGTGCGCGATCTGCCTTTGATTGCCTTTTTCGCGAGCACTTCGTGGCTGGCGATGCCTCAGCCGTGCCTCTAGAACCGCTGCTTGTCGGCATCGGCAATGGCTCGCTGATTATTGTGCGGTGTGTGGTAAAGGGTTGGCTCGTCGCGCTTTTTCCATTTGAAACAAGAAGCGCGAAAGAGTTTCGACAGCGTGTTGTGGCCTGACCTAGGATGGGAGGACAGGACAGAAGGAGTGGAACTGGCTGTGTTTACTTGCATTCGTAAAGCCATGCTGTTGCCGGGACTGGTGTCGTGGCTGATCGCGCCACGCAGCCAGGGCGCAGCGCAAGAAGGGGCGTCGACATTTCCGGCCATAACGCGCAAGCGCTTGATCGGCATCGTGCTCGTCTTGGGGGCGCTGCTTGCCGCGGGCACGGTGTTGTATGCGTTGGGCGCGCATACCGTCCGCAGTGAAACGGCGGACCTGGAGCAGCATGGTCGCAACCGGCTTGAGGTCTACGCTGCCGGTTTGCGCAACGCGATCGTCCGTTACGATGCGCTGCCGATGGTACTGGCCGACCATCCTTATATCCTGACCTTGTTGCGTGATCCGCAAAGCGCGGAAATGCGCGATGTGGTCAGCCGTTATCTGGCCCGCTGCATTCGTGAATCCCCCGATGACCTGCTGTTCCTGCTCGACGTTAACGGCAAGGTGCTGGCGGCCAGCAACTGGAATACGCCGAAAAGCCTGATCGGCAAGGACTACGGTTATCGTCCGTATTTCCTTCAGGCCAAGGAAGGGCACCAGGGCCGGTTTTACGGCATCGGTTTGATGACGCGGCAGTCCGGCTATTTCCTCTCGTATCCGGTCCGGAACGAAAAAGGCATTGTCATCGGCGTTGTTGCCATCCGGATCAACCTCGATACGCTGGAGCGCCAGTGGCCGACCAGCGGCGATATCGTGACCGTGGTCGACGGCAACGGCATCGTCATTCTCTCGACCGACCAGCACTACAAATGGCACGTCGTGGCACCGTTGAGCAGCGAAGTTCGCCACTACCTGGAAGAGAGCCGTCAGTACGAGGGACGCAGCGACTTCCCGCTACTGCCCTTGAGCGAGCGTGCGCGCATCGGTGACGGCGCCGAACGAGCAATGCTGACCCAGGATGGCAAGTCGACACCGATGTTGATCCAGCAGCAGGCGCTCGAAGGGCTGAACTGGAAAATGCAGACCTACAACGATCTGAGCAAGGTCAGGACCGAGGCCGAACACGAGGTGTTCCGCGCGGCGATGATGTTGTTCGGCCCCTTGCTGCTCCTGCTGTGCTGGTGGCAATACCAGCGTCGCCGGAAAGAGCAGCGCCAGGCCGACAACGCGCTTGAACAGGTTCGTGACGGCTTCCGGAACGAAATCGAGCTGCGTGTCGGTGAACTGGCCGACATCCAGTCCAGGCTTCGGGACGAAGTGGTTGAGCGTCAGCGGCTCGAAGGCCGGATGCGCGTTGCGCAGGACAAACTCCTGAATGCAGGTCGCTTTTCGGTGCTGGGCCAGATCACGTCGAGTGTCATGCGCGAGCTGGGCCGGCCGATTGCCGCGCTGCGCGGGCTGATCGGCAAGCTTGACGAGAACGGCGGGGAGGTCAAACGTCAGATTGACGGCGTGGTCGCGCAGACCGAGCGCCTTGCCGCATTTACGATCAAGTTGGGCGAACCTGCGGGGCGGACCGACGACCAGCTTGAGGCCGTGACCTTGATGCAGCCGATCGCCAATACCATTGCGCTGTTTGACAGCCAGTTGCGTCATCAGCACGTCAGGCTCGAAATCGAAGAACCCGAAGTGCCGATCTATGTCACCGGCAACCTGGTCTGGCTGGAACAGCTGTTTGCCGTGCTGATCCAGCACGCCCTTGACGCCGTGCGCACATCGCCGATGCCGGAAATCCGCATAGTCGTGCGCTGCGACGGCGGGCGGGCGCAGGTGAACATCACCGACAACGGGCCGGGAATCAGCGACGCCAGCTCGTCCTCGCTGTTCGATCCGCTGGCGCTGCCGCGCGGCGAAAGGGATCGTTCCGGCCTGGCGTTGATGACGGCGCAGGCGATCGCCAACGATTGCGGCGGCCATATCACGGTCAGCAACCGCGACGAAGGCGGAGCCGAATTTATGCTCGAGTTGAGCGTCGTCGAGGCCGCTGGCTAGGCGAGGGTGACGGGCGCGGTACAATTGCGTTCCATCATTTTCTGTGGCCGCCATGCCGTTCGATGCCCTCGACGCCGACCTGAACGCCCGTCGCGTCGCGAATCTGTACCGCCAACGCCGCGTGCTTGCCGGCCCGCAAGGCGCGGTTGTCGACGTTGATGGCCGCCGGTTGATCAACTTCTGCAGCAACGACTACCTCGGCCTGGCGAATCACCCCGATCTGATCGCCGCGGCGCAAGCCGGCGCCGCGCGCTGGGGCGTCGGCAGCGGTGCCTCGCATCTTGTTTGTGGACACAGCGCCGCGCACGAGGCGATGGAGCAGCGGCTCGCGGCCTTTGTCGGCAAGCCGGCGGCGTTGTCGTTCTCGACCGGCTATATGGCCAATCTCGCCGCCGTGACCGCGCTGGTCGGCCGTGGCGACGCGATTTTCGCCGACAAGCTCAATCACGCTTCGCTGAATGATGCCTGCCAGCTGTCGCATGCTGGGTTCAAACGCTTCGCCCACAACGATCTCGAACAGCTCGAACGCTTGCTGGCGACGACCGAGGCAAGGCGCCGGCTGATCGTTGTCGATGCGGTGTTCAGCATGGACGGCGATTGTGCGCCGCTGGCCGACATCGTCAGGCTGGCCGAGCGTTTCGATGCCTGGGTCTACGTCGATGATGCGCATGGTTTTGGCGTGCTTGGCGACGGTCGCGGTAGTGTGGCCGGCATCGCCTCGTCGCGGCTGATCTATATGGCGACGCTGGGCAAGGCGGCTGGTGTGGCCGGTGCCTTCATCGCCGCCGAAGCGGTCGTGGTCGACTATCTGGTCAATATGGCGCGACCGTACATCTACACGACTGCCGCGCCGCCGCTGCTGGCCGAGGCGGTACTCGCCAGCGTCGACCTGATCGAGCGCGAGCATTGGCGTCGTGAAGCGCTGGCGGCGCATATCGCCAGCCTGCGTAATACGCTCGCCGGCAGCGGACTGTTGCCGTCGGCGACGCCGATCCAGCCGCTGCTCGTTGCCGACAGCGCCGCCGCGCTGGTCCTGTCGCAACGCTTGAGCGACGCGGGTCTGTGGGTGTCGGCGATTCGCCCGCCAACGGTGCCGACGCCGCGCTTGCGCATCTGCCTTTCGGCAGCGCACAGCGCCGACGACGTTGCGCGTCTGAACCAGACGCTACTGATGCTGCTGCAGGAAACCCATTGATGAATCTGTATTCCGACACGCTCGGCCGCGGCGAGGACGTCGTCTGGCTGCACGGCTGGGCAATGAACGGCGCCGTCTGGCGCGATGTGGCCAATGCACTGGCCAACGACGGCTGTCACCACCTCGTCGACCTGCCGGGGCACGGTCGCAGCGGCAGCGAGGCGCCGCTCTCGCTCGATATGATGGTCGACGCGCTCGACGCGGCTTTCCCGCTACCGGTGCACGTGGTCGGCTGGAGCCTCGGCGGTGCGGTGGCGGCAGCGTGGGCGTTGCGTTCGCCCGACAAGCTGCGGTCGTTGACGCTGGTCGCCGCTAGTCCGTGCTTCATGCAAAGGCCGGACTGGCGCAGCGCAATGCCTGAAACGACGCTGGCGCAGTTCGCCGCGAGCCTTGGCGACGACTGGCGTGGCACGCTCAAGCGTTTCATCAGCCTGCAGGCGATGGGCGACGAATCGGCGCGGGCGGTGGCACGCCGGCTGGGCGAGGAGCTGTTCGAGCACGGCGAGCCGTCCTTGAGTGCGCTGGCCGAAGGACTGGCCATCCTGCGCGATACCGATCTGCGCGAACGAATGCCGTTGCTGGCTTTGCCGGTACTGCTGCAATTCGGCGACCGCGACACGCTGACGCCGCTACCGGCCGGCACCTGGCTGGCGCAAACGTTGCCGCAGGCCGAACTCGTTGTTCACCACGGCGCGGCACACGTGCCCTTTGTGTCGCATCGCGACGCGTTTATTGCGGCACAGAGGCGGTTCTTTGCGACGCTTTAGAGCGGTTAGTTAACAAAACCCAATGAAACGGTATTGGCAAGGTGCGCGAAACACAGGCAGTAAGGCGTACGGCAAGTGAGCGCAACGAAGCCAGTAGGGTTTTGTTAGTCGCGCTTAGTCACGGGAAGTGAAGGGGACGAGAAGAAGCGAAACCTGTTTCAGCAGGCGGTCGAGCCAAAGCAGTTCGTTCTCGCCCGAAGCGCAGGGACCGGAATGGACATCAAGTCCATGAGGATCACGAGCATCGAACGGGGACGAAATGCGACGGCGCAGTCGCCTAATGAAACAGGTTCAGGCCCAGCCTGAGGAGAGCCATTGCGCCCAATCCAGCCGGTCCTGGTCGAGCGCCTGCTCGACCGCCTGTTCGTGGTCGTACGGAATCGCCCGATGGGTGATCAGCCAGCCGCGGTCTGTGGCTTCGATGCGTGCATAGCGGGCCAGCGGCGCACCGGTCTGCATCGCGTGCGGCGGATCGCTGTCGCGGAACGCCGGCAGGCCGACGCTACCCGGATTGACGATCATCCGACCGTCCGGCAGCGTAAGTACACGTGGAATATGACTATGGCCGCAGACGAGGATTTCAGCCGCGATGCCGACTGCGTCGGCGTTGATGTCGGCCAGCGCGCGCAGCCCGTCGTCAAGGTCTTCGAGCCAGTAGCGCGTATCGTCGCCGGGCTTGCCGTGGCAGGCGTAGACGAGGTTGTCGACCAGCACGTTGGTCGGCCGTTTCTGCAGCCAGCGCCGCCCGGCGTCGCCTAGCTCGTCGACGACAAAATCCAGCGTTGCCGAAGGCCTGCCGTCGAGGATGTCGCGATCCTGATTGCCGTTGACGCCGAGCACGCGCCGCGTTTCGGATTCGACCAGCAAGCGCTGCCAGGTGCCGCGTGGGTCGAGCGGGCCGTACAGCGTGTCGCCGAGGTCGAGGAGCGTCGCGTCGGGCCAGTCGGCCAGATCGTCGAGCACGGCCTCGAGCGCGGCGAGGTTGCCGTGAATGTCCGAAAGCAGCGCGTAGCGCAGTTTCACCTTTGGGCTTCCATTTTCGGTGCGCGGCCCATCAGCGTGCTGACGATCTCGGGCACATTGGCGTCGTCGAACAGCAGCCGGCAGACTGCGGCGGTAATCGGCATGTCGACGCCGAGCGCCTGCGCCTGCCGGTTCACTTCGCGAGCGGTCGGCACGCCTTCGGCGACATGGCCGAGGCTGGCCAGCGCTTGGTCCAGCGTCAGCCCTTCGGCCAGCTTGAGGCCGACGCGCCGGTTGCGGCTCAAATCGCCGGTGGCCGTCAGCAGCAGATCGCCGATGCCGGCGAGGCCCATGAAGGTTTCGGCACGCGCGCCCAGCGCCGCGCCAAAACGGCTCATTTCGGCCAGGCCGCGCGTCAACAGCGCCGCACGGGCATTCAGGCCGTAGCCGAGGCCATCGCAAACACCGGCGGCGATCGCGAGCACGTTCTTCACTGCCGCGCCGATCTCGACGCCGATCAGGTCGTCGCTTGCGTACAACCGCAGTACCGGCGTGTTCAGCGTTTCGACGATGCGCTGTGCGAACGCGGCGTCGGTCGCGGCAATGGTCACAGCACCGGGCAGACCCTTGGCGATTTCCTGCGCGAAGCTCGGCCCGGACAACATGCCGCGCGGCACCGCCGGATCCATCTCCTCGTTGGCGACTTCGTGCGGGAACTTCATCGTGCCGGCCTCGAGTCCCTTGCAGGCCCAGACCACCGGCGCGGTCGAACCGAGTTCACGCAGCGCGCGTAGCGTGCCGCGCAGCCCGGACATCGGCGTGACAATCAGCACGCAGTCGGTACCGGCAACCGCCTCGGCCAGCGAGGCGCTGACCGACAGCGTGGCCGGAAACGGCGCATCGGCCAGATAACGCGGGTTGGCCCGCTCGATCCGCATCGTCTCGACCTGATCGGCATCGCGGCTCCACAGCGTCACATCGCATTGGTCGGCAAAGCGGATCGCCAGTGCAGTTCCCCAGGCGCCGGCGCCGAGTACGGCGAGTTTCATCTATTCGTCCTCCAGTATTCCGATATAGCCGATCAAGGCGATCGGCCTGCAAATGACAACGCGCCGTGGCAAGCCACGGCGCGTCTGGGATCGACCCGCAGGCACGCGGGCGAACGCACGATTAGTGTGTGGTTTCGGCTGCGCCGGTCTGCTGTTGCGCGGCTTGCTGCGCACGCTGTTGCAGATAGATCGCTTCGAAGTTGATCGGTTGCAGCAGCAGCGGCGGGAAGCCGGCGCGGGTGGTCAGGTCCGACACGGTTTCGCGCAGGTACGGGAACAGGATGCTTGGCGCACCGATGCCCAGCAGCGGGTCCATTTCTTCGGCCGGAACGTGCTCGATCTGGAACAGGCCGGCTTGCGTCGTCTCGATCAGGAACACGGTGCGATCTTCAACCTTGGCCTGTGCGGTGACAGTCAGGCTGACTTCGTAGAAGCCGTTGTCAAAACCACGGGCTTCGTTGCGGAACTGGATATTGAATTCCGGCTGCAGCTGCTCGAGGAAGGCTTGCGGCGCGTTCGGCGATTCAACCGAAACGTCCTTCACATAAATCTTCTGGATCGCGAAAACCGGCTGGTTTTCCGCTGCTTGGTTTTCTTCGCTCATGATTCCTTCCTGGGTGTCACTGTGTGTGTTTGAGTGCTTTGGACCGCGCGAAATCATCGCACGATTCCAGTGTCGCTGCCACTTGGCGCGGCGTAGCGGTTACTCCGCTTCGAGCAGCGGCAGCAGTCCGCCGGCGCGGTCGAGCGCGGCCAGGTCGTCGTAGCCGCCAACATGCGTCTCGCCGATATAGATTTGCGGCACGGTGCGACGACCGGTTTTCTGCATCATCACCTCGCGCTGAGCGGGGTCGAGATCGATGCGGATCTTTTCGATCGTCGCGACGCCGCGTGCGCCCAGCAGACGCTCTGCCATTACGCAGTACGGGCAGACGCCGGTGCTGTACATCACCACTTTGGGCATGACTGAATTTCCATGAGTCAAACAACTGGCAGTAACAGATGAGGGCGACCGGCTTGAGTGCAAGTGTGCCAGCGTCGAATGCATCGTGGTTAGATGTGATTTACGCATATAGATAATCGCGCGCGTGAAGCGGGCGGCCTTCAGGCCGCCCGTTGTGCTTTTGAGCGCGGTGAAACCGGGACGGACGGTGCTGGACGGGCTGGCGGGGGCGGTTTGAACGGTTTTGGGCGGGGCAGGGCGCGGTGAGCGGGGCCAAAACTGACGGATTTCATGCGCATGGCATGGGTTTGTCAGCTTTGCAGCGGTGCTGGCGGCGGTGTGGCGGGGATGTTGGGTTTGGGTCTGAATAAATTTCGCTGTCCGATCAACGGTTTATCGGTTCGGCGTGAAATTCTTTCGGTCGGGGTGTTGACGGGGGGAGGGGAAGTGCTTAAAGTTGCGTTCTCTGCTGATGACGCAGCGAAAGAAACGAAGCGAAACCCGCTGAGTTTACCGAGCGAAGTGTTCAGAAGCAAGCGATCTTTAACAAATTACAGCCGATGAGTGTGAGTGCTTGATGAGTGCATCAAGTACTTGCACTTAATGAAATAGAACTGGCTTGAGCGCTTCGGTGCTTGGGCGAATTCTTTGAGTTAACGCAAGTGCGCAATTATTCAGTGATTAAACGAAAGAGTTTGATCCTGGCTCAGATTGAACGCTGGCGGCATGCTTTACACATGCAAGTCGAACGGATTTGCGGGGCTTGCTCCGCAAGTTAGTGGCGAACGGGTGAGTAATACATCGGAACGTGCCCAGTAATGGGGGATAACCTGCCGAAAGGCAAGCTAATACCGCATACGCCCTGAGGGGGAAAGTGGGGGATCGCAAGACCTCACGTTATTGGAGCGGCCGATGGCTGATTAGCTAGTTGGTAGGGTAAAGGCCTACCAAGGCAACGATCAGTAGCGGGTCTGAGAGGACGACCCGCCACACTGGGACTGAGACACGGCCCAGACTCCTACGGGAGGCAGCAGTGGGGAATCTTGGACAATGGGCGAAAGCCTGATCCAGCAATGCCGCGTGGGTGAAGAAGGCCTTTGGGTTGTAAAGCCCTTTTGTCAGGGAGGAAATCCTGGCCCCTAATACGGGTCGGGGATGACAGTACCTGAAGAATAAGGACCGGCTAACTACGTGCCAGCAGCCGCGGTAATACGTAGGGTCCAAGCGTTAATCGGAATTACTGGGCGTAAAGCGTCCGCAGGTGGCTTGTTAAGAGCGATGTGAAAGCCCCGGGCTCAACCTGGGAACTGCATTGCTGACTGGCTCGCTAGAGTACGGCAGAGGGGGGTGGAATTCCGCGTGTAGCAGTGAAATGCGTAGAGATGCGGAGGAACACCGATGGCGAAGGCAACCCCCTGGGCTGATACTGACACTCATGGACGAAAGCGTGGGGAGCAAACAGGATTAGATACCCTGGTAGTCCACGCCCTAAACGATGTCTACTAGTTGTTGGGCTTTTCGGAGCTTAGTAACGCAGCTAACGCGGGAAGTAGACCGCCTGGGGAGTACGGCCGCAAGGTTAAAACTCAAAGGAATTGACGGGGGCCCGCACAAGCGGTGGATGATGTGGATTAATTCGATGCAACGCGAAAAACCTTACCTGGTCTTGACATGTCTAGAATCCCGAAGAGATTTGGGAGTGCCGTAAGGAGCTAGAACACAGGTGCTGCATGGCTGTCGTCAGCTCGTGTCGTGAGATGTTGGGTTAAGTCCCGCAACGAGCGCAACCCTTGCCATTAGTTGCTACCATTCAGTTGAGCACTTTAATGGGACTGCCGGTGACAAACCGGAGGAAGGTGGGGATGACGTCAAGTCCTCATGGCCCTTATGACCAGGGCTTCACACGTCATACAATGGTTGGTAACAGAGGGTCGCGAAGCCGCGAGGTGGAGCCAATCCCATAAAACCAATCGTAGTCCGGATCGCAGTCTGCAACTCGACTGCGTGAAGTCGGAATCGCTAGTAATCGCGGATCAGCATGTCGCGGTGAATACGTTCCCGGGCCTTGTACACACCGCCCGTCACACCATGGGAGTGGGTTTTACCAGAAGTAGCTAGGGTAACCTTCGGGAGCCCGGTTACCACGGTAGGATTCATGACTGGGGTGAAGTCGTAACAAGGTAGCCGTAGGGGAACCTGCGGCTGGATCACCTCCTTTAAAGATAATGCCTCATTAAGCATTCACACTCATCGGCTGTACGTTAGAGATACGGAGAACTGGGTCAGTAGCTCAGTCGGTTAGAGCACCGTCTTGATAAGGCGGGGGTCGCTGGTTCGATTCCAGCTTGACCCACCATTTGCTTTGCGGATGGACAAACAGTTTGATCCGATGGGGGCATAGCTCAGTTGGGAGAGCACCTGCTTTGCAAGCAGGGGGTCGTCGGTTCGATCCCGTCTGCCTCCACCACTACTTTTGTGTGGTTTAGTCTGGAAGGACTCAGTATTAAAGGCATTGGCGATTGTCAGTGGTTTTAATTCTGACTGTTTCAGTTGGACGAGAATTTATTCTCTGTATCGCTCTTTAACAAGATAGAAGAAGCAAAACTCAAATTTATTCAGTAATGAATGGGTTTGATTGCATCGAGTTTTGAATTCGAGAGAATTCGAAGTCGCAAACACAACTTGTAATCTTGAACTACGTGTTTGAGGTTATAGGATCAAGCGACTAAGTGCATCTGGTGGATGCCTTGGCGATCACAGGCGATGAAGGACGCGGCAGCCTGCGAAAAGCTGCGGGGAGCTGGCAAACGAGCTTTGATCCGCAGATATCCGAATGGGGAAACCCACACCTTTTGGTGTATCCATGACTGAATACATAGGTCATGTGAGGCGAACCCGGCGAACTGAAACATCTAAGTAGCCGGAGGAAAAGAAATCAACCGAGATTCCCAAAGTAGTGGCGAGCGAAATGGGAAGAGCCTGTACGTGATAGCGGTAGTCTTAGTAGAACGGCATGGAAAGGCCGGCAATAGTGGGTGATAGCCCCGTATACGAAAAGACCATCGTGGTACTAAGCGTACGACAAGTAGGGCGGGACACGAGAAATCCTGTCTGAACATGGGGGGACCATCCTCCAAGGCTAAATACTCGTGATCGACCGATAGTGAACCAGTACCGTGAGGGAAAGGCGAAAAGAACCCCGGGAGGGGAGTGAAATAGATCCTGAAACCGGATGCATACAAACAGTGGGAGCGGACTTGTTCCGTGACTGCGTACCTTTTGTATAATGGGTCAGCGACTTACGTTCAGTAGCGAGCTTAACCGAATAGGGGAGGCGTAGGGAAACCGAGTCCGAATAGGGCGATTAGTTGCTGGGCGTAGACCCGAAACCAAGTGATCTATCCATGGCCAGGATGAAGGTGCGGTAACACGCACTGGAGGTCCGAACCCACTAATGTTGCAAAATTAGGGGATGAGCTGTGGATAGGGGTGAAAGGCTAAACAAACTTGGAAATAGCTGGTTCTCCCCGAAAACTATTTAGGTAGTGCCTCAAGTATCACTAACGGGGGTAAAGCACTGTTATGGCTAGGGGGTCATCGCGACTTACCAAACCATGGCAAACTCTGAATACCGTTAAGTGCGAGCTTGGGAGACAGACATCGGGTGCTAACGTCCGGTGTCAAGAGGGAAACAACCCAGACCGCCGTCTAAGGTCCCAAATGATCAATTAAGTGGAAAACGAGGTGGGAAGGCATAGACAGCCAGGATGTTGGCTTAGAAGCAGCCATCATTTAAAGAAAGCGTAATAGCTCACTGGTCGAGTCGTCCTGCGCGGAAGATGTAACGGGGCTCAAATTGATAACCGAAGACGCGGATATGTGCTTAGGCACATATGGTAGGGGAGCGTTCCGTAAGCCTGTGAAGGTGACTTGTAAAGGTTGCTGGAGGTATCGGAAGTGCGAATGCTGACATGAGTAGCGTTAAAACGGGTGAAAAGCCCGTTCACCGAAAGCCCAAGGTTTCCTACGCAACGTTAATCGGCGTAGGGTGAGTCGGCCCCTAAGGCGAGGCTGAAAAGCGTAGTCGATGGGAAACAGGTTAATATTCCTGTACCGATTCTGAGTGCGATGTGGGGACGGAGAAAGGTAGGTCAGCCATCTGTTGGAATAGGTGGTTTAAGCGTGTAGGTGGGGGGTTTAGGCAAATCCGGATCCCTGTTAACACTGAGGCGTGATGACGAGGTGCCATTGGCACTGAAGTGATTGATCCTATGCTTCCAGGAAAAGCCACTAAGCTTCAGCTCAGAATTGACCGTACCGCAAACCGACACTGGTGGGCAGGATGAGAATTCTAAGGTGCTTGAGAGAACTCAGGAGAAGGAACTCGGCAAATTGACACCGTAACTTCGGGAGAAGGTGTGCCTCTGTAGGGTGAAGCGACTTGCTCGTGGAGCTTGAAGAGGTTGCAGTGAAAAGGTGGCTGCGACTGTTTATCAAAAACACAGCACTCTGCTAACACGAAAGTGGACGTATAGGGTGTGACGCCTGCCCGGTGCCGGAAGGTTAATTGATGGGGTGCAAGCTCTTGATCGAAGCCCCGGTAAACGGCGGCCGTAACTATAACGGTCCTAAGGTAGCGAAATTCCTTGTCGGGTAAGTTCCGACCCGCACGAATGGCGTAACGATGGCCACACTGTCTCCTCCTGAGACTCAGCGAAGTTGAAGTGTTTGTGAAGATGCAATCTCCCCGCTGCTAGACGGAAAGACCCCGTGAACCTTTACTGTAGCTTTGCATTGGACTTTGAAGTGGTTTGTGTAGGATAGGTGGGAGGCTTTGAAGCTGGAACGCTAGTTTCAGTGGAGCCGTCCTTGAAATACCACCCTGACCCCTTTGAGGTTCTAACCTTGGTCCGTTATCCGGATCGGGGACCGTGCATGGTAGGCAGTTTGACTGGGGCGGTCTCCTCCCAAAGTGTAACGGAGGAGCTCGAAGGTTACCTAGGTACGGTCGGACATCGTACTGATAGTGTAATGGCACAAGGTAGCTTGACTGCGAGACTGACACGTCGAGCAGGTGCGAAAGCAGGACATAGTGATCCGGTGGTTCTGTATGGAAGGGCCATCGCTCAACGGATAAAAGGTACTCCGGGGATAACAGGCTGATTCCGCCCAAGAGTTCACATCGACGGCGGAGTTTGGCACCTCGATGTCGGCTCATCACATCCTGGGGCTGTAGCCGGTCCCAAGGGTATGGCTGTTCGCCATTTAAAGTGGTACGTGAGCTGGGTTCAAAACGTCGTGAGACAGTTTGGTCCCTATCTGCAGTGGGCGTTGGAAATTTGAGGGGGGCTGCTCCTAGTACGAGAGGACCGGAGTGGACGCATCTCTGGTGTACCGGTTATCACGCCAGTGGTATCGCCGGGTAGCTAAATGCGGAATAGATAAGCGCTGAAAGCATCTAAGCGCGAAACTAGCCTCAAGATGAGATTTCCCTGTGGCCTTGAGCCACCTGAAGGGTCGTGGAAGACCACCACGTTGATAGGTCGGGTGTGGAAGCGCAGTAATGCGTTAAGCTAACCGATACTAATTGCCCGTGAGGCTTGATCCTATAACCTGAACCGCGTGGTTCGGGTGTGTTGCGACAAGGCTCGTAAAATATCAAACCCGAGTCATTGCTTCTTCTATCGAATTCAGAGATATGACTAATACAGTCGTAACTCCACCAGTTACGTCTGGCGACCATAGCGAGTTGGTCCCACGCCTTCCCATCCCGAACAGGACCGTGAAACGACTCAGCGCCGATGATAGTGCGGGTTCCCGTGTGAAAGTAGGTCATCGCCAGACTCCCCATGCAAACCCCCTGCAGCTATGCTGCAGGGGGTTTTTGCTTTATCGGCGCGCATCAACAGGCGTGACACGCCAAGCTACGGAACTCGTCGGCGGCAGGCGAATCTGATTAAAGAATCAACGTGAGTCCCCGTTGCCGTAGCGCCTGGGACAGGAAGCCGAACGCTTCATCGACGTCAGGCGCCTGGCCGGAGACGCTGAAGTCGATGTGTGGCGTCGGATGACGGGCGTTGCCATAGGAGGGCAGGCTGCTGAAGCGGACCGTGGGCCAGCGCCGTACGAGCGTTTGCATCAGATCGATCAGTTCGCCCTCGCGTGCGTCGACGGCAATGAGCGAATGACAAATGTCGGCGGCAACTGCCGGATAGTATTGCTCAAGCAACCACTCACACATCGGCCAGGCCATTTCCGGAAAGCCGGGCAGCAGATGAGTCTGTTCGTAGCGACAGCCGGCAACATGGTTGACCGGATTGGGGATTAGGCTGGCACCGGATGGGAAGTCGGCCATGTGGATGCGGTGCGGGTAGGCGGCGTCGCCGAATTGCGTTTCGATCAGTTGCGCAGCCGCTGCGTGTCGAACGAGCGGGCGATCCAGCGCTTGTGCCAGTGCGGCCCGGGTATGGTCGTCGGGCGTGGCGCCGATGCCGCCGCAGCTGATCAGTGGCAGCGCCCGGGATCGCTGCGCCCGGAATGCCGCTTCGAGTCGTGACGGTTCGTCGGGCAGGTAACAAACGCCGTGCAATTGATGGCCACGCTGGAGCAGGCGGGCTTGAATCGCGGCAAAGTGCTTGTCCTGGCGACGACCGGAGAGAATCTCGTCGCCGATGATGAAGAGTTCGAATTTCATATGACGATCGTATGACTTGGCCGCAAAGGCTTGCCGCTGACGATAGCAGCAGGTCTAATTAGAAGTTTATCTATTTGTTCAGTTTGCCGCGCCTCAGCGCAGGAGTCGATCCCGATGCTTTACCCGCAATTGTTCGCCGACCTTGAAAAAGCCCGTTGGGACATGGCCGACGATATCCAATGGGATGCGTTTGACGCCAGCTTGTTGTCCGACGAACAGGCGATGACGATCAAGATGAACGCAATCACCGAGTGGTCGGCACTGCCGGCGACCGAGATGTTCTTGCGTGACAATCAGGACGACAGCGACTTTTCGGCCTTCATGTCGATCTGGTTTTACGAAGAACAGAAGCACTCGCTGGTGCTGATGGAGTACCTGCGCCGCTTCCGTCCGGAACTGGTGCCGACCGAGGAAGAACTGCACGAAATCCGCTTTAGCTTCGATCCGGCGCCGGCTCTGGAAACGCTGATGCTGCATTTCTGCGGCGAAGTTCGCCTGACCCAGTGGTATCGCCGTGCGTCCGACTGGCATACCGAGCCGGTGATCAAGCAGATCTACAAAACGCTGTCGACCGACGAAGCACGTCACGGCGGCGCTTATCTCAAATACATGAAGCGCGCGATCGACAAGAATGGCGATGAAGCCCGGGTGGCCTTTGCCAAGATCGGCTTCCTGATGGCGTCGAGCGCCCGCTCGGGCAAGCCGATGCATCCGACCAATCTGCACGTCAGCAAGGAGCACTTCCCGCGCGACACCATCCAGAGCCGTTTGCCGGATCCGGAATGGCTTGAGCGCTGGCTCGACGAACAGATCCAGTTCGACAAGGAATGCGAAGGCCGGGTGATCGGCGGGATTCTGCGCAATCTGTCCAGCCTGTTCGGCGAAAAGTTCGAGACGCCGGCCGAGCTGAACCGCTTCCGCAAGCAATTGCTGGCCGCGAAGGGCGAATGAGCATGCTGTCGGTTCCCTTCGAGCAGAAGCTGTGTCCGCCCGAGCAGCTGGCTGAACGGCTGGTGGCGCTGCCGCGGCCGCTGGTGTTCACCAATGGCTGTTTCGACATCCTGCACCGCGGCCACGTGACCTATCTGGCGCAAGCGCGTTCGTTGGGGGCCGGCATGATTGTCGCGCTGAACACCGATGCATCGGTGCGCCGCCAGGGCAAGGGGGACGATCGGCCGATCAATGCGCTCGAACAGCGCGCCGCGGTGATCGCCTCGCTGGAGAGCGTGAGCCTGGTGACGTGGTTCGATAGCGATACGCCGTACGAGCTGATCCTGGCCGCGCGCCCGGACATCCTCGTCAAGGGCGGCGACTGGGCCGTCGACAAGATCGTCGGCGCCAAGGAAGTGATGGGCTGGGGCGGGGCGGTGCATTCAATCCCATTCCTGCATCAGACATCGACAACACGTACGCTGGAGAAAATTCGTAGTGCAACTTGCTGATCGGCACAATCTCGTCATCGACCTGCTGGCCGATATCGGCCGCGCAGGCTGGTTCAGCCCGCATATGCTGGCGCAAGCCGCGGTATTGGTCGTGGTGCTGTTCCTTGCCTGGTGCGGCAATACCTATCTGAAGCCCAAACTCGGCCTCGAAAACAGTCGTTGGCGTGCCGGCGGTGAAGGACTGCTGCGGATCTTCTTCCCGGTCAACGCGCTGATCCTGCTGTTCGTCAGCGCCTACCTATTGCGTCTGGTCTATCCGGAGCGTCATTCCCTCCTGGCGATCGCCATGGTGCTGATGACGGCGATGGTCAACATCCGGGTGCTGGTCTACATGCTCCGGCATGTGTTCAACGGCGCCCAGTGGGTCCGGCGTGGCGAGCGTTACATTGCTGCCGCCATCTGGGGCCTGTACGCGCTGCACGTCGTCGGCATCCTGCCCGAGGTGGCCGAGGCGCTCGATGCGATCAGCTTCACGATGGGCAAGGGTCGGGTCTCGGTCCTGCTGATCCTGCAGGGGCTGCTGTCGGTCGCGGCGACGCTGCTGATCGCGCTGTGGATTGCCCGCCTGATCGAGCGGCGGCTGATGCGCGCCGAAGTGATCGACATGAACGTTCGCGTCGTGCTGGTCAAATTGGCGCAGACCGGGCTCGTCGTCCTGGCGGTGATCATTGCGCTGCCGCTGGTCGGTATCGATCTGACGGTGCTGTCGGTGTTCGGCGGCGCGCTGGGCGTCGGTCTCGGTTTCGGTTTGCAGAAGATCGCCTCGAACTATGTGTCGGGTTTCATCATCCTGATCGATCGCTCGATCAAGATCGGTGACCTCGTCAACGTCGATAACCGCTTGGGCGTGATTACCAGCATTACGTCGCGCTATGTCGTGCTCAAGAGCGCCGACGGCACCGAGGCGCTGATTCCGAACGACACGCTGGTGACGTCGACCGTCGTCAACCAGTCGTATCGCGAAAAGCAGGTCTGGACCAAGGTGCCGGTGTCGGTTGCGTACGAGAGCGACCTCGATCTGGTGATGAAGCTGCTGGTCGACATCGCCAGCAAGCATCCGCGCATCATGACCGACCCGCCGCCGCGCGCCTATGTCGAGCTGTTCGCGGCCAGTGGTGTCGATATGTCGGTCGGCTTCTGGCTCAAGGATCCGGAAAACGGCCAGCTCAGCCTGCGTTCGGAAATCAACCACCAGATCTGGGCAGCGTTCCGTGAGCACGGCATCAGCATCCCGTTCAACCGGCTCGACGTGGTCCACTTCCGGCCGAGCGAGCGACTGGCCGGCGACGGCAATCTGCAGGGATCGTCGCAGCCCGAGTGAAAACTGCCATGGTCATATTTTGTATGAACGGTCGGGCACGTTAGCAAAAAATTGAGTACTATCAACCCCTTGCCCGCGCGCTATCGCTGCGCGGGCGTTTTTCTATGACTGGAGAATCGACGATCATGACTTGGCTGAACGGCCTGATCGACCTGCCTTGGTGGGGCTATATCGTGGTGATGCTGGTGTTCACGCATCTCACCATTGCTTCGGTGACGATCTATTTGCATCGCCATCAGGCGCACCGCGCCATCGACCTGGGTCCGATCCCCAGCCACTTCTTCCGTTTCTGGTTGTGGCTCACGACCGGCATGGTCACCAAGCAATGGGCGGCGATTCACCGCAAGCACCACGCCAAATGCGAGACCGCCGAAGATCCGCACAGCCCGCAAGTGCTCGGGATCAAGAAAGTGTTCTTCGAGGGCGCCGAGCTTTACCGCGCCGCGTGCAAGGTCGACGAGACCATGGAGAAGTTCGGCCACGGTACGCCGGACGACTGGCTTGAACGCAATGTCTACAGCAAGCACAGCGCGCTGGGCCCGACGACGATGATGATCGTCAACCTGGCGCTGTTCGGCGTCAACGGCATCTGGATCTGGGCGCTGCAGATGATGTGGATCCCGATCTGGGCTGCCGGCGTCATCAACGGCCTCGGTCACTATGTCGGTTACCGCAACTTCGAGTGCGAGGACGCGTCGACCAATCTCGTGCCGTGGGGCATCCTGATCGGTGGCGAAGAACTGCACAACAACCATCACACCTTCGGCACGTCGGCGAAGTTCTCGTACAAGTGGTTCGAGTTCGACATCGGCTGGGGCTATATCCGGGCGATGGAAATGTTGCGGATGGCCAAGGTCCGCCGCGTGGCGCCGAAGATGAAGACCGTCGGCGCGCGGCCGGAGCTCGACGAGCAAGCGCTGAGCGCCATTGTCGCCAACCGTTACGCGATTGCCGCCAGCTATGCGCGGACATTCAAGGAAACGGTCGCCGACGAGTTCGACAAGCTGCGCGCACAGGCGCACCTGCCGCAGGTCGACCTGAAGCAGATGAAGATCTGGCTGAAGCAGGATGCCAAGGATACGTCGGCCAGCGACAAGCCCAAGCTCGACGCCATCCTTGCGCACAGCAAGGTGCTCGATCAGGTTTACCAGATGCGCCAGGAATTGACCCGTCTGTGGGAGCGTTCGGCGCTGTCGCGGCCGGAGCTCGTCAAGCATCTGCAGGACTGGTGCAACCGCGCCGAGGCCAGCGGCATCAAGGCGCTGCAGGATTTCTCGATGCGCCTGCGCACCGTGGCCGTGGTCTGATTCCGGACCGCGCCCAGCGCACAAAAGGCGAGCCTGAGGGCTCGCCTTTTGTTTTATGCTGCTAGGAATACCTGATCAGGGAGACCGGCATGTCGAGCATCCAGCGTTATCACATCGGCCCGCGCTTGGCCGAGATTGTCGTTCACAACAATACAGTCTATCTGGCCGGGCAGATTGCCGATACGCTAGACGGCGATGCTCGTGCCCAGACCGAAGAGGTTCTGGCCTGTATCGACCGGCTGCTTGCCGAGGTGGGTTCCGACAAGCAGAAGATCCTTTCGGTGACGATCTATCTGGCCGAGATGGCCGACTACGACGACATGAACGAAGCATGGTCGGCGTGGGTGCCGCAAGGACATACGCCGGCACGGGCGACGGTCGAGGCCCGCCTCGCCGATCCGCGCTACAAGGTTGAAATGTCGGTGATCGCTGCGCTGTAATCCGCGCCAGGCAGTCGGTCCCGCGATTGGAGAACGCATGACTGCCCCAACGATCCTGCTGGCGTACATCGCCGGCTGGCAAGATTTTTCCAGCATGCCGCTCGAGCGCGATGCCGAGCGGCTGACGCACATCTGTTACGCCTTCGCCAATATCCGCGACGGCGAGGTCGTGCTGTTTTCCAATAGTGAAGAGGCGGGCGGCCAGCCGCGCGCCGAGTCGCGCATTGCCGATCTGGTTGCCTTGCGCGCACGCCACCCGCATCTGAAACTGCTGATCTCGATTGGCGGCTGGGGCGCCGATGGTTTTTCCGACGCGGCATTGACGACCGAAAGCCGCGCCGCGTTTGCGGCTTCGGCGATTGCCTTCATGCAGCGCTACGGTTTCGACGGCATCGATCTGGACTGGGAGTACCCGAGCAACGATATGGCCGACATCAAGGCCCGCCCGGAGGACAAGCAGAACTTCACGCTGATGCTGGCCGAGCTGCGCCGGCAACTCGACGCCTTGTCCGACACCGAAGGCCGCAAGGCCGGCGAGCGCTATCTGCTGACCATCGCCGCCGGCGCGGGCCAGTATTACCTCGATGGCGTCGAAATGGCCACGGTCGCCGACCAGTGCGATTTCGTCAACCTGATGACCTACGACTTCTACAACGGCTGGGCCACGCGTGCCGGCCACCACACCAATCTCTACAACACCCCCGGTGATCCGGACGGCGACAGCTGTGCCAAGGCCGTTGCGTTGTTCACCGCGGCTGGCCTGTCGCGCGACAAGCTCGTGCTCGGCTGCGCGTTCTACGGTCGCAGCCTCAAGGGGGTTGGTGCCGCCGGATTGGGCGCGCCGGGTACGCCGAAGAGCAACGGTTTCGATTCGTTCACGCTGATTTCCGAACTCCTGGCTTCGGGACGGGCGGTGCGCCACTGGGACGCCGATGCGCAGGCGCCATGGTTGCTCGTCGACGGTGATACCTTCATTTCCTACGACGACGCCGAATCGATCCGCGCCAAGACCGACTTCATCCGTCGCGAAGGACTGGCCGGTGGTTTCTTCTGGGAATACACCGAAGACCGGACCGACACGCTGCTCACGACCTTGTGGCAAGGTCTGCAGGACTGAAAAAAAACCGCCGGAACCCGGCGGTTTTTTTGTCACATGCGGCTGTACTGCGGGCCGCCACCACCTTCCGGCGTGACCCAGACGATGTTCTGCGTCGGGTCCTTGATGTCGCACGTTTTGCAGTGCAGGCAGTTGCTGGCGTTGATCTGCAGTCGCGGGCCGTTGTGATCCTCGACGATTTCGTAGACGCCGGCCGGGCAGTAACGCGATTCTGGGCTGGCGAACTTGGCGAGATTGACGTCGATCGCCCTGGCCGGATCGGTCAGCCGCAGGTGGACCGGTTGATCCTCGGCGTGCTGGACGCTGGAGAAGGCCAGTGAGGTGAGCTTGTCGAAGCTCAGCACGCCGTCGGCCTTCGGATAGATGATCGGCGTGAATTCGTTCGCCGGATGCAGCTTGGCGGCGTCGCTGCCGCTGTGCTTCAGCGTCCACGGTAGCCGGATGCCGAACTGGCGCAGCATCAGCTCGGCGCCGGTACAGGCTACGCCGAGCAGCGTCCCGAAGCGCGACAGCATCGGCTTGGCATTGCGAACGGCATCCAGTTCTTTCCACGTCCACGACTGCTTCAGCGCGGCCGGGTAGGCGACGAGCTCATCGTGGCTGCGGCCGGCGGCAATTGCCTCGGCGATGGCGTCGGCGGCGATCATGCCCGAGTTGATGGCGTTGTGGACGCCCTTGATCCGCGGCAGGTTGATGAAACCGGCCGAGTCACCGATCAGTGCGCCGCCGGGGAAGGTCAGCTTCGGCAACGATTGCAAGCCGCCTTCGGAAATGGCGCGGGCACCGTATTCAAGCCGCTCGCCACCGTCGAGGTGGGCGCGGATTGCCGGATGCGTCTTGAAGCGCTGGAATTCTTCGTACGGATTGATATAGGGATTGGCATAGTCGAGGTGGACGACGAAGCCGACGGCGATCAGGCCGTCGCCCTGATGGTAGAGGAAGCCACCGCCACCAGTGCTGTTGTCGAGCGGCCAACCAAGCGAATGCACGACGGTGCCGGGCTGGTGCCGTGCCGGTGCGGCGCGCCACAATTCCTTCAGGCCGATGCCGAACTTCTGCACGTCGCTATCGGCGCGCAGTTTGAACTGTGCTTCGGCTTTGCGTGTCAGCGAACCGCGCGCGCCTTCGCCGAGCAGCGTATAGCGGGCCTTGATCAGCATGCCGGGCGCGTACTCGGGGCCGGTCTGGCCGTTGCGCTTGATGCCGAAGTCGCCGGTGATCACGCCGTTGAGCGCACCGTGTTCGTCGAGCGACAATTCGGCTGCGGCAAAACCCGGGTAGATCTCGACGCCGAGCGCCTCGGCCTGCGTGCCCAGCCAGCGCGACAACTCGCCGAGGCTGATGATTTCACAGCCGTCGTTCTTGAGCATTTTCGGCAGCAGCGCGTGCGGCAGCGTCTCGGCTTCGGACTGCTTGAGCCAGAGCATTTCCTCGCGCTTGACCGGCGTGCGCAGCTTCAACGGCGCCTTTCGCCATTCGGGCAGCAGTTCGTCGAGCGAACGCGGGTCGATGACCGCGCCCGAGAGCAGGTGGGCGCCGACTTCCGGACCCTTTTCGAGCACGCAAACGCTCACGTCGGGCGCGCGTTGTTTGAGGCGGATCGCCGCGGCCAGACCGGCCGGGCCGGCGCCGACGATCACAACGTCGTATTCCATTTCGTCGCGTTGCATTAAGTACTCGTTCGCATATCTAAAGAACGGATATAAAATATAGAAACAATCCGATTAACTGATATTTTAATGCCGAATAAAATGTCGGGCAAACACAAGGAGTGCCCAGTGAAAGTTCTTGTCGCCGTCAAACGCGTCGTCGACCACAACGTCCCCGTTCGCGCCAAGCCGGATGGCAGCGATGTGGAGCTCGACGGTGTACGCATGAATATCAATCCCTTCGACGAAATCGCCGTCGAAGAAGCCCTGCGTCTGAAGGAAAAAGGCGTTGCGACCGAGATCGTCGCCGTCAGCCTCGGTAGCGCGGCCAGCCCTGAAGCGCTGCGTCACGCGCTGGCGATGGGCGTCGATCGTGCGCTGACCGTCGAAACCGGTGGCGCCTTTCTGCAACCGCTCGCGGTCGCCAAGCTGCTGAAAGCCGTGGTCGAGCGCGAACAGCCGGGCCTGGTGCTCGTCGGCAAGCAGGCGATCGACAACGACGCCGGTCAGGCCGGGCAGATGCTCGCCGCATTGCTCGACTGGCCGCAAGCGACGTTCGCGTCCGAGCTGAAGGTCGAAGCCAGCGAAGCCGTGGTGACCCGTGAAGTCGACGGCGGCGTCGAGACCATCGCCCTGAGCCTGCCGGCCGTGGTGACCTGCGACCTGCGCCTGAACGCGCCGCGCTTCGTCAAGTTGCCCAACCTGATGATGGCGAAGAAAAAGCCGATCGAAGTCCTCGACGCGGCCGAGACCGGCGTCGACTTCGCGCCGCGCGTCAAGCGCACCAAGGTGGCTGCGCCGGAAGTGCGCAAGGCCGGTATCAAGGTCGCCAGCGTGGCAGAGCTTGTCGAAAAACTGCGTGCTTCGGGAGTGCTGTCATGAGCGTACTGATTCTGGCCGATCATGATGGCCGTCAATTGAAGGCGGCGACCCGTCGTGCCGTCGGTGCTGCCAAGGCCTGGAATGCGGCCATTCATCTGCTCGTCGTCGGCGAAGACACCGCCGCCGTGGCACAGGACGCAGCGCTGCTCGATGGCGTGACCCGCGTGTTGCGCGTCGATGCCGCGCATCTGGCGCACCCGCTGGCGGCCGATGTCGCCAATATCGTCAAATCGCTCGCTGGCGACTTCCAGGTCATCCTGGCGCCGCACAACACCCTGGCCAAGGATGCGCTGCCGCGCGTCGCCGGCCTGCTGGATGTGGCGATGATCGCCGATGCGGTCGAAATCACCGGCCCGCGCACTTATGTGCGGCCGATCTACGCCGGCAATCTGCTGGCGACGGTCGAGAGCAGCGATCCCATCCAGGTTGTCACCGTGCGCGCAACGAGCTTCCCGGCCGCAGGTGCGGCCGCTGCGCCGGCCGCGATCGAATCGCTGTCGGCCCCGGCTGCCGATACCCGCGTACGCTGGGTGTCGGAAAGCAAGAATGCCTCCGAGCGTCCGGAGCTGGCGTCGGCCCGTGTGGTCGTCTCCGGCGGCCGTTCGTTTGGCGAACGCTTCGAAGAGCTGCTCGGCCCGCTGGCCGACCAGCTCGGCGCCGCGATCGGCGCAACCCGCGCTGCCGTCGATGCCGGCTTTGCGCCGAACGAACAGCAGGTCGGTCAGACCGGCACCGTCGTCGCGCCCGAGCTCTACATCGCCGCCGGCATTTCCGGCGCGCAGCAGCATCTGGCCGGGATGAAGGACAGCCAAGTCATCGTCGCGATCAACCACGACCCGGACGCCGCGATCTTCCAGGTCGCCGATTTCGGCCTTGTCGCCGACTTGTTCGACGCCGTCCCGCAACTTACCAAAGCACTGGAAAAATAATAAATGAGCACCTACGCCACAGAAAAAATCCTCTCGGTCCACCACTGGAACGACACGCTGTTCAGCTTCAAGACCACGCGCGATCCGGGCCTGAAATTCGAAAACGGCCAGTTCGTGATGATCGGCCTCGAGATCAACGGCAAGAAGGTGATGCGCGCGTATTCGATCGCCAGCGCCAACTACGAAGAGCATCTCGAATTCTTCAGCATCAAGGTGCAAAACGGGCCGCTGACGTCCGAGCTGCAGAAAATCAAGGTCGGTGACGATCTGCTGGTCAGCCGCAAGCCGACCGGCACGCTGGTGCTGTCGGACCTGAAGCCGGGCAAGACGCTGTACTACCTCAGCACCGGTACCGGTCTGGCGCCGTTCATGAGCCTGATCCAGGATCCGGAAGCCTACGAGCAGTACGACAAGATCGTGCTGTTCCACGGCGTGCGTACGGTGTCGGAACTGGCCTATGCCGACTTCATCCAGAACGAGTTGCCGAACAACGAGTTCTTCGGCGAGGAAGTGCGCAACAAGCTGATCTACTACCCGAGCGTGACGCGTGAGCCGTTCCGCAACCAGGGTCGTCTGACCGATCTGGTCGAATCGGGCAAGCTGTTCGAGGACATCGGCCTGCCGCCGTTCAACCCGGAAACCGACCGTGCGATGCTGTGCGGTAGCCCGGCGATGCTGGAAGACACTTGCCGTCTGCTGGACGAGCGCGGCTTCCAGGTCAGCAAGCGGATCGGCCAGCCGGGCGATTATGTGATCGAACGGGCTTTCGTCGAGAAGTAAATCGGCTTGGCCCGGTGCTGCGCTTTGTCGCGCAAGGGCTCGTGTACTTGATGTACACGTCGCCCTTCCGCTTCGCGCGCGGCATCCAGGCGAAGCCGTTTGATACGCTTCGATAGAACAGACGGCCCTTCGGGGCCGTTTTGCATTGGGGGCTGGGTTAAGCGCCTGCGGCGCGAGTAAAGGCGTTTGATGCGTGTTCCGCCGCGCGAACGGGAAGGGCGCTTTGTCTCGCCAAAGCCCCCTTCACCCCAAAGGCGTGCGCTGCATCGCGCGTCGCTAAGCGGCATAGCCGCTAAGCTTGGGCGTGACCGCGCCTGCGGCCCTCCGGGCTGCCCTCGATCGGTCGCGAGCCAAGCCTGAAACTGCTTGTCTCGCTCCACTCCTCGGCGCTGGCGAACGGGATGAAAGACGGTGCACTTTTCGCCGCAGCCGGTTTGCCTCGTGTTTGTTCACTGCCCGTTGCACACCGCCCCGATCCCCTCAGTAGCGCCGAGCAGCGCAAGCCGGCACGGGGCCGTCGGGGATCGCTGTTTGAGCGCCGCGAGTTTGTGATTCCCGCCGTGGCGGCTGAGCAGCACCGGGAGCCCCGAAGGGGCGCGAATGCGGGGGCGCCTTCTTTTGGATCCTTTTCTTGGCGAAGCAAGAAAAGAACCCGTCCGCCGGGCGGAACCGGCATCAATGCTTTTACAACTGCGCCGAGGGCGCTAAACGCATACATTGTATGCGCGTAGCACCAACGCACCTCACCCCAAATGCGTATGCCGATGCGCAGCCCTCGGCTCCGCCTCCATCTCGTTCAGGCCCTGCACGATCCCACAGGCATCGACCGGAAACTCGCCGTTGCAGCGATGCCGCAGCGCGATCAACTGCTTCTCCAGTTCGGCCAGCTCGGCAATGCGCGCCTGTACATGGCCGAGGTGGTCGTCGACCAGATGGTTGACCGCGCCGCAGCCGGCGGCCGGGTCGTCGACGAAACCGAGCAGCGTGCGGATTTCCTCCTGCGTCATGTCCAGCGCGCGGCAATTGCGGATAAAGCGCAGCCGCTCGGCATGGTGCGGGCCGTAGCTGCGGTAGTTGCTCGCCGTGCGCTCGGCGGTCGGCAACAGGCCTTCCTTTTCGTAGTAGCGTACGGTTTCGACACTGCATTGTGCCGTCTGCGCCAGTTCGCCGATTTTCATCGCTTGACCTTGTAGTGACTTCAGGGTGTGTACTGTATTCATATCGCAAACGGAGTCCATCATGTCCAGTTGCTGCGGCCACGATCATGAGCAAAAGCCGACGAGCGGGTCCGGCGCAGCCGGATCGACGCTCCGTTACCGCAAGGTCGGCGAACATCGTCACGACCACGACCACGACCACGACCACGACCACGACCACGACCACGACCACGACCACGACCACGACCACGACCACGACCACGACCACGACCACGACCACGACCACGGCGCGGCGTGCGGTGCGCCGGCGGCCACCTTGCAGCCGCTGCAGGCCAGCACCGCCGGGGCCGAAGGCATCACCACGCAGATCCGCATTGGCGAGATGGATTGCCCGACCGAAGAGGCGCTGATCCGCAAGAAGCTCGGTGGTATGACGGCGGTGCGCCGGCTCGAGTTCAATCTGATGCAGCGCGTGCTGACCGTTGTGCACGCGCCGGACGCGCTCGATGCGGTGCTGAACGCGATACGCTCGCTCGGTTTTACCCCCGAGTTGCCCGAAGCCGGCGTCGCCCCGGCGCCGGCGGTCAGAAAGCCATGGTGGCCGCTGGCGCTGGCTGGCGTGCTGGCCGTTGGCGCCGAGGTCGTCGAATGGGCCGGGCTGCCGGTGTGGCTGGCCGCGCTGCTGGCGATTGCCGCCGTCCTCGCCTGCGGGCTGACGACCTATCGCAAGGGCTGGGTCGCGATCCGTAACGGCAATCTCAATATCAACGCGCTGATGAGCATCGCCGTGACCGGCGCGCTGATCCTCGGCCAGTGGCCCGAAGCGGCGATGGTGATGGTGCTGTTCACGCTGGCCGAGCTGATCGAAGCCAAGTCGCTCGACCGCGCCCGCAATGCGATCGCCGGGCTGATGGATCTGGCACCCGAGCGTGCAAGCGTGCGGCACGGCGATGGCCGCTGGCTCGAG
This sequence comes from Jeongeupia wiesaeckerbachi, assembly GCF_050916355.1. Classification (GTDB taxonomy): domain Bacteria; phylum Pseudomonadota; class Gammaproteobacteria; order Burkholderiales; family Chitinibacteraceae; genus Jeongeupia; species Jeongeupia wiesaeckerbachi. The sequence continues at coordinate 1,857,695 of NZ_CP136946.1, forward strand.
GTCGATGCCAAGACGGTGATCGTCGGCGACGTTGTACGCGTCAAACCGGGTGAGCGCGTCGCGCTCGACGGCGAGATCGTTCAGGGTAGCTCGACGATCAATCAGGCGCCGATCACCGGCGAAAGCCTGCCGGTCGAGAAGGGCGAGGGCGATCCGGTGTTTGCCGGCACGATCAATGCATCGGGGTCGTTCGATTACCGCGTGACCGCCGCCGCGGCGAATACGACGCTGGCGCGCATCATCCACGCGGTCGAAGAGGCGCAGGGCGCCAAGGCGCCGACGCAGCGCTTCGTCGACCAGTTCGCCCGCGTCTACACGCCGATCGTGTTTGCCATTGCCTTGCTGGTCGCGGTCGTACCACCGTTATTCGATGGTGCGTGGCTGGCGTGGATTTACAAGGCCTTGGTGCTGCTGGTGATCGCCTGCCCGTGCGCGCTGGTGATTTCGACCCCGGTGACCATCGTCAGCGGACTCGCCGCCGCCGCGCGGCGCGGCATCCTGATCAAGGGCGGCGTTTATCTGGAAGAAGGCCGCAAGCTGAAAACGCTGGCGCTCGACAAGACCGGCACGCTGACGCACGGCAAGCCGGCGCAGACCGAATCGGCGGCTTGGGGCGATGCCGACCTTGGCGCCGCAACCGCGCTGGCGGCCAGCCTGGCCGGCCGCTCCGACCACCCGGTGTCACAGGCCATCGCCCGCGCGGCGGACGGCGTGGCACGGCACGAGGTGAGCAATTTCGAAGCCCTGCTCGGTCGCGGCGTGCGTGGCGACATCGATGGCCGGGCATACTGGCTCGGCAACCACCGGATGGTGCACGAGCAAGGCCGTTGCTCGATGGCGCTGGAGGCGCGGCTCGATGTACTCGAGCGGCAGGGCAAGACCGTGGTGATGCTGGCCGATGCCGAGCGTGTGCTGGCGCTGTTCGCCGTCGCCGATACCGTCAAGGAAAGCAGCCGGCAAGCGGTGGCCGAGTTGCACGCACTCGGCGTGCGGACGGTGATGCTGACCGGCGACAACCCGCATACGGCCGAAGCGATCGCAGCGCAGGTCGGCGTCACCGAAGCGCGCGGCGATCAGCTGCCGCAGGACAAACTCGCGGCGGTGGAACAATTCGGCCGCGACGGCGTCACAGGGATGGTTGGCGACGGCATCAACGATGCGCCGGCGCTAGCGCGGGCCGATATCGGCTTTGCGATGGGCGCCATGGGCACCGATACCGCGATCGAAACCGCCGACGTCGCGCTGATGGACGACGACCTGCGCAAACTGCCGGCCTTCGTGCGGCTGTCGCGGGCGACGCATGCGGTGCTGGTGCAGAACATCGTGCTGGCGCTCGGCATCAAGGCGGTGTTTCTGGCGCTGACGCTGGCCGGGCTCGGCACGATGTGGATGGCGGTATTCGCCGACGTCGGTGCCAGCCTGCTGGTCGTCGGCAACGGCTTGCGGCTGTTGCGTCGCTGACCCCCGCATTCATACTTTCAAGGAGTCGTGTCATGCAATGCCCAACCTGTGTCGACGAACGTCTGGTGATGAGCGAACGCCAAGGCGTCGAGATCGATTACTGCCCGCGCTGCCGCGGCGTCTGGCTCGATCGTGGCGAACTCGACAAGATCATCGAGCGCGCGCAAGTGCAGGACGCACCCAAGCCGTCCCAGCCGCAAATGCAGCCGCAACCCAGCGGCGACTATCACGGCGCTGGCCACCAGCACGGCAAGTACGAACAGAAGCACTACAAGCGCAAGAAATCGATTTGGGAAGAACTGTTCGACTGAGGCAGAAGGGGGCGGTCAGCGGTACTCGATCGCCCGGCCGCTGGCGTCGCGTGTTATCGCTTATTGCTGCGGTTGGCGCAGACGGATGATGTATTCCACTGCGTCGGAATAGACCATCTTTCCGATTTCGTGGGTATCGCAGTCCATAACACCGATCAGTTCGGCCGGCACCGCCACGCCCCATTGCGCGCCTGAGAATGCTTGTGGGTAGGCAGTGCCTTTGGGATTTTTCGTGTGGAGATAAACCGCATTGTTGCCGGTATCTTCGCAGACCGTTGCAAATATCTGGATGGTTTGCCCGCTCGTTGAGGCCAAGCGTTCAGCCTGCTTTAACAGCTTGTAGGTCTGGGCCGCAACGGCGGCCCTGTTTTCGGCGCAACGATTGCCCTTGGCCTTCCAGTCCGGGTGCGTATGCCACAAATCAAACCATGTGGCGTAGTTCAAGCGGCTCAGGGACGCGAGGCTTTTACGCTCCTCGCGGGCCCAGTAAGCGGCCATGCGTTTCCGGTATCGTTTATCCATCTTCAACCCCGAATGAGTTGCTAGCGGTACTCGATCGCCCGGCCACTGGCATCGCGCATGACGATCTCGTCGCTGCGCGTCGCGCCGGCGGTCACTTCGCGGCAGAGTGCGATAAAGGCCTGCATGCCCGGGGTGTGGAATTTCTGCTTGTGCCAGACGATATGGAACTGCCGTTGCAGATTCAGCTCGGCGACTTCGATCGGTACCAGGCTGCCGCGGCGGAACGCTTCCTTCAGCGCCAGTCGCGAGATGCACGAGACCCCCATGCCGGCCTCGACCGCGCGCTTGATCGCCTCGGTGTGTTCGAGTTCGAGCCGGACGTCCATTTGCGAGCGCACCGAATGAAAGGCGTTTTCGAAGGCCTGTCGCGTCCCCGAGCCGGGCTCGCGGACGATCCACGGCTGGCGCGCGAGCATGTCGATCGTCACGTGTTTTTCGCGTGTTAGCGGGTGATCGGGGGCGGCAAAGACGACGAGCTCGTCGGACACCCACGGTTCGGCGCTCAGATCCGGGTTCGGGTTGTCGCCCTCGATCAGGCCGAAATCGAGTTCGAAATGCGCGACCTTGCGCAAGACCTGCTCGGTGTTGTGGACGTCGAGCTGGACCCGGCAACCCGGATAGCGGCGCATGAACTCACCGACCAGCAAGGTGGCGAGGTAGTTACCGATGGTCAGCGTTGCACCGAAGCGGAAGCCGTTCAGCCCGGCGTTGCCGGCGAGCAGGCTTTCGATTTCGCCAGCGCGGTCGAGCAGCTCGATCGCACGCGGCAGCAGCGCGCGGCCCGATTCGTTCAGCTGCAGCCGCTTGCCGCGGCGATCGAACAGGCGCACGTCGAACTGCTTTTCCAGCTCGGCCAGCGCGGTGCTGGTCGCCGATTGCGACAGATTCAGCGCCTCGGTCGCGCGCGACACGCTCTCGAAGCGGCCGACCGCGACAAAGACTTCCAACTGCCTCAGCGTATATCTCATCCGCCGAACTCGGGCGCGATGGATTCGGCGTAGTCGTATAGCGCGGCGAGGATGGCTTCGCCGCGTTCGTCTGCGGACTCGGCCAGCGTGTCGATGCGGCCGCAGTAGTCCTCCAGCGTCAGGTAGCCGTCGCGGCCTTCGAACAGGCGCTCGCTGCGCAGCTGCGCCCAACGATCGAGCTCGGCCTCGGTCAGCGACGCGGGGAAGTTGCGTGCGCGGTAGCGGAACAGCAGCTCGTCCAGGCGGCGGTCGTCGAAGCTGGCGCGCGTCGCGGCGAGCGCTTCGCCGTCGAGGCCGCGCAGCCGTTCCAGCGTGCGCCGGTCGTTGTTCGACAGAAAGCCGACGTACAGATCCTGGTCGACGTCGGCGGTCGGCGGCAGATCGCGCTTGAACACCTGCGCCCACGGCAGCGCTGGCGCATCGCGCAATAGCGCGGCGTGGCGCTCGATCGCGTCGAAATCGACACCCCAGCGTTCGGCTTGGGCCGGCTGCAGCGTTTTCAGATTGCCGATGACGATCGGCGACTTGTTGATATGGATGGTTTTGACCGGCAACCGGCTCACGCCTTCGGGCAGTGCATCCGCGCGGCTGAACATCCGCGTGCGGATGGTCTCGGCATCGAGCGCAAACAGCTCGCACGGGTCGAACGCCAGATCCCAGACGATCAGTTCATTCTTGTTGCTCGGATGCCAGGCGAGCGGCCAGACGGCGGCGATACAGCCGCGATCGGTGCCGAACATGCCGGAAACATGCAGGAAAGGCTTGGGGTCGCTGCCGATCTGCGCCAGCACCGCATCTTTCTTGCGCAGGCTCAGGCAGAAGTCGAACAGCTTGGGCTGGTGGGAGCGGATCAGCCGCGCCAGTGCGATCGTTGCCCGCACGTCCGAGACCGCGTCGTGCGCCGCTTCGTGCGCAAGGCCGTTGGCGCGCGACAGATCCTCAAGCTTGAAGCTCGGTCGGCCATCTTCGTGGCTCGGCCAGTTGATGCCTTCGGGCCGCAGCGCCCAGGTCGTGCGTACGGTGTCGAGCAAGTCCCAGCGGCCGCAATCGTTCTGCCATTCGCGCGCGTACGGGTCGTACAGATTGCGCCAGAACAGGAAGCGGGTGACTTCGTCGTCGAAGCGGATGGTGTTGTAGCCGACGCCAACGGTGCCCGGCTGAGCCAGTTCGGCCTCGATGCCGGCGGCGAACTCGCGTTCGCTCACGCCGCGTTCGAGGCAGTGCTGCGGCGTGATGCCGGTCAGCAGACAGGATTCGGGGTCGGGCAGCCAGTCCGGCGTCGGCTGGCAGAAAATCTCGACCGGCGCGCCGGTCTCGTTCAGTTCGAGATCGGTGCGGATGCCGGCGAACTGTGCCGGCCGGTCGCGGCGCGGCACGACGCCGAAGGTTTCATAGTCGTGCCAGAAAAAGCTAGTGCTCATGGGTGCGGATCGCCGAAGGCCGTGGAAAGAGGGACTGTCGACATGATCGGCGATCCGGGCAAGCTGCGACAAGTTGCATACTGCCTATGTGCGTCGGCGAATCGCGCTGGGCGGGATGGCTGCGCTCATTCCCAGGGCGGGGTTTCGCCGTCGTAGGCGACGAAGCCCGGCGGCAGCACCGGTTCGCGGATTGACTCGGCGCCGGCTGCTGGCGTCGCGTCCGGAGACAACCACTGCGCGAACGGCGCCAGCTCGGTGCCTTGCGGCACATACCATTTCTTGCGTGCCGGATCCCAGCGTGCGCCGAGGGCCTTGGCGGCGTCCTTCTCGGCAAACGGTACCGCCAGGTAGCACTGGACGCGGGGCCGGCCGGCCGAACTTTTGGGGGATGGGCTTGGGGTCATAAGGGCTCCTGAAGGCCGGCCATGATACCGCGCCGGGCCGACCGGGGCCGGCTGCATGCTGCTCACCCGTGCCGCGTTGCGTTCGGGATTGCCATCGGTGCGTGGCGAAAGCGCGGCAGATGCCGCACAATCGTCGGCGACCGCCGTGTGGCCATACCGCCCCGGCCTGACCCCCAACGATTGCGAGATTGCTCATGTTTGCCCATGTCGATACCTATCCCGGCGACCCGATCCTGTCGCTGGTCGAAGCGTTCCAGCGTGATACCCGGCCGGAGAAGGTCAATCTGGGCATCGGCATCTATTACGACGAAAGCGGCGTGATTCCGCTGCTGCCGTCGGTGACGCAGGCGCAGACCGCTCTTGCAGGCCCGGCCCGGCTGCCGTATCTGCCGATGGAGGGCGATGCCCGCTATCGTGCGCAGGTGCAGAAGCTGCTGTTCGGCGCCGACAGCGCCGTGCTGAAGGCGGGGCGGATCGCGACGATCCAGACCCTGGGCGGCTCGGGCGCGCTGAAGATCGGCGCCGACCTGCTCAAGCGCTATTTTCCCGAGAGCGAGGCCTGGGTCAGCGATCCGACCTGGGACAATCACCGGGCGATTTTCGAAGGCGCCGGGATCAAGGTCCACGACTATCCATACTTCGATGCCGAAACCGGCGGCGTGCGCTTCGACGCGATGTGCGCCACGCTGAAATCGTTGCCGGCGCAAAGCATCGTCATCCTGCATCCGTGCTGCCACAACCCGACCGGTGTCGACCTGAGTCAGGCGCAATGGCAGGCCGTGATCGGCATCGTTGCCGAGCGCGGGCTGATCGCCTTTCTCGACATCGCCTATCAGGGCTTTGGCGACAATCTCGACGACGACGCCTACGCGATCCGCGCAATGGCCGACGCCGGGCTCGAATTCTTCGTCAGCAATTCGTTCTCGAAAAACCTCGCGCTGTACGGCGAGCGCGTTGGCGGTCTGTCGGTCGTCTGCGGCACGGCCGATGATGCCGCGCGGGTGCTGAGCCAGATGAAGCTGACCGTGCGCCGCAACTATTCAAGCCCGCCCACCAGCGGCGCACGCGTCGCGGCCAAGGTCCTCGACGACGACGCGTTGCTGGCGCAATGGACCGGCGAAGTCGCGCAGATGCGCGAGCGGATCAAGGCGATGCGCCGGGCGTTGTACGACTGCCTGGCCACGGCGTACCCGACGCGTGATTTCGGCTACCTGCTCACCCAGCGCGGCATGTTCAGCTACACCGGCCTGAGCCTGGCGCAGGTCGATCGCTTGCGCGACGAGTTCGCCGTCTACCTGATCCGGACCGGGCGGATGTGCGTGGCCGGGCTGAATGCGGGCAATGTCGACTATGTGGCCAAGTCGATTGCGGCGGTGCTGGCCGAGTAAAGCCGGCCTGTCGCAAACCCGGAAAAGCCCCTGGATAGCCAGGGGCTTTTTTGCGACTCAGCTGGCCGTTGCGGCGCAAGCCGTACCTCAACGGCTGATCGGCGCTGGCGATATGCAAATTAACTGGCTGCCTGTTCGGGCTTTGGCGTATTGTCCAAACCGGCCGCATTCAACATATTGTTTATGCGTCACGCATTCACAGGCGCTAGCGAAAATGGCGCCGCACGGCGCGGTTTGGCGAGGTGGAGCGGGGCGCGTTCGCAGCCATGCTTTCGCATCAGTACGCCGACATACGGCGGGAATCGACCGTGTGTGCAAAGGAATTTGTGCAACTTGTTGTCTTAAGCAATTTTCTGGTCTATTGGGTAACACAATGGATAACGTGAACCGAAACGGAGGACGAAACATGCTTGTGCGTACTATGTTGGGCAGTCTGAGCGTGATTGCGCTGCTCGGCGCTGGCACTGCCAGTGCAGAAGAAGTCAAAGCGGCCGATGCCAGCAAGCCGGTAGCAGCGGCACCGGTGGTGCGCGAGACGCGCGCGATCGATGCACTGCAGCGCATGTCGAAGAACCTGCGTTCGCTTGAGCGCTTCGAAGTCACCGCGCATAGCGATATCGACCGACTCGACGACGCCGGTCAGCTGATCAAGTTCAGCAACGACGTCACTTACAAGATTGCGCTGCCGAACCGGCTGTACGCCAGCATCGTCAACGGCCGTGCCGATCGGGAAATGTTCTACGACGGCCAGCAGTTCACGCTGTACGGCAAGAAGCTGAACTACTACGCGACCGTCAAGGCGCCGGCGACCGTGGGTGAGCTGGTTGCGACGCTCGACGACAAGTATGGTATCGAGCTGCCGCTGGCCGACCTGTTCCTGTGGGGTACCGATCAGGCGCCGGTCAGCGATATCCAGGCCGCCCGTTATGTGGGTGCTTCGATCTTCGGCAAGCAGGTCTGCGACCAGTACGCCTATCGTCAGGGGGATGTGGACTGGCAGTTGTGGATCTCGCGCGGTGACAAGCCGCTGCCGTGCAAGCTGGCCATCGTCGACAGCAGCGATGCTGCTCGCCCGCAGGCCGTGATGAGCTATCAATGGCGCCCGGATGCGCGTCTCGCGGCGTCCACCTTCAAGTTCACCGCGCCCAAGAACGCCCATCCCATTGTGCTGAACGCGGCTACCGCCGCCGACAAGCAATAAGCACAGGAGACTCACTATGAAACAACAGCTTTCCTCGCTGGTGCTCGCATTGTGCGCCGTGTCGCTGGTTGTGCCCCAGCTTGCCGAAGCCCGCGACGGCCGGGCGCGTACCAGCGTCAACCAGGTCGATCGTGGTAACCGGGGCGCCAACCGCAACGTCAACGCCAATGTGAATCGCAACAAGAACGTCAACGTCAATTCGAACCGCAACGTGAACCGCAACGTCAACGTGAATCGGGATATCGACGTCAACGTCAATCACCGTGGCGGTGGCTATTACTACGATGATGACTATCATCCGATCGCGACCGCGGTCGGCGTGACCGCGGCCGTGGCCGTGACGGCTGCGGTGATCGGCTCGATCACGCGCACGCTACCGCCGAACTGCGCGCCTTACGCCTACTCGGGGGTTACCTACCAGCAGTGCGGCAATACCTGGTATCAGCCGCAGTACTCGGGTACCACGGTGCAATACGTCGTCGTCAATCCGCCGCGCTAAGCGCTGCGTTTGATCGGAGAGCCGGACGGGCGCGATGGCGCTTGATCCGGCTTTTTTACGTTCAGCGTGGGGGCGCTGTGCTGCGGGAGGTGTCGCGGGGTGGTAAAGGCGATCGAGGGGAGGGTGGCACTGCGCTTGGCCGGCCGCAGAAAAGCAAAAACCCCTTGATTGCTCAAGGGGTTTTTAACTTGGGGTGGCTGATGGGGCTCGAACCCACGACAACAGGAATCACAATCCTGGACTCTACCAACTGAGCTACAGCCACCACTGAAACTGATCATGCCAACTGCCGGGAAAACTGGCGCACCCGACAGGAATCGAACCTGTAACCTACGGCTTAGAAGGCCGTTGCTCTATCCGGTTGAGCTACGGGCGCCGTGTTTCCAGCGTTTGAATCATAAATTCTGGTCGGGGCGGTGGGATTCGAACTCACGACCCCCTGGTCCCAAACCAGGTGCGCTACCAGACTGCGCTACGCCCCGAACAGAGGGCGGAATATAGCCCGCTTCGCCCGGGGCCGTCAACCCCCTGATACCCGGTGATTGAGTGAAATCGCGCAACAATGAGAGAATGCGCCAATTATTCAGACAGTTGCTTCCGGAGTTGCCCGATGTCCGCCCAGATCCTTGACGGGAAAGCCATTTCTCAAGAACTCATCCGCGACGTGCGTGCGCGCGTCGATGCGCGCGTAGCTGCGGGCAAGCGGGCGCCGGCGCTGGCGGTGGTGCTGGTGGGGAGTGATCCGGCGAGCCAGGTCTATGTCGGCAACAAAAAACGCCAGTGTGAAAATGCCGGCATCACCTCGCTGGCCTACGATCTGCCGGCCGATACCGGCGAAGCCGAACTGCTGGCGCTGGTCGAGCAGCTGAACAACGATGATGCCGTCGACGGCATTCTGGTCCAGCTGCCGCTGCCCAAGCACCTGAACGCCGAAAAGATCATCGAACTGATCGATCCGGCCAAGGACGTCGACGGTTTTCACCCGTACAACATCGGCCGGCTGGCGCTGAAGATGCCGTTGCTGCGTCCGTGCACGCCGCGCGGCGTGATGACGCTGCTGGAAAAAACCGGTATCGACATCGTCGGCAAGGATGCGGTCATCGTCGGCGCGTCGAACATTGTCGGCCGCCCGCAAGCGCTGGAGCTGCTGCTGGCGCGTGCGACGGTCACCGTCTGCCACAGCAAGACGACCGATCTGGCCGCCAAGGTGCGCGGTGCCGATATCGTCGTCGCCGGCGTCGGCATCCCCAACTTCGTCAAGGGCGAGTGGATCAAGGACGGCGCGATCGTCATCGACGTCGGTATCAATCGGCTCGAAAGCGGCAAGCTCTGCGGTGACGTCGAGTTCGACGTGGCGAAGGAAAAAGCCAGCTGGATCACCCCGGTGCCGGGCGGCGTCGGCTTGATGACGGTGGCGACGCTGATGCAGAACACGCTCGATGCGTGCGAAAAGCGGGGCGCCTGAGTTGAGCTACGCACTGGTTCGCCCGCTGCTGTTCGCGCTCGACGCCGAGCGTGCGCACGGCCTGACTTTCGGCTTGCTCGAAACACTGCACAGCTTCGGTTTCCTGCGCGCCTTCACGCATCAACCCGAGCCGTCGCCGGTATCGGTGATGGGGATTGAATTCCCGAACCCGGTCGGCCTTGCCGCCGGTCTCGACAAGAACGGCGAGCACATCGACGCGCTCGCCGAACTCGGTTTCGGCTATCTCGAAATCGGTACGGTGACGCCGCGCCCGCAGGCCGGCAACCCGAAGCCGCGGCTGTTCCGGCTGCCGGAGGCCGAGGGCATCATCAACCGGATGGGCTTTAACAACGGCGGTGTCGATGCGCTGATCGAGAACGTCCAGCGCGCGCAGTACAAGGGCGTGCTCGGCATCAATATCGGCAAGAACGCCGATACGCCGATCGAGAAGGCGACCAACGATTACCTGATCGGCCTCGAGAAAGTCTACGAGTACGCCAGCTATGTGACGGTGAACATCAGCTCGCCGAATACCAAGAACCTGCGGCAGCTGCAGCAGGCCGACGAGCTGGCGCATCTGCTGGACGCGCTCAAGACCAAGCAACTGGCGCTGGCCAATCGCGACGGCCGCTATGTGCCGCTGGCGCTGAAGATCGCGCCCGATCTCGATGCGCACCAGGTCGAGGATATCGCCGAGCGGCTGGTCAACAGCGGCATCGACGCGGTCATCGCGACCAATACCACGCTGGCGCGCACCGGGGTCGAGCATCTGAAGCACGGCAAGGAAGCCGGCGGCCTGTCCGGCGCGCCGGTGCGCTCCAAGTCGACGCACGTGATCCGCGATCTGGCCGAGGCCTTGCACGGCAAGCTGCCGATCATCGGCGCTGGCGGCATCCTCGCTGGCGAGCATGCGGTCGAGAAAATGCGCGCCGGTGCCAGCCTCGTGCAGGTCTACAGCGGCTTGATCTATCGCGGGCCGCAACTGGTGGCCGACTGCGTCGAAGCCATCGCCGCATTGCGCGACTGAGTCCGGGTCGACGCCGGTGTACGGGGCGGCGCGGGCCGCCCTTTTTACTTGGCGGCAACGATGCGGCTTGTTGACCAAACACGGCGTGTGGCAGCACGGTTTGGCCGGATAATTGCCCGGTTGGAAGGGATGGATGACGGTATGAGCGGATGGAACTGAATCATTACCTGCTGGTGCTGGTTGGCGCGGTGCTCGTCAACAATGTGGTGCTGGTGCGCATTCTCGGCCTGTGCCCGTTCATGGGCGTGTCGAAAAAGCTCGAGGCGTCGATCGGCATGGGGCTGGCGACGGCCTTCGTGCTGACGCTCGCCTGTGGCACCTCGTGGCTGACCGACCAGCTGCTGATCGCGTGGCAGCTCGAATACCTGCGCACGCTGGCCTTCATCGTCATCATCGCGGCGATCGTCCAGTTCACCGAGATGTTCATCCACAAGACCAGCCCGGCGCTGTACCAGACGCTGGGCATCTATCTGCCGCTGATCACGACCAATTGCGCCGTGCTCGGCGTGCCGCTGATCAACTCGCAGGCAAGGAACGGCTTTACCGAATCGCTGGTGTTCGGTTTCGGCAGCGCCGTCGGCTTTTCGCTGATCCTGATCCTGTTCGCGGCGATCCGCGAGCGGCTCGAGGGCGCCGATATCCCGGCGCCGTTCAAGGGCACGCCGATCGCCTTTATCACCGCCGGACTTATGAGCCTCGCGTTCATGGGTTTCTCCGGCCTGGTTAAATGAGCGCCTGTTCATGATCTTTTCACGTCAGCGCCGCGCCGGAAAAAGTGTGGTTACCAGGCGTACGACACAGCCAATAACCGGTTACTGGCAAGGAGTACAACGCAGTGAACGCACTTTTTCCGGCCCGGCCCTTCGGGTTCGGTGCATTGCCGGCAGATCGCGGCGTTGCCGGCCGCTTGCGGTACCAGTACCGCCGCGCGTCCGGCGCCTTGCGCTCCCTCCGGCATTGCTCCGAACGCTGCCGCGAAAAGATCATGAACAGGCGCTGAGGGCCATGCGATGAGTTTCTGGCTGGCTCTGGGCGTGATGATTGCGCTGGCCGTGGTGCTGGGTGCGATTCTTGGTGTCGCGGCGATCCGTTTCAAGGTCGACGAAGACCCCCTGGTCGACAAGATCGACGCGATCCTGCCGCAGACGCAGTGCGGCCAGTGCGGCTTCCCCGGCTGCAAGCCGTACGCGAGCGCGATCGCCAATGACGACGCCGAGATCAACCAGTGTCCGCCCGGCGGCGACGACGGCGTGCGCAAGCTGGCCGAGCTGCTCGGCAAGGAGTACAAGCCGCTGAACGCCGAGAACGGCGTCGAAAAGCCCAAGGCACTGGCGGTGATCGACGAGGAAATCTGCATCGGTTGTACCTTGTGCATCCAGGCCTGTCCGGTCGACGCGATTGTCGGTGCGGCCAAGCAGCTGCATACGGTGATCGCGTCCGAATGTACCGGCTGCGAGCTGTGCATCGCGCCGTGTCCGGTCGACTGCATCGACATGGTCGATGTCGGCGAGGCAGCGGCGACATGGAAATGGCGCTACCCGGTGATCCAGCTCAAGCGGGTCGCCGCATGAGCGCGCGGCCGATTTACCGCTTCAATGGCGGCGTGCATCCGCCCGAACACAAGCTTGAATCGTCGGGTTCGCCCATCGTCGCCGGCCCCTTGCCGGCACAGCTGGTGCTGCCGCTGCGGCAAAGCATCGGCAACGCCGCCAAGCCGCTGGTTGCGATTGGCGAGCAGGTGCGCAAGGGGCAGATGATTGCCGCCGCCGATGGCAGCGTGTCGGCGGCGGTGCATGCGCCGACGTCGGGTGCGGTCACCGCGATCGAAGACCGGCTGATTGCCCACCCGTCGGGCTTGCATGAAACCTGCATCGTCATCGCCTGCGACGGGCAGGATGCGTGGGGCGAGCGCTCGCGCTTCGACTGGCGGGCCGCGCAGGCCGGCGGCGATGGCCGGGCGATCCGAGATTACCTGCGCGATATGGGCGTGGTCGGCCTTGGCGGCGCGGTGTTCCCGTCGCATCTGAAGCTTGCCGGCCGCGATGCGCTGCAGACACTGATCATCAACGGCGCCGAGTGCGAACCCTATATCAGCTGCGACGACCGGCTGATGCGCGAACGCGCCGCCGAGATCGTCGCCGGCATCGTCATCGTCCGGCAGTTGCTGAACGCCGGCGAGGTGCTGATCGGCGTCGAGGACAACAAGCCCGAAGCCATCGCCGCACTGCGCGAGGCCATCGCTGCCTCGGGTGAACAGGGTATCGAGGTTGCCGTGGTGCCGACGCTGTACCCGTCCGGCGGCGCCAAGCAGCTGATCAAGCTGCTGACGAATATCGAGGTGCCGAGCGGCGTGCGCTCGACCGATCTGGGCGTGCAGTGTTTCAACGTCGCGACCATCTACACGATTTACCGTGCGCTCGAGCACGCCGAACCGGTGATCAGCCGCATCGTCACGCTGACCGGCCATGTCGCGCGGCCCGGCAATGTCGAGGCGCTGATCGGCACGCCGCTGGCGGACCTGATGGCGTTTGCCGGCGCGCAGCCGGGCACGCGCGAACACATCTACGGCGGGCCGATGATGGGCTTTGCGCTGCCGGGGCTGGATGTGGGCCTCTCCAAGGCCGGCAACTGCATCATCGCAACGACGCCGGTGGATTTCCCCGAGCCGGCGCGCGAGATGCCGTGCATCCGCTGCGGCGAATGCGCCAGCGCCTGCCCGGCCGAGCTGCAACCGATGGACCTGTACTGGTTTGCCCGCAGCCGTGAATTCGGTCGGGCGCAGGAACGCAATCTGTTCGACTGCATCGAGTGTGGCGCGTGCGCCTACGTCTGCCCGTCGAGCATCCGGCTGGTCGACTACTACCGTTTCGCCAAGTCCGAGATCTGGGCGGCCGAAGCGAACAAGAAGTCCGCCGACAAGGCGCGCGAGCGTCACGAGTTCAAGCAGTTCCGCGAGGAACGCGAAAAGCGCGAGAAGGCCGAGCGCCTTGCCGCAAGGCAGGCGGCAGCCGCCAGCAAATCGGCCACCGCAGCGGCGGCACCGGATGCGGCGGTCGTTGACGACGCCGAAGCCAAGGCCGCCAAGATCAAGGCGGCGATGGCCCGCGCGGCAGAACGCAAGGCCGGCGGTGAGACTGCCGCAGCGGCGGGCGAGATCGACCTCGAGGCCGAAAAGCGCGCCAAGATCGCCGCCGCGATGGCGCGCGCCGCCGCGCGCAAGGCGCATCTCGAATCGCTGCAGCCGGGTGACGCTTCGGCAGGCGATGGTGCGTCGCAGCCCGCGACCGACGACGCCAAGGCCGAGAAGATCCGCGCCGCGATGGACGCAGCGGCGAAGCGCAAAGCCATGCGCGATGCCGCGCAGGCTGGCGACGGAGCCACACCGCCGCCATCGCCGCCGATCGACGATGCCAAGGCCGAGAAGATCCGTGCGGCGATGGCAGCGGCCGCGCAGCGCAAGGCGCATCGCGAGTCATTGCAATCGGCCGCCGCCGCGCCGGCCGCCGAGGTTGCGAAGCCGGTGGCGTCGCTCGACCCGGAAAAGGCCGAACGCATTCGCGCCGCGATGCAGAAACGCGATGAGGAAAAGGCCAGACTGGCCGCAATGAGCCCGGACGAGCGCGCTGCGCTCGATGCCGACAGACAGGCCCGGATTGAAGCTGCCAAGGCGCGCGCCGCGGCAAAGAAGGAGGGTGGGGCATGAGCATCTTGATCGTTCCAGGCTACGGTGGCTCCGGCCCGGATCACTGGCAAAGCCGCTGGCAGGCGATGCATGCCGATTGCATCCGCGTTGAACAGGCCGACTGGGACGCCCCCGATCTCGATGACTGGATAGACCGGCTCGATGCTGCGGTGGCCGCTGCCGGCCCCGGCGTGAAAATCGCCGCGCACAGCCTCGGTTGCTTGCTCGTTGCGCACTGGGCGGCGCGTTCGCCCCGTGCGATTGCCGGTGCCTTGCTCGTGGCCGTGCCCGATCCGCAGGGCGCCGCGTTTCCGCCTGCCGCTGCCGGCTTCGGCCCGGCGCCGACCGCTGCGCTGCCGTTTGCGGCGACCGTCATCGCCAGCCGCGACGATCCGTACGCGGGCTGGGCATTCAGCGAAGGGATCGCCCGCAATTGGGGCGCGACGCTGATCGACGCCGGTACGCGCGGTCATCTGAACGCCGACAGTGCGCTGGGCGACTGGGCCGAAGGCTGGTGCGCGCTGCACGGCATCGGTCTCGCCGACGCGGTGATGGGCCCTGCGCAGTGGGCGCTGCTGGCGCGCTACAACGCGGTGATGAATGCCAAGGTCTACGCCGCGGCGGCGAGCCTGTCCGAGGCCGAGCTGATGCGCGACCGCGGTGCCTTTTTCGGCTCGCTGTTCGCGACGCTGAATCATCTGGTCGTCGGCGACACCATGTGGCTGAAGCGTTTTGCCGCGCATCCCGCCACCGACGCCAACAATCACGCGGCGGTGCTGGCACCGGTCGTGGCGCTGCCGATGCCGGCCGGGCTGGATGCGATTGTTTGCGCCGATCTGCCGGCGCTGGCCGCGCGCCGCGCCTTGCTCGATCACGCGATCGGCCGCTGGGTCGGCGCGTTGACGCCGGCGCTGCTGGCCGAGACGCTGCACTACACCCGCGCCAATGGCGCCGCCTATTCGAAACGCCTTGGCGACGTGCTGCTGCATTTCTTCAACCACCAGACGCACCACCGTGGCCAGGCGAGCACCTTGCTGTCGCAGGCCGGCGTCGATATCGGCGTCACCGATCTGGCGCCGATGATTGCGGACGTCGAATGATCACTTCTCCGTTCTTCACCAAGCCGACGCCGCTGCAGATCGTGATGGCCAAGGTGATGCTGGCGCTGCTGCCGGGCATCGCGGTTTATGTCTACGCCTTCGGCGCCGGCATCATCATCCAGCTGCTGCTGGCGACGCTGACCGCGCTGGCGGTCGAAGCCGCGTGCCTGAAGCTGCGCGATTTCCCGATCAAGCCCTTCATCACCGACGGTTCGGCCATTGTCACCGCCTGGCTGCTGGCGCTGTCGATGCCGCCGCTGGCGCCGTGGTGGATGATCGTCGTCGCCACCGCGATCGCCATCGGCCTTGCCAAGCACTTGTACGGCGGGCTGGGGCAGAACACCTTCAACCCGGCGATGGTCGGCTTTGCCGTGATGATGGTGTCGTTCCCGGCGCAGATGTCGCGCTGGGCGGCACCGCAGGCCTTGCAGGCGAGCGGCCTCGATGCCGCCGCGCAGCTGGGCTACATTTTCACCGGCCGGCTGCCCGATGCGCTGAGCTTCGATGCGATCGCGTCGGCGACGCCGCTCGACAGCGTCAAGACGACGATCCTGCAACACGGCGGCATCGGCGATCTGTTCGCCGCGCCGCTGTTCCACGCTGGCCAGCTGGGCCACTGGCTGCCGGGCATGGTGGGCTGGATCGCGCTGGCCTATCTGGTCGGCGGGCTGTATCTGTACGCGTCGCGGATCATTCCTTGGCAGACGCCGGTGGCGTTCGTGGCCGCGCTGGCGGCGATCTCGGGCGTGCTGCACCTTGTCGATCCGGCGCGCTTCATGTCGCCGCTGTTCCACCTGTTCTCGGGCGCGGCGATGCTAGCCGCCTTCTTCATCGTCACCGATCCGGTGTCGGGGCCGACGACGCCGAGAGGCAGGCTGATCTATGGCGCACTGATCGGCGTGCTGGTCTACGTGATCCGCGTGTTCGGCGGTTACCCGGATGGCGTGGCGTTCGCGGTGCTGATCATGAATCTGGCCGCACCCTTCATCGACCAGTACACGCAGCCGAAAGTGTTTGGCCGCAAGGGCAAGGCCGCATGAAACGGATGATGAAATCCGGCGTGCGCGGCGCGGCGACGCTGGCGCTGTTCGCGCTGGTGTTTACCGCGCTGATGGCCGGCACCTATGCCCTGACCCGCGATACGGTGAAGCAGAACGAGCTGGCGGCCAAGGTCGCGCTGCTGGCGCAGGTGCTGCCGGCCGGCAGCTACGACAACGCGCTGGCGGACGACGCGATCGTCGTGCCGAAGCTCGACGCCGCGCAACTGGGCAACGACGCCGACAGCCATATCTATCTGGCGAAAAAGGCCGGCCGGACCGTCGCAGCGGTGATCGAAGCCACGGCGCCCGATGGCTACGCCGGCAAGATCCGGCTGTTGATCGGCATCGATACCAACGGCACGGTGCTTGGCGTACGCGTCGTCAGCCACAAGGAAACCCCGGGCCTTGGCGACTATATCGATGCGGCCAAATCGGACTGGATTGCCCAGTTCGGCGGCAAAAGCATTGCCAATCCCGGCGACGCGCGCTGGAAAGTGAAGAAAGACGGTGGCCAGTTCGACAGCCGCGCCGGTGCGACAATCAGCCCGCGCGCGGTGGTCAAGGCGATCCATGCGACGCTGGTCTATGTCGCCGCGCATCGCGCTGCCTTGTTTGATGCGCGTCCCGCGGTTTCATCCGAAGCGCGTCCCGCGCAACGATCCGGAGACCCAGCATGATCGATCATGCCGAAGCAAAGTCCATTGCCCACAACGGCCTGTGGAAGCAGAACGCCGGCCTCGTGCAGATTCTCGGCCTGTGCCCGGTGCTGGTGATGTCGACCAATATCGTCAACGGCGTCAGCCTCGGGCTGGCCACCAGCCTGGTGATGCTGATTTCCGGCATGGCGGTCGCATCGATCCGCCATTTCGTGCCGAACGAGCTGCGCACGCCGATCTTCATCCTGATCATCGCCGCGCTGGTGACCATGGTCGATCTGGCGATGAACGCCTACGTCCACGGCCTGTACGTCGTGCTCGGCATCTTCATTCCGCTGATCACCACCAACTGCATCGTGCTCGCACGCGCCGAAGCCTTCGCCAGCAAGAACGGCGTCTGGCAGTCGGGCGTCGACGGCTTCGCGATGGGGCTGGGCCTGACCGGCGTGCTGGCGGTACTCGGCGCGATGCGCGAACTGGTCGGCCAGGGCACGCTGCTGTCGGGCATCGAGCTGCTGTTCGGCGCACACGCCAAAGCCTGGGTGATCCACGTGATTCCGGCCGACATGAATTACCAGTTCCTGCTGGCGATGCTGCCACCGGGCGCCTTCATCGGCCTTGGCCTGCTGGTGGCCGGCAAGATGGCGCTCGACCGGCGCGCCGAAGCGCGGGCCAAGGCAGCCGCCGCGCGCGGCCCCGAGGGCGTGACGGCTTGAACCGGATTGAATTGGCTTGAACGGTTAGAATCAACGCCCCGCCGAGCCTCTCCCTGTCGGTGAGCGAGCCGATGCAGTTTGGCGCCGCCCGGAGCGCAGAAACCGGAATGTACGTCGTAGTACATGAGGATTTCGAGCACCGGACGGGGACAAAATGCGAAGGCGCAGCCACCTACAGGGAGAGGCGCAAGCGGGGCGTTTTGCATGGAGTAATGATGAACAAAGACACCCGCCGCGAATTCTTCCGCCGCCTCGCCGAGCTTGATCCGGCGCCGAAGAGCGAGCTCGAATACACCACGCCGTTCGAGCTGCTCGCCGCGGTGCTGCTGTCGGCGCAGGCGACCGACATCGGCGTCAACAAGGCGACGCGCAGGCTGTTCCCGGTCGCCAATACGCCGCAAACGATCCTCGCGCTCGGGCAGGAAGGGCTGGAATCGTATATCGCGACGATCGGCCTCTATCGCAGCAAGGCCAAGCACCTGCTGCAGACCTGTGCGATCTTGCTCGAACGCTACGGTGGCGAGGTGCCGAACGATCAGGCCGCGCTCGAATCGTTGCCCGGCGTCGGCCGCAAGACGGCCAATGTGGTGCGCAATATCGCTTTCGGCGAGCCGACGATGGCCGTCGATACGCATATCTTCCGCCTCGGCAACCGCACCGGCATGGCGCCGGGCAAGGACGTGCTGGCGGTCGAGCTGAAGCTCTTGAAGGTCGTGCCGAAGGAATACATGCTGCACGCCCACCACTGGCTGATCCTGCACGGCCGCTATATCTGCAAGGCGCGCCGGCCCGAATGCTGGCGCTGCGTGGTCGCCGATCTGTGTGATTACAAGAGCAAGGAAATGCTGCCGCCGAAGGGGCGGTGAATCGGGCGTAAACGGCGAATGCTTTCTATGCGTGTTGGTTTGGTGAAAATTTTAATGCCGCTCAGCAGCTTGAAGAGCCACTGGCATGGCTGTCATTGAATCCGGCAACTAGCTTTCGGATCAGGCCACGCAATCGCGGGGCCATCCTGACCTGCTGCAAAGCAGCAGGTGTGCCACTCAACCCTGGAATGAGGAATCATCCATGGCTACGTTAGACGATTTCAAGAGCATTCCCCTTAAAACCTATCTACGACTTTGGGGTCATTACGGCTCCTCGATCAATCAGGAATGCCTGCAAGGCACTTTTGTCAAACTCGACGAAGCGGCCGGCGTCGTTCACCTGGAAAGCACGGTGTATGCGGGTCGAACGGACAGGGTGCCCATCGCCAAGGTAGAACGGATCGAGGACTGGCATACCGGCTCCGGCGCCTCCGGCCCGGTACAGAAGCCGGATAAGGTCTACAACCCGGTGTCTGGCGAATGGCAAGACCAGGGATACAGGTCTTGAGCGCGACAGCAAGCGGACAACAGCCTGGAATCAACGATTCCAGGCTGTTTTGCTCGGGATGTCGCCATCGCGCGGCCGAGGCGGCAAGGGCCCAAGCTGCGGCGGACATTGGCCGCATCCTTACTTGTTAGTCAGGCTAATATTGGGGTTAAACTTACAAAGTAATATGGCTTGTGAGCCCGCATACTAGCCTTGCCATTGATCGGGAGTCGGGCTTCTGGTCCTGTCACGCAGGGGGAATGAAGTGAATCACGCTGCAATGGCCTTGCTGCTGATTGGGGCCGGATTGAATCTTGCTATTTCTTTCGCCGTTTTCCGTTGCGGACTCTACGAGCTCAGGCAGAAACTGATCCAGATTTCGCTGATCTGGCTACTGCCCGTGGTTGGTGCCGCCCTGATCGGCTGCTTTTTGCGTTCCCAGTATGAAAGCACCCGATCCGAACCGGCTGGGGGCGAGGAGAGCGATGCCGACCTGCCTCCGCTGGGGCATTGCATTGACGGGACGGATCACCAGCCCTGAGCATCGCCCAAATTGCTGGTGGGCAACGTTCATGCCCGTCCAATCAAAGCGGCCGCACCGGAATGCAAATATCGCATTCGAAATCCTCACGCCGGCGGTCGTCGCCCGGTGCGCCGCTATAGCGCTCGAAGCACGGCCGGTTGTCGAACTGGTAGCCGCTGCTTGGCAGCCAGTCGCGCGTCAGTGTCATCCACGCATCGCCGATGGTGTGGACGTCACCGCGGAACGCCGCAATCGCGTAGCGGCCACCCGGCAGTTCGGCGATGCCCACTTCGCCGGTCGCGACGAAGTCGGCCGCTACTTCGACGGCCGCGTCGTAGCGGCATTTTTCCGGCGACGTGACGCTCGGATCGTCATGGCCGATGCCATAGGTGGTGTTGGCGCCAAGGCCGTGGCTGGCGACCCAGGGCGAGAACTTGCCGCGCCAGAACTGACCAATGGCCGGGCCATAGGGGCCGATATGGCGCAAGTAGGCGACGCGCGTCGGTGGCAGGGTCTGGATCGTGACGTTCATGGCGTTCTCCATCTCGGTGTATGAGGCCCTATCCTGCTCCTGCGTACCGGTGCCGGCCTGATCGAAGTTGCGATCGGACTGATCCGGATTGCGGTTGTCACGCTGCCGGGCGCGGACGGCGTCGAGCTGGGCCTGCCAGCGCGCCGGCGTCTGCTTGCGCCAGTCACTGGGCGTGATGCCGAAACGGGTCTTGAAGGCGCGTGCAAATGCTTCACCGGAGCCGAAGCCGACTGCCAGCGCCACGTTCAGTACCGGTTCGTCCGGATGGGTGGAGAGCGTCGACGCGGCGATCTCCAGCCTGCGCCGGCGCAGGTAATCCCCCAGCGTTTCGCCCAGCCAGGCCTGAAAGACGCGATGGAAATGAAACGGTGAAAAATTCGCCACGCTGGCGAGCGTGGCGAGGTCGAGCGGGGCGTCGAGGTGGCGGTCGATATGGTCCAGCACCCGGTTCATTCGGCGGGTGTATTCGGCAAGGTGCGGATTGGGCATGGCGCGTTGCATGGGCAGAGGTGCGTTCAGCATTGCACGGTCTTTCGGACCGGACAAGCTGCTTGAAAGCGGTGAAGGACGTGTGATTGCAACGTCATTCGTGAAGCGGGATTTCCGGCGTTCGCACGCAGTGTATTGATCTGATTGGCATTTTTTCATCCAGTCTTGCCGTTCATGAATCCGGCCACCGTCGCGGCTGGTTGCGTCCCCTTGGTCCTGACACATTGCCCTGCGCGGCGGAACGACCGCGCGATGCCGACAAGACACCAAGGAGATGGCGACCGATGAACCGTTTCAACCAGTTTGCGTTGACCGCAATTCCCGCAGCCTGCGTAGCGCTGCAAGCTTATGCCTACCCGACCTGGGTAGAAGGCAGCACCTATGCCGCCGGCACGATCGTGGCGTATCAGGGGCATGACTACAAGGCGCTGACGACGCATACCGCCTACGTGGGTACGGGCTGGACGCCGTCGACCACGCCGACCTTGTGGCAAGACCTGGGTACTCAGTCCAACGTGACGCCGACGCCGACGCCGACGCCGACGCCGACGCCGACCCCGACCCCGACCCCGACCCCGACCCCAGCACCCACGCCGAGCGGATGCACGTCGTGGGGGGCGACCGTGGTCTACACCGGCAGCCAGTGCGTGATCTACAAGGGCAAGATGTATCGCGCCAAGTGGTGGGCGCAGGGCGTCGAGCCGGGTGTCGATCCATGGGGGCCGTGGGAATACATCGGCGATGTACAAGCTCCGCCGACGCCGACGCCGACGCCGACGCCGACGCCGACGCCAACGCCGCGGCCATTGCCAAATGAGTCGGTGGCACTGATTGCCAACGGTTCAGATGTAAATGTTTCTTGGACGAGCCGCCCGCAGAACTATCCAGGTGGTCAACGTTGGGATCTCGTTGAAAATGGGGTTGTCGTCTACAGCGGCAAGCTTGATACCAGTGTCCCCTATGGGCAGTGTGATGGCTCGTTTTGCTTCGACGGTTACATTTTGAACGGTCGGGGAAGGGTGCTGAACGTTGTCCCTGGTAACCACAGCTACCAGATCGTGGTGTATTACGATGAGCGCGTTGCCTATACCAGCGAGCTGTACCCGGTAACGGTAACCGGGCGACCGGCTGTATCTGCCATAAGTGTTGCAACCTGGCGTGGGGGCGCCAAGGGCGCTTATTCGATGGTGCACGACGATTTCTGCAACAGTAGCGTCAGCCAAAGCCATACGACGATTGCCGAGCCGGAGCTGACCAAGCGCGGTCTGGTCGCCGCGTTTGGCGCCATCACGGCCGAATGCCAACCCGCTCACTGGGCTGCGGCACAGACCTTCGTGACGCACGGTCATGAAATCGCCAACCACTCGCGCAACCATCTGCCAGCCGGCAGCAGCGATGCAAATTGGGTCAACAGCGTCGAAATCGGTGACTCGGTTCAGGATGTGAAAACGAATCTGAATGGCTACCAGATGACGTACTTCATCTGGCCGTACGATACCGCAACCGATGCGGCGCTCGCCTACTTGCGCACGCAACCGGGCTATCTGGGCGGACGGGGCAGCAATCGCGATCTGGGAGGCGGCAACATCGAGTACGTCGGTCGTCCGGCGGGGGTGAATGCGGCCAACTTCAGCGATCCGTACATGGTGAAGTGGGATGTGTTCACCGCGTCCGGCCAATGGTCGCTGTATCCGATGGGCAGCGAAATCCTCAACCTGCACGTCGATGCGGCGATCGATCAGGGCGGCTGGGCGACGCGGACGATGCATGGCGTCAGCGACAATGCCTACGACGGTTACGAGCCGGTGCCGGTGGCTCGTTACCTTGGTCATCTGGACTATGTGAAGGCCAAGGTCGACGCCGGGCTGTTGTGGGTGGCGACGCCGTCGAACGTGATCCGCTACCGTTATGCCCGTGAAGCATGCGCGCCGACGCTGAGCGGCAATCAGGTCGTGTTCAACACCGGTAACAACGATTGCTACAAGTACGCCACGTCGCTGTCGTTGGAGTTCCGCGCCAGCGAAGCGATCAGCGTCGATCAGGGGGGCAGCAAGCTGCCGGTCAAGGCACTTGGTGACGGAAGGTACCGTGTCGACGCCTATCCGCTGTGGGGGGCGCTGACGATCTCTAGCCAGTAGTCCTTGGCGGAAAGGAAATCCCCGGCCAAGGCCGGGGGTTTTTGCGTTGTACTGGCAATCAGCGCCGCGCCAGCGCCGGTTGCAGCGCGCCATTGTCGCGGTCATCAAGCTGGCCGGCGAAGTAGCGGCGGGTTTCCGAAGCGATCACGTGGCGCAGGCCGATCAGGCCGATCAGGTTCGGAATCGCCATCAGGCCGTTGACGATGTCGGCGAGCACCCAGATCAGGTCCAGATGCAGGAAGGCGCTGCCGACGATGCAGGCGATGAACACCAGCTTGAACGGAATGATGCCGCGCCGGCCGGCGAGGTACTGCATGCAGCGCTCGCCGTAGTAGTTCCAGCCGATGATGGTGGTGAAGGCGAAGAACAGCAGGCCGACGGTGACGATCAGGTTGCCCCAGTCCTGCGACAGCCCTTGCTGGAAGGCGAGGTTGGTCATCCGCGCGCCGCTGGCGTCGCCCGACCAGACGCCGGTGACGATCAGCACCAGCCCGGTCATCGTGCAGATGATGATGGTATCGAAGAAGGTGCCGGTCATCGAGATCAGCCCTTGTTCGACGCAGGAATTGCTGCGCGCGGCGGCGGCGGCGATCGGTGCGCTGCCGAGGCCCGACTCGTTCGAGAACACGCCGCGGGCGACGCCGCTCTGGATCGCCAGCATCATCGTCGCGCCGAAGAAGCCGCCGACGGCCGCATGGCCGGTGAAGGCCGACTGGATCACCAGCACGATCGCCTGCGGCAGCGCGCTGGCGTTCATCGCCAGCAAGGCGACCGATGCGGTGACATAGAACACCATCATGAAGGGCACGATGGCCTCGGCGACGCGCGAGATCGACTTGATGCCGCCGAGCGTGATCAGCGCCACCAGCACCGCCAGCGTCAAACAGGTCCACAGCACCGGGATATCGAAAGTGGCGTGTACGGCTTCGGAAATCGCGTTGACCTGCGCAAACGTGCCGATGCCGAACAGCGCAACACCGACGCCGAACAGCGCGAACAGCTTGCCCAGCCATGGCAGGCCCAGCCCGTGCGTCAGGTAATACATCGGCCCGCCGGCCATCTGGCCCTTGTCGTCGACGGTGCGGTATTTCACCGCCAGCAGGCATTCGGCGTACTTGGTCGCCATGCCGAAGAACGCCGCCATCCACATCCAGAACAGCGCGCCGGGGCCGCCGAGCTTGATCGCGGTGGCCACGCCGACGATGTTGCCGGTGCCGACGGTGGCCGACAGCGCGGTACACAGCGCGGCAAAGCTCGACACATCGCCGGGCAGGTGCGGGTTCTTGTCGGCGCGGAACACCAGTTTGAGCGCCAGCGGCAGCTTGAGCACCTGCAGCAGCCCGAGCCGGGCGGTCAGGTAAAGGCCGGTGCCGACCAGCAGGATCAATAAGGGCGGGCCCCAGACGAGGTTGTCTATCGTCTGCAGCAGGTCTTGTAGCGGGGGCATGGTTTGAAAGTCTCCGTCAGTATCAAACATCGATCTGACAGAGGGGACGGCCAGCCGCACGCCGCCCGGGACGCGGGCAGGCACGGCGAGCGGCCGTCCTTCCTCTGTCCTTTTACCTGAGCGTTTCAGCGTTCCTGATGGAGCGCCTTTCGCCTTCGGTGCCCGGCCGGTGCATTTGGTCAACGCACGCCGGGGCTCTCCAGAGGCTCGTCCAGTCGCAGTCCCTGCCGGGTTTTCCCGGCGCCTGAAAGATTCACTTCTTCGGCGGCCCGACACGCCTTGCGGCCTGACATCGTGGGCACTCTCCTGCGACCTTCATCCGAACACGGGGGAAGCTTGCAAAACCGAATGTAGCAAAACAACGTAGTCGATGGCATTGAGATTTATCCCAATGTTGACCTGCCACAAACGCGCTGGTCGCCGCGTTCGCGTTCGCGCTCCGGGCAGGCTCGGGTGATCCGGCGAGGCGTGCGGAGCAGCCGGCTATCGCCGTTGTCATACTTGTTCTGGTGTTTGCTGAATATTGTCTGACAATAACTGTTGTGAATGAGTGCGATTGTGCAATCGCACATCGGAGGCTGGTCATGTTTTCGAACACAACGATTCGCCACAGGCTGTGGCTGTTGATCGTGCTGGTACTGCTTGTGATTTCCGCCGGTACGGTGGCTGCGCTGCTGAACGAGCGCCGGGAAATGCTCGATGCCCGCCGTACGGCGACACACCATCTGGTCGATGTCGCCTACAACGTGATGGCGCACTACGGCCGGCTTGCCCAGGAAGGCCGAATGCCGCTTGGCGAGGCGCAGACGGCGGCGGCCGATACGATCACTGGCCTGCGTTACGACGACGGCAACTACTTTGCCTTGTATGACACGCGCTACACGATGGTGCGTCACCCGATCAAACCCGAACTGAACGGCAAGGACCAGCGCGACCTCAAGGACCCGAGGGGAATCCGCATGGTCGTCGAGCTGGTCGATGCTGCGGTGCGCAATCGCGGCGAGTTCGTCGATTACCAGTGGGCCAAGCCGGGCAGCAAGACGCCGGTCGACAAGATTGGCACCAGCCGGCTTTACGCTCCTTGGGGCTGGGTCGTGGCGACCGGCGTCTATGTCGACGACGTCGAGGCCGCATTCCACAGCAAGGCCTGGCTCTGGGGCAGCGCCATCAGCGCCGTGCTGGTGCTGCTGGTGTTGGCCGCTTGGTTCATTGCGCACAGCATCAGCGCGCCGCTTGAGCGTCTGCGCGACCATATGGGCGAAATCGCCCGTACCGGCGACCTGACGCTGGGCAATCGCCCGGTTGCAGGCGGCGAGGCCGGGCAGATCGGCACGGCGTTCTTCTCGTTGATCGACCGCTTTCGCGGCATCCTGCGCGACGTGGCGCAGGGCTCGCGCGAGGTGTCGGGCGAGATCGGCGATCTGGCGCGCAACATGAAGGTGATCGAGGAGAGCTCGCACACGCAGAACCGCTCGGCAATGGCGACGGCGGCGACGGTCGAGCAGATCAGCAGCAGCATCGGCCAGATCACCGCGCATATCGACGAAGTGGCCGGCCTGTCCGAGCAGGCGCATGAGCTGTCGCAGCAAGGGCGGTCGGCGGTCGGACGGGCAACGGGCGAAATGCAGCGAATTGCCGCATCGGTCGGCGAATCGGCGCAGGTGGTGCAGACGCTGGGCGAGCGCTCCGGGCAGATTTCGGCCATTGTCTCGACGATTCACGACATTGCCGATCAGACCAATCTGCTGGCGCTGAATGCCGCGATCGAAGCCGCACGTGCCGGCGAATTCGGCCGGGGTTTTGCCGTGGTCGCCGACGAGGTACGCAAGCTGGCCGAGCGCACCAGCGACGCAACGCGGCAAATCACGACGATGACCGACGCGATCCAGCACGATACCGGCGCCGCGGTCGAGGGCATTCGCGGTGTCAGCGATCTGGCCTTGAGCGGGGTGACGCTGGTCGGTGAGGCCGGGACGACGGTCTCGCAGATCGACGAACGGACGAGCGAAGTGTCGGGCATCCTCGGCGAAATCGCCCAGGCGGCGGGCGAGCAATCGCAGGCCAGCCGCGAGATCGCCCGCAATGTCGAGGCGATCACGGCCACCGGGCAGCAGAACGTGCAGGCGATCGGTGAAATCGCCAACGCGTCGGCGCATCTGGCGGCCATGGCAAACCGGCTCGACGGCGTCGTCGCCCAGTTCAGGGTGTAGCGGCAGTCGGCCGGAACGGAGCCGGGCAGGGGGCGTGATAGAATCGCAAACCCTTGAAGGAAAACCGCTTTATGCTCGACAAGCTCAACGAACCGCAACGCGAAGCCGTCAAATACCTGGGCGGCCCCTGCCTCGTGCTCGCGGGGGCTGGCTCGGGCAAGACGCGGGTGATCACGCAGAAGATCGCCTACATGATCGGTCAGGCCGGGATGGATGCGCGCAATATCGCGGCGATCACCTTCACCAACAAGGCCGCGCGCGAAATGCAGGAGCGCGTCGGCGCGCTGATGGATGCCTCAAGGCTCAAGGGGCTGACGGTATCGACCTTTCACAGCCTCGGCATGCGCATCCTGCGCGAGGAAGCCCGGCACCTCGGCTACAAGCCGCAGTTCTCGATTCTGGATTCGGCCGATGCGAGCAAGATTATCGCCGATATCGTCAGCACGACCGACAAGCAGCTGATCCGCTCGACGGTCAGCCAGATTTCCTTGCTCAAGAACGACCGGATCTCACCCGATACAGCGCTGGTGCGCGCCAGTTCGGACGGTGAAATGCATCTGGCCAAAGTCTATCGCGCCTACCAGGACACGCTGCAGGCGTATCAGGCGGTCGATTTCGACGACCTGATCCGCTTGCCGGTCGACCTGTTCGAAGGCAACGAGGAAGTGCTGACCAAGTGGCAGCACCGGCTGCGTTACCTGCTGATCGACGAATGCCAGGACACCAATACCACGCAGTACGACATGGTGAAGCAACTGACCGGCATCACCGGGCTGTTTACCGCGGTGGGCGACGACGACCAGTCGATCTACGCCTGGCGCGGCGCCAATATGGAAAACCTGCGGCAGCTCTCGACCGACTTCCCGAAGATCAAGGTGATCAAGCTCGAGCAGAACTACCGCTCGGTCGCGCGCATCCTGCGCTGCGCCAACGCGGTGATCGCCAACAACCCGAAGCTGTTCGAAAAAACGCTGTGGTCGGACCTCGGTATCGGTGATCCGGTGCAGGTGATCGAAGCCAAGAACGACGAGCACGAAGCCGAGCTGGTGGCGATGAAGCTGCTGGCACACAAGTTCGAGCACGGCACCGATTTCAAGGACTACGCGATCCTCTATCGCGGCAACCATCAGGCGCGCATTGTCGAAACCCAGCTGCGCATGCACAAGATTCCGTACACGATTTCGGGCGGCCAGTCGTTTTTCGACAAGGCCGAGATCAAGGACGTGCTGTCCTATCTGCGGCTGATCGCCAACGAGGACGACGATCCGGCCTTCATCCGCGCGGTGACGACGCCCAAGCGCGGCGTCGGCAATGTTACGTTGGAGAAGCTTGGCGCCTACGCGGCCGAGCGGCAGGTTTCGCTGTTCGCCGCCGTCTACGAGGAAGGCTTCGTCTGGCAGGTGCAGGCGACGCAGTACGAACCGCTGAAGCAGTTCTGCGATTTCATCGGCCGGATGCAGTTCGAGGCGCCACGCGCACCGGCGGGCGAGCTATTGCGCCAGCTGCTCGACGCCATCGACTTCGAAACCTGGCTCTACGACAGCGACGAACCCAAGCCGGCTGAAACCAAGTGGAAGACCGTGCTCGAGCTGGTTGACTGGGTTGCCAAGCAGGGCGAGAACAACGGCAAGAACCTGATCGAGATCAGCCAGACGATCGCGCTGATCACGATGCTGCAGGGCCGTGACGAGGACGAGGTCGACGCGGTGAAGATGTCGACCTTGCATGCGAGCAAGGGCCTCGAATACCCGCATGTTTTCCTCGTCGGTTGCGAGGAGGACATCCTGCCGCACCAGAACTCGATCGAATCGAATATGGTCGAGGAAGAGCGGCGCTTGATGTATGTCGGCATCACCCGGGCGCAGCGCAGCCTGACGATCAGCTATTGCGGCAAGCGCCGTCGCGGTGGCGAGTGGCAAATCGTCCAGCCAAGCCGTTTCCTGCGCGAGCTGCCCGGCGACGACGTGCGTTTCTCGGGCCGGCTGGCCGGCGACAAGGCCGAGGGCGCAATCAGCAAGCAGGAGGGCCGGGCGATGCTGGCGGGGATGTTGGCCAAGCTCGGCGGTTGAGCAAGAATCGGCTGGCGTCGTGCGATCGGCGCGGTAAGCTGTGGGCTTCTCAATATGCGGAGCCGCGCCGATGACCGAACTCGACAAACTGCTTGCCGGCGAGCCCTTCGATTTCTACGCGCCCGAGATGGTTGCGATGCGCAAGAATGCCGAGCGCCTGCTGCGGCAGATCGCCCAGACCGAGTCGGAGCAGCAGGCGCCGCTGTGGCGCGAGCTCTTCGGCGCGCTGGGCGAGGGCAGCTGGGTACGCGCGCCGCTGTTCTGCGAATACGGCAAGTCGATCCGCATCGGTGATCACAGCTTCCTGAATGCCGGGGTGACGTTGCTCGACGGCACGGCGATCACGATCGGCAACCATGTGCTGGTCGGGCCGAATGTCCAGTTCTACGGTGCCACGCACCCGATCGACCATATCGAGCGACGCGACTGGACCGCGCGCTGGAAGCCGATTTTCATCGAAGATGATGTGTGGATCGGCGGAAATGCCGTTATTTTCCAAGGCGTGACGATCGGTGCGCGATCCATCGTCGGGGCCGGTGCCGTGGTGCTCAAGGACGTGCCGCCGGACACCATCGTCGGTGGCAATCCGGCGCGGATCATTCGCCAGATCGGCCCCGGCGATCGCTGAAGTCGTCGCGTCGTTACGCCGTGTTCCGGGCATAGAATCGAAAGTGTGTAGTTTGTAAAACGCAGTAACAAAGTGTTATAAATAAAAGCCTCAGTCAGACGGCGCTCTCGCGCCACTCAATCTGGCAGCCGTTTCGCGGCTGCCATTCGCGCTTCCGCGCACCGGGTTCGGCATCGGCCGGACACCTTCGTAAGGCAGCTCTCTTAGTTGTCGCGATCATTACAGCGAATCGCTGTCGGCCTTGTGCCGCCATGCTTTTCGCCAAGGAGGACGCATGAACAAAAGAGCGTTTTTAAAGCGCAGCAGTATCGGGCTCGTACTGGCAGCGGCGGTCGTCGCCGCTCTCGTCTTCGGCGTTGGCCCTGCCGAAATCTCCCAGTACCGCGAAGACCTCGTTTACCTCGGCCAGCAGCACCTCTACCTCGTTGGTGTGTCGATGACGCTGGCCCTCCTCGTTGGCCTGCCCAGCGGTGTGCTCCTGAGCCGGCCGTGGGCGAAGCGTTATGCCGAGCACGGCATGCAGGTGTTCAACATCGGCAACACGCTGCCGCCGATGGCAGTGCTGGCGCTGGCGATGGTCGTCGTCGGCATCGGCGACAAGCCGGCGATCGTCGCCTTGTTCCTCGCGTCCCTGCTGCCCATCGTCCGCAATACCTATGCCGGCCTGTCGGGACTGTCGCCGACGCTGCTCGAAGCGGCCAACGCGATCGGCATGACGCCGCGGCAACGGCTGTGGCGGGTTGAGCTGCCCAATGCCTTGCCGGTGATCCTGTCCGGCGTGCGCATTGCGCTGGCGATCAACGTCGGCACCGCGCCGCTGGCTTTCCTGATCGGTGCCAGCAGTTATGGCGAGCTGATTTTCCCGGGCATCTACCTGAACAACCACACGGCCCTGATGCTGGGGGCCGCCGGGACCGCGCTGATTGCGCTGGTGCTGGACCTGATGGTTGCCAGCCTGGGCAAGTTCATGAGCCCGCGCGGCGTCGCCTGACGACCGCACTATCCCTGTCTCCCGCTGCTGCTTCAGGGCGGGCTTCAACAAGGAGGACGCTTTATGACGATTCTGTCGTCACTTTCCAAACGGTTCATGCTGACGGCGATGCTGCTGCTGGCCTGCACGCCGGCGCTGGCCGCGGCCAACCTGGTGCTGGGCAGCAAGAACTTCACCGAGCAACACATCCTGTCGTCGCTGACCACGCAATACCTCAGCGCCAAGGGCTACCAGATCGAAAAAAAGACCGATCTGGCGACGATCATCATGCGCAATGCCTTGCTGAACAAGCAGCTTGACGTGGTCTGGGATTACACCGGCAACGGCTTGATCATTTACAACCACATCAGCGAGCGGATGAGCGATGCCGACGCGTATGCGACGGTCAAGCGGCTCGACGAGCCCAATGGCCTGACCTGGCTGAACCCGGCGCCGCTGAACAATACCTATGCACTGGCGATGAAGCGCGATCGCGCCGAAGCCGAAGGTATTCACAGCGTGTCCGATCTGGTGGCCAAAATGGGCGCTGCAGCCCAGGCCGGCCAGCGCTGGCAGCTTGGCTTCGACATGGAGTTCGCCGGTCGTTCCGACGGCCTCAAGCCGATGCAGGCGCTCTACAAGTTTGCGCTGACCCGGCCGCAGATCCGCCAGATGGATCCGGGCCTCGTCTACAACGCAATCCGCGACGGCTTTGTCGATGCCGGCCTCGTCTACACCACCGACGGCCGGGTGCAGGGCTTCGACCTGCTGGTGCTTGAGGACGATCTGCACTATTTCCCGAGCTATGCCGCGACGCCGGTCGTGCGCGCGGAGGTGCTGGCGCAGCATCCGGGGCTGGCGGGCGAGCTGAATACGCTCTCGGCGCTGCTCGACAACGAGACGATGTCGGCGCTGAACGCCAAGGTCGACATCGACCACCGCCCCGTTGACGACGTCGCCGCCGAGTTCTTGCGCGAGAAGGGGCTGATCTGATGGAAACCTTGAATCAAACCGCCGCCTATCTCTGGCACAGCCTGCCGTTCATTCTCGGCCTGACCAAGCAGCATCTGATGCTGGTCGGCATCGCAGTCGGTCTGGCGGTGCTGATTGGCGTGCCGCTCGGTGTGCTGATCGTGCGCTTCAAGTCGCTGGCCGGCGTGGTGCTGAGTCTGGCGACGCTGGTGCTGACGATTCCGGCAATCGCCCTGTTCGGCCTGATGATTCCGCTGTTCTCCTTGATCGGTCAGGGCATCGGCGCGGTGCCGGCGGTGACCGCGGCCTTTCTGTATTCGCTGCTGCCCATCGTGCGCAATACGCATACCGCGCTGACGACGGTCGATCCCGGCGTGCGCGAGGCCGGCCGCGGTATCGGCCTGACCTTCTGGCAGCGACTCAAATGGGTCGAACTGCCGCTGGCGGTGCCGCTGATCTTTGGCGGCATCCGGACCGCCGTCGTCCTCAATATCGGCGTGATGGCGATTGCCGCCATCGTCGGCGCCGGCGGGATCGGCACGCTGATCCTGCATGGCATCAGTCAGAGCGATATCCGCAAGCTGATTGCCGGCGCCGTCGTGGTGAGCCTGCTCGCCGTCGTGATGGACCAGGTGCTGCTTCGTCTGCAGCGTGTACTGACCCCGAAAGGAATCCGCTGATGATCGAACTCAAGAACCTCACCAAACAATTCATCCAGAAGAACGGCCAGCCGTTCAACGCCGTCAACGACGTCAACCTCGTCGTCCCCGAAGGTGAAATCTGCGTGCTGCTCGGTCCGTCGGGCTGCGGCAAGACGACGACGATGAAGATGATCAACCGCTTGATTGAGCCGACCTCGGGCCAGGTGCTGATCAATGGCGAAGACACCGCCGGCATCGATACCGTGACCTTGCGCCGCAATATCGGCTACGTGATCCAGCAGATCGGCCTGTTCCCGAACATGACGATCGAGGACAACATCACCATCGTGCCGCGCATGCTCGGCTGGGACAAAAAGCGCTGCCGCGAACGCGCGCGCGAGCTGATGAGCATGGTTGCGCTCGATCCGAACCGCTTCCTGCATCGCTATCCGAAGGAAATGTCCGGCGGCCAGCAGCAGCGGATCGGCGTGATCCGCGCACTGGCGGCCGATGCGCCGGTGCTGCTGATGGACGAGCCCTTCGGCGCGGTCGACCCGATCAACCGCGAGCAGATCCAGAACGAATTCCTGCTGATGCAGCGCCAGCTCGGCAAGACGGTGATGCTGGTCAGCCACGATATCGACGAGGCGATCAAGCTCGGCGACCGGATCGCCGTGTTCCGTCAGGGCCAGATCGTCCAGTGCGCCGGGGCTGATGAAATCCTTGCCAAGCCGGCCGACGAGTTCGTAGCGTCCTTCGTCGGTCACGACCGGACGCTGAAACGGTTGTTGCTGGTGCAGGCCGGCGATGTCGCCGATGCGCAGGAAGCGCATACCGCGACGCTGGATATGCCGCTGAGTCAGGCTTTCGGCGTGATGGACGACAACGATTTCCGCTATCTGGCCGTGGTCGATGCCGACGGCAAGCCGCTGGGCTATGTGCAGCGCAAGGATGCCAAGGCGGCTGAAGGCGTGTGCGCCGACAAGCTCAAGCCCTTTGCCGCCACGTCGGCGCCGGACGAGAATCTGCGCGTGGTGCTGTCCAAGTTGTACGAACACAACCTGACCTGGATGCCGGTGCTTGACGCCGATGGTCGCTACAACGGCGAAGTGTCGCAGGACTATATCGCCAGCTTCCTCAACTCGGGCAGGACGCGCGAGCGCAAGCGCGTGCAGGCCTAGGCCATGAAAAAAGGGCGCCAATGGCGCCCTTTTTTTGGCAGGAGCGGCTCAGACCGCCGGTGGCCGGGTATCGGCAAACGAAGGCCGGGCGTCGAGGCGGGCGCGCAGCTCGGCCAGATTCGGGTGCAAGGTCGTCCATTGCAAATCCGGAAAGCGCATGTCGAGGTAGCCGAGCATGCAGCCGACGGCAATGTCGGCCAGCGTGAAGCTGTCGCCGGTACACCACTTGCGTTCGGCGAGATCGGCGGCGACGCGCTCAAGCCCGCGATCGACCTTGGCGCGTTGCTTGGCAGACCACTCGGCGCTCTGCTGCGCCGGCGGACGGCGCGATTCCATCACGACCAGTATGGCCGCGTCGGTGATCCCGTCGGCGAGCGCTTCCCAGCGTTTGACGCTGATGCCCTGGCGGTGATCGGCGGGAATCAGTTTGCCGACCGGCGAGATCTGGTCGAGGTAATCGACGATCACGCTCGAGTCGTACAAGGGCTTGCCGTCGTCGAGCAGCAGGACCGGCACCTTGCCAAGCGGGTTCTGCGCAGCGATCTGGTTGTCCGGGTCGTGCGGCGAATCCTCGACCAACTGGTAGTCGATGTGCTTTTCGGCAAGCACGATGCGGACCTTGCGGCCAAAAGGGCTGGTGAGCGAGCTGATCAGTTTCATGGCCGGGACACGCGTGAAGGCAGGCGACGCGATTCTAATCGGCCGGTCTGACTTCGGCCATTGGGGTTGTTGGCAAGCAACATATCAGTGAAATCGAATATTCATGACAGTTTCTCGCGTGCTTCGACCGGTCGGGCCGGATCGCCGAACTGCAGCGCCGCGAGCTGCGCGTATAGCGGCGAGCTGTGCAGCAGATCGACATGCCGGCCCTGGGCGACGATGCGGCCGTGCTCGAGCACGACGATCCAGTCGGCTTCCAGCACCGTCGCCAGCCGGTGCGCGATCACCAGCGTCGTGCGGTTGTGCGCGGCGTTGTCGAGCGCCTGCTGCACCAGCCGCTCGCTGGCGGCGTCGAGCGCGCTGGTCGCTTCGTCGAGCAGCAGGATAGGCGGGTTTTTCAGGATCGCCCGGGCAATGGCGATGCGCTGACGCTGGCCGCCTGACAGCCGCACGCCACGCTCGCCAAGGAAGGTGTCGTAACCCTGAGGCAACTCGGCGATGAAACCGGCCGCTGCCGCGGCTTCAGCCGCCTGTTCGATCTCGGCCTGCGTCGCGTCGGGCCGGCCGTAGCGGATGTTGTCGGCGACGCTGCCGGCAAAAATCACCGACTCCTGCAGCACCACGCCGATATGCCGGCGCAGCGTCGCCATCGACAGATCCCCGGTGTCGACGCCGTTGAGCCGGACGGTGCCGGCCTGTGGTTCGTAAAAGCGCAGCAAGAGCTGGAACAGCGTCGTCTTGCCGGCGCCCGAAGGCCCGACCAGCGCGATGTGCTCGCCCGGCCGGATATGCAGCGACAGGCCGGCGAGCGCCGGCGTATCGGGGCGCGACGGGTAGGCGAAGTCGATGGCGTCGAATTCGATGCCGAGCTGGTTGTCCGGCAGGGGCTGCGGTTCGGCCGCGTCCTGTACCGGTGAGCGCGTGCCGAGCAGTTGCAGCAGCCGTTCGGTGGCGCCGGCGGCGCGTTGCAGGTCGCCCCAGACTTCGGCGATCGCACCGACCGCGCCGGCGGTGACGACGGCGTAAAGGATGAATTGCGACAGCTCGCCGGCGCTCATCGTGCCGGCCAGCACCGCCTGCGCGCCGAGCCAGAGCACGAACACCACGGCGGCGAACATCAGCACGATGACCATCGCGGTGAGCCAGGCGCGGGCACGGATCCGGGCCAGCGCGGTGCCGAAGGCGGTCTCGACCGCGCGGCCGAAGCGGGCGTTCTCGAACGGCTCCTGCGTGAACGATTGCACCGTCGGCATCGCATTGAGGACTTCGCCGGCGAGCGCGCTGGCGTCGGCGACGCGGTCCTGGCTGGCTTTCGACAGCTTGCGCACCCGCCGACCGAACACGAGGATGGGCACGATGACGGCGACCAGCGTCACGAGAATGTAGCTCGAGAGCACCGGGCTGGTGATGATCAGCATCGCCGTGCCGCCGGTGAACAGGAAGAAATTGCGCAGCCCCATCGACAGGCTGGTGCCGACGACGGTCTGGATCAGCGTGGTGTCGGTGGTCAGTCGCGACAGGACTTCGCCGGTCTGGGTGGTTTCGAAAAACTGCGGACTCATGCCCAGAACGTGTTCGTAGACGGCGCGGCGCAGGTCGGTGGTGATGCGCTCGCCCAGCCACGAGACGAGGTAGAAGCGCAGCGAGGTTGCCGCCGCCAGCACCAGCGACACCCCGAACAGCGCAATGAAGTAGCGGTCGATCTGGCCACGATGGCCGGGCGAGAAGCCGAGGTCGATCAGATAGCGGAACGCCACCGGCAGCGCCAGCGTGGCGCCGGCGGCGACTGCGAGCGCGGTGAAGGCCAGCAGCCAGCGGCCCGCATAGGGGCGCAGGAAAGGAAAGAGCGAAAACAGCGGGGTGATGCGGCGAGCGTCGGCCATGGGCGTCCGGTTCCGGTTGGGCATGCCGCATCATCGGTGATTTTGTGCCATCGCGGGGCGCGGTTTGCCGCAGATCATCTTGCGGTGAATCAATGCAATTAATTCGCAGAAGGTGTAGCGAATCCGCGTATGCTGGCCCGGCGTTGTTTTGGGCTGGCGGCGCCGATGGGAGCGCCCGCAGGAAGCAAGGTTTGACACGCAAGATCGGTTTTTATTTCGGCCTGGGCCTGTTGCGGCTGCTGGCCTGTCTGCCCTATGGCGTCGTCGCGCGCCTCGGCCATGCGCTTGGGCTCGCGCTCTACCGGTTGCCGACATCGCGCAAACGCATCGTGCATGTGAACTTGCGCCTGTGTTTTCCGGACATGGACGACGCCGAACGCGAGGCGCTGGCCAAGGCACACATCTGCCATGTGATCCGCAGCTACCTCGAGCGTGGTTTCCAGTGGTTTGGCGACGCCCGGAAAATGGCGCAGCTGATTGCGCTCGACAGCGCCATCGACCTGCACGACCCGGCGGCGCCGCCGACGATTTTCCTCGGCTTCCACTTTGTCGCGATCGAAGCCGGTTCGATGCGTTACTCATCGCAACTGCCGGTCGCGTCGCTGTACACGCCGATGTCGAACCGCTTGTTCGACGCGCTGGCCAAAACACAGCGCGGTCGCTTCGGCGCCGAAATGATTTCGCGCGCCGACAGCGCCCGCGCTTCGCTCGAATGCCTGCGGCGCGGCGTACCGGTGATGCTGGCGGCGGACATGGATTTCGGCGTACTCAATTCGGCCTTCGTGCCGTTTTTCGGCGTCGAGGCGTGCACGCTGACGTCGGTGT
Organism: Jeongeupia wiesaeckerbachi; assembly: GCF_050916355.1. GTDB lineage: Bacteria > Pseudomonadota > Gammaproteobacteria > Burkholderiales > Chitinibacteraceae > Jeongeupia > Jeongeupia wiesaeckerbachi. The sequence goes on from NZ_CP136946.1 coordinate 1,894,077, forward strand.
CCAGACTGGCAAAGCTGAGCGGCGCACGGGTCGTGCCCTTCGTCACCGAAGTACTGCCCGACTACCGCGGCTACAAGCTGCGGATCTTCGAACCGCTGGCCGACTATCCGAGCCGCGATGTTGTCGCCGACGCGCGGACGATGAACGCGTTTCTGGAAACGCAGGTGCGCCGGCTGCCCGAGCAGTATTACTGGGTGCACAAGCGTTTCAAGCACCGGCCGGAAGGGCAGCCGTCGGTGTACTGATCGTGCATTGACCGCGGTTCTCGCGCGCAATAGAAACGGCACCAGAGGGTGCCGTTTTTTGCGATTGCCCAGGCTTAGATTGGCACTTTAGAGCTTTTCGTACAGCGGCAGGGTCAGGAACTCGGCGAAATCATCGCTGGTGCTCATGGTTTCAAAGATCTGCGCCGCCTGCGTATACGGCATGGCGTTGAAGGCCGCTTCGCCGTGCTCGGCGCGGATCGCGTCGAGCGTCTCCGGAATCATGCTGCGCACCATATCGACGCTGACCTTGCGGCCGTCGTCGAGCACGCCCTTGGGCGTACGGATCCACTGCCAGACCTGCGAGCGGCTGATTTCCGCCGTTGCCGCATCTTCCATCAGATTGTGGATCGGCACGCAGCCGTTGCCGGCGAGCCACGAGCCAAGGTACTGGATGCCGACGTCGATGTTCATCCGCAGGCCGGCCTCGGTGATCGGCGTCTCCGGCTGGAAGTTCAGCAGGTCGGCAGCGGTGACGGCGACGTCGGGGCGCTGCTTGTCGAACTGGTTCGGCCGCTCGCCGAGTACCTTGACCCATTCTTCCATCGCGATCGGCACCAGGCCCGGGTGGGCCACCCAGCCACCGTCGAAGCCGTCGCCGGCGTCACGCGTCTTGTCGGCACGCACGGCGGCCATTGCCTTGTCGTTGGCTTCCGGGTCGTTCTTGATCGGGATCAGCGCGCTCATGCCGCCGATCGCCGGTGCGCCGCGCTTGTGGCAGGTCTTGACCAGATTCAGCGCGTAGGCGCGCATGAAGGGCACGGTCATGGTGATCTGCGCGCGGTTGGCGAGACAGAAGTCGCGGTCGGTCTTGAACTTCTTGATGCAGCTGAAGATGTAGTCCCAGCGGCCCGCGTTGAGCCCGGCCGAATGGTTGCGCAGTTCGTAAAGGATTTCTTCCATCTCGAACGCGGCGAGGATGGTCTCGATCAGCACCGTGGCCTTGATCGTGCCTTGCGGCAGGCCGAGTTCGTCCTGCGCCAGCACGAAGGTGTCGTTCCACAGCCGCGCTTCGAGGTGCGATTCCATCTTCGGCAGATAGAAATACGGCGCGGTGCCGCGTGCCAGCTGCTCCTCGGCGTTGTGGAACAGGAACAGCGCGAAGTCGAACAGGCCGCCGGAGACGCGCGCGCCGTCGACGGTGACATGCTTCTCGTCGAGGTGCCAGCCGCGCGGGCGTACCACCAGCGTGGCGATCTTGGCATTGAGCTGGTACTCCTTGCCGGCCTCGTTGCGGAAGGCGAGGGTACGGCGCACCGCCTGCTTGAGGTTGATCTGCCCGTGGATCTGGTTGGCCCAGTTCGGTGTGTTCGAATCCTCGAAGTCGGTCATATAGCTGTCCGCGCCCGAGTTCAGCGCGTTGATGATCATCTTCTTTTCGACCGGGCCGGTAATCTCGACGCGGCGCAAGGCCAGATCCGCCGGTACCGGTGCGATCTGCCACTCGCCCGCGCGGATGTGCGCGGTCTCGGCGAGGAAATCGGGGCGCTTGCCGGCGTCGAGTTCCTGCTGGCGCAGCACGCGGCGCGCCAGCAGCTCCTGGCGGCGGCCTTCGAAGGCGCGGTGCAGCTTGGCAACGAAGGCCAGCGCTTCCGGCGTCAGGATGGCGGCGAAGTCGTCGGAAATCGGGGCGTGGATCTGAACGCCTTGCGGCAATTGCTGGCTCATTGCGTGCTCCTCGTGATCTAGGGATGTGTGTTGCAGTGCACCCAGTCTAGACGCCGCAATGGCGACAAAAAAGCCCTAGAATGCGATAGGTTCTTTTACTTTTAAGTACATAATGGACGCGCTCAAACAGCTTCAGACGTTTATTGCCGTGGTTAATCTCGGCAGCCTGTCGGCGGCTGCGCGCGATGAGGGCGTGGTGCCGGCGGTGATCGGCCGACGACTTGACGCGCTGGAGGAAAGGCTCGGCGCCAAGCTCCTGGTCCGCACGACACGGCGGATCACGCTGACGCAGGAAGGCAGTGCGTTCTTCGAGGACGGCCAGCGCATCGTGGCCGAGCTTGACGAGGCCGAAGCCGCCGTTGCCTCGGGCAGCGCGCGCGTGCGCGGCCACCTGCGCGTAACGGCGCCGGCCGGTTTCGGCCGTCGCCACGTTGCGCCGCACATCGCGTCCTTCCAGCGCGCACACGCCGGTCTGAAAGTGACGCTCGACCTGTCCGACCGGCTGGTCGATCTGCTGGGCGAACGCGTCGATTGCGCGATCCGGATCAGCGAACTGGCCGACTCGAACCTGGTTGCGGTGCGACTGGCCGAAAACCGCCGCGTTGTCGTCGCGTCGCCGAGCTATCTGGCCGAACGCGGCATCCCGAAGACGCCGGACGATCTGGTCCGCTTCGACTGCCTGTCGCTCGGCGCCAGCCAGAGCCGAGGCTGGACGTTCCGCGTTGCTGACGAACTGATCAACTGGCGGGTGCAAGGCGTGCTCGAATGCAACGACGGCGCGGTGCTGCACGAATGGGCGTTGCGGGGTTACGGGCTGGCTTGGCGTTCACTGTGGGAAGTGCGCAGCGACGTCAGCGAAGGCCGGCTGGTCACGGTGCTCGATGCCTACTCGGCGCCGGATTATCCGGTTTATGCGGTGATGCCGCAGCGCAAGCATCTGCCACAACGGGTACGCCACTTCGTCGATCACCTCAAGGCGATCTATGCTGCGCCCGGTTACTGGGATTGAAGGCGAGCCACACGTGCAACTGCTAGGCTTGGGCCTGCTTCGCGTTGCGGGAGGGGCATTCGCCGTCCGTTCGCGACACGGATAACCACTTCAAAGGACACGATATGCCGCACCTGAGCCTGGAATACACGCAGAACCTCGCTGCTTATGACGCATCGCGCGCGCTGCGCATCCTGGGGCAGGCGATGTTCGATTCAGGTCTGTTCGGTGAATCCGACATCAAGAGCCGCGCCTGCAAGCTGGACGACCACCTGGTCGGCACCGGCGACACCGAAACCGCCTTTTTGCATGTGCAGGTGTCCTTGCTCAGCGGCAGGACCGATGCGCAAAAACAGGCGCTGAGCGTGCAGATTTCCGCCGCGTTGCAGTCCACCTTGCCGGCCGGCCATGGCCCGGTGCAACTGACCGTGGACGTGCGCGACATGGCCAAGGCGTGTTACGCCAAGGTCGTCCTGCCGGGCTGATCCGATCGGCTCGGGCCAACTACGCGGGCACCGCCGCCGAAGGGGGCGCTTCCAAAACGGAAACGGCCACGCAGTACGTGGCCGGCATGCCTGCCTTGAGGTGTCAGATCGTCAGCTCGCCTTCGGCTTCGAGCAGTTTCCGACGGGCCAGCGCCAGATTGGCCTTGCCCTTGTCCAGCACGTAGTACAGGAACACGCCTTCGTGTTTCGTCAGCGGGCGAATGATGTGGTATTGCCGGCCCAGGGTAATCAGAATGTCCTCGATCTTGTCATTCAGTTTCAGCGAGGACATGGTTTTTTGTTTGGCGCGGATCACCTCGGTATTGCCCGCCGCGGCCAGCTCCAGATCCACGCCGCTGCCGGTGCTGCCCAAAAGCATGCCGCTTTTGAAGTCGACCGCAGCGGCGGCCATTGCGCCTTCCAGACCCAAAAGCGCTTCCAGCGATTGCTGCATATCTGCCATCGTCGATTCCTCTTTGCTTGTGTGAATATATCAATGCCCGTTCGGTCGAATCGGGATACTCATTCAGTAACAATTGCTGTCGCATCTAATCACCTTGGGTATATGGCCAGGTTTTTTTGCTCTCCTTGTTATTGCATTTGCAAATGATGGAAATCAGCCATTGCCGGCGACGGTGGCAACGGCCGGTCAGGGGTGTTCCAGTCCTTTGGCGGCGCGCCGCGCCTGATAGAGCACTTGGCCGAGCACATCGGTGCCATTGACCGCCAGCGTGAGGATCATCGGAAGTTCAGGGTTCGGTATTTCGATGATGACGATCAAGCCTTCGGTGGCTTCGA